>JAOUPS010000137.1 GCA_029879735.1 Candidatus Bathyarchaeota archaeon | reverse complement strand
TGCGGGGGTACCCGAGCCAGGTCTAAATAGGCGGCCAGAAAGCCTAAGACAAGGGGGAGGACTTAAGATCCTCTGGCGTAGGCCTCCGCGGGTTCAAATCCCGCCCCCCGCACCACTCCATTTTTGTAAAACAACTTGAAGCGGACCTTTCTGCTGATTCTGTGATGACGGTTCCGCTGTGGATTATTGGCTTGTCAGGTGCAGAGGGCTCATCCAGTATTCGGCTTCAAAACAAAGGTTCATGTGAAAAAACCGTGGGGGGGTGTTTCGCAAACCTTGCGCATAAGTTTCGCGACTGCGGCTCTTTTTGTTCATCGGAAGAAAAAATTTAGTTGTTCAACAAATCATAAGGTTTCTAACTTGGCTTAAGAGCAATGGGCATGTTTGTTTCAGAGATTCTATACAAGGGATTTTCGGAGTTGAGACGTGTAGGGATCAGTGTGAATAAGGGTTATCGGGGAAAGGCTAATGTTCTTAGTAGCAATACAAGTCTGTTGGAGTAATTGTAAGGGATGGATGCCGCCACCAAGCGTATAGCGAAGCAGCGTATTCGAAAGCTTTTTCACTTGGCAAGGGAAACCATCCATGAAGATCCTGTGTTGGCGCAGCGTTATGTGGACATTGCCAGGAAGGTGGCTATGGCTGCTAAGGTTCGCTTACCGAGGGAGTATAGGCGTCAGGTTTGCCGGCATTGTAAAAGCTTTATTTTGCCCGGTGTGAATTGTCGTGTGCGTGTAAAGCAGAGGAGAGAACCACACGTGGCAATCACATGTTTGAACTGTGGCAAGCAGATGAGGACACCATTAAAACTGAGGGGGAAGTCAAGCATTGAGTGAGCTTACTGTTCGAATGAAACGTCGCGTCAAACGCCGATTAGGTGGAGAAAAGCCAACGATATGGATTGGTAAGAATCGGTTTTCCCATGAAATAGTGAGGGAAATTGAGAAGCAACTAGAGAAGAAAGAAATGGTTAAAATAAAAATCTTGAAGAGCGCTCTTCAAGGCGACGAAGCCCAAGGAATCGCCTCAAGAATAGCTGAACAAGCTGGAGCATCGTTAGTTGAGGTTAGAGGTCACACGTTTATGCTTTATAAACGCCGCAAAAAGTGAAAGCCTTTATATTACGCTTCATGACTTTACTGAAGGAAAAACAAGAGGATGAAAAGCCTTGACAACCCCCCATGATGTCCCAGCTTCCAAACTTGTTGAAAAACTAGCCAACTATCTAAAGAAAAATGTGGACGAGACAAACCCACCCACATGGGCTACCATCGTAAAAACAGGCGTGCACGTCCAGAGACCACCGCAAAATCCAGACTGGTGGTACATCCGATGTGCTTCACTATTACGAAAAATCTATGTTCACGGACCAATAGGCGTAGAAAAGTTAAGGGCTGAATACGGAGGAAGAAAAGGCTACGGTGTCAGACCTGATCATGCGGCCAAAGCAAGCGGAGCAATAATAAGAAAAGCCCTGCAACAGCTGGAAGCCGCAGGCTTTGTAGGAACCTTCCAAACCAGCGGAAGAAGGGTGACAAAGAAGGGAAGAAAGCTCCTGGAAGAGTTGGCTGAAGAGCTGAAAGAAGAGTTAGTAGGGGGAATTCCTGAACTGAAGAAATATCAGAAAGGTGCCTGAAATGTCAGAGAATGAACTGGAGAAACTGCGCAGAAAAAAACTTTTAGAATTGCAGCGTGAAGTAGCGGAAGAACAACAAAAGGCACAAGTACAGCAACAATTGGAAACACAGAAGCAAGCTTTGCTTAGAAACATATTGACACCAGAAGCCAGACAAAGGCTGACGAATTTGAAAATGGTTAAACCAGAATTTACATCACAGCTGGAGTTGCAGCTAATTCAACTCGCGCAACAGGGAAAACTGCCTATACCATTAACAGATAAGCAGCTGAAACAAATACTCATTCAAATACAAGCCCGTAAACGTGAACCAAAGATAAGGAGGATATAGGCATGACTCGAAACAAACCTACAGCCAAAAAACGGAGACTTTCAAAGGCAGGAAAACAGAAAAAACCGGTTCCAACATGGGTTATAGCCAAGACATCTGGGAAATTCAGGACACATCCGAAAAGAAGGCACTGGAGAACCAGAAAAATAAAGGCTTAGGAGGAACCGCATGATGGAAGAAGAAAGCGAAGAAGAAGAGCAGAAAACGGAAGAAGGCGAACAAGCAGAGCCAACTGAGGAGGCAGCTGAAGAAACAGAAACGGCGGAAACTTTGGAGAAGGAAGAAGAAGCCATAGAAGAAAAAGTCGAAGTTGAAGAAGAGCTTCCTCCAGCCGAAGAGGAGGTTAAACCACCACCTCGGAAAGAAATTGAGGAAGAGATCGTTGAAGAGAGAACTTACACGATTCCGCTAGGCAAGGCATGGATTACACCACCGAACAAAAGGGCGCCCAAGGCAATGCGGATAATTAAGGATTTTGTAAAGAGACATATGAAGCTGGAGGCGCGGAGGGAAGGAGAAGAGGAGGAAGAGCCTAAAAGGCTTATCGTTAGTAATGACGTGAATGAAAGGGTTTGGAGAAGGGGTATAGAGAAGCCTCCGCGAAAAATTCGGGTGAGGGCTGCAAAGGATAAGGATGGGAATGTCACCGTTTATTTGGCTGAAGGAGACTAATCCTTGGCCATTTACCTATCCAGCCTCGTTGGAGGCGCAAGCATAGGCGTGTACTCGCTTGCCACTGATAGAATGGTTATAATTCCAAAGTGGGTTCCGCTCAGGAAAGCCGAAAGATTTGGAAAATGGCTGAAAGTTGAGCTGATACACGTAACAATCGGCAGATCAGTCCTAGTCGGCGCCCTTGCATGCGCAAACTCTAACGGCATACTGCTTTCTCACTTTGTTACAGACGAGGAAATTGAGACCATAAAATCTGTTTTTGAAGGAAACATAACAATAATGGAGACCAAGAAGACCGCATATGGGAACATGGTTTTAGCAAACGGCCGGGGAGCAATTGTTGAACCTCGATTAAAATCATCAGAGATTAAGAAGATTTCCGAAACCCTAGGAGTGGAAGCTGTGCCAGGCGAAATCGCTGGCTTACCATATGTTGGTTCGTTGGCTGTCGCCACAAACAAGGGTGTTTTGGCGCATCCTTTGTTGAGGGATTCTGAGCGGAAACTCTTAGAGGATGTGTTAAAGGTTCCGGTTGATGTAGGCACAATTAATTGTGGGATACCTTACGTTGGCACTGGTCTAATCGGTAATAGTTATGCGACTGTGGCCGGTTTATTAACCTCGGGACCCGAGATGTTTATAATCGGGAATGCCTTGGATGTTGTGAAGGAAGAGGAATGAAGTGAAAGTCTTCATGGTGATAGGTGAGATTCTGAAGCCAAACCTAGAAACTTCTTTCAAGAAAGAAGTGATCGCCATAAAGCCTGAACATGCTGTGGAGAAGGTCTACGCGGAGTTGGGCAGCAAGCATCGTGTGAAAAGGTTTCACATAAAAATAATGAGGGTTGAGGAGGTTCCACTCGACAAGATAGAAAATCTCCTTCTGAGAAAACTTGTTGTTGGAGAAGAAAGAGTTGGCAAGTAAGGTGGAAGAAGAACTTCGAAAACTAAGCTTTGAAGTGCGTATTCTTCAAGGAGAAGCAGAAGCTCTACAATCAAGAATTAATATGGTGAACGCGGTTATTTCAGATTTAACCTACGCAAACATGACTTTGGATGGTTTGGGAAAACGTAAGGGAGATGCAGAGCTTCTCGTTCCAATAGGCGGCAGTTCCT
>JAOUPS010000066.1 GCA_029879735.1 Candidatus Bathyarchaeota archaeon | reverse complement strand
GTCTGTCAAGGCGATTTTAACTACGGAGAAGTTTATGCCCCAAACAAAACTCATTCCTATAAGCATTAGATCGACTACGGAGAATTTAGTTCCTGAAGTTTGTGAATTATCTGCTTTCACGTGTTCATCTCCTGAATCACACGCGTTTGTTGTATTAAACCTGTCTTGTATATATTACGCATGTTTTCTTCGTGTGTATTACGGGAGCTTCAACAGCACCTTTCAGTTTTTTCATCTGAAGGAACTTTTTGCGTCTAAACCGCGCGCGCGAACCTCGCTTTCCCTCAAATACGCCAACACGTCTTGGTAGTGCAATGCTTTGGCTCTGTAACAGCCGACCCTAGGGTCCCACTTGCCGTAAGGAGTCCCAACTTCTCCACGTAACAGAATAGTGCCCTTGTCAAACCGTAAGCGAATCATGAACAACCTCGCTTTATCTTTCCTCGACAGACCTTAAACTTCTTTCCCTCTGGTTTCCACCGATTTTAAAGAGATTTGAAACAATAGACGTTGAACGAGTCTTGTGGTTCCGCTAGATTTCTAAGCTCTTCAATAATGCGTGCATGTCTCTTCCGTTGGTTTCGCCTGAGTAACCGCCTTCTAAAACGAAGAATGTGTGCTTGTTTAATGCTGCTATTCTCCTTCCTATTTCTCTATATCCTTCCTCAGTTAAGCCCAGAGAGGCTAAGTCTCATGCATGAGTATCAAATCCAGCGGAAACCGCACGACTTCCAACTTATCCATGTTCACTTTGTTCAAGGCTTCATCCAAGGTGTCTAAAAAGACACGATCTCCACAATCCGCTTCCGACGGAAAATTCAAACAGTTACCTTCAGACTCCCCACTCGTACCAGGATAAAACCATGGAATTTGTAAGATTCTATCGGAAACTTTTTTTTGTTAAATACGGATGCACCCATACAGTTCATTCCTGAAAAAGGATTGTTTGGCTTCTTTCCCACAAGGAAAGGTGAAACCGATGAAGTCAGAACAAGAGATTAGGAAGATGAGGGACAGGGTGATGTTGGAATGAATCGTTGATGGGATGCTGATTCTCTGTGTATCGTTCTACCAGTTAATAGTTTTTTTGCGCGCGCTGGACATTGGCGTGTAAATTCTATGATTCTGTCAAACGCTCTTTCTTTCCTCCCGGAAGCCTGAAACAAAGAAACAGAGCCACGGCAGCAAAAATCGTCAGCAGATAGAATGCCACGTCTAAACCGTAGACATCAGCCACGTACCCCGCGATCAACTGCGAGACAGATCCTATTCCGAAAAACGTAAAGAAGAAAATGCCAAAAACTGCTCCTCGCTGCTCATACGGGGATAGAGTTCCCGTTAGGGCAGTCAGAGCTGGTTGGTGCGCATTAAAGAACAGACCGTACAGCGCGATAAAAATGGCCATTCCAACGAAATAAATGGGCAGAAACAAGAGAAAAAGCAGGCCTATGCAGATAGCTGCACATGTTCCAATCAGGGTTTTCTTGGAGCCAATCACAGATGCTGTTTTCCCGCCGATCCATTGTCCAGGAACCCCAAAGGCTAGCAATACCGTGTAAGCAACCGAAGCCCACATAGGCTCAACACCCCTATTCTCTTCAAGATACGTAGGAAAGAAAAACTCCACACCCTTCAACAGCCCTATAGCTATGCTCAGAATCAAGACCGCCCGCAATTCACGTATTCTCAGAGCATCAAAAATCGTTGTACTACTATGACTCACTTCTTCTGTACTGACGGCTCTTCTAGCAAACAACATTGTAAATAATATCGACAGCGCTCCGAAGAAAACGAATGCCCAAGGCCACCCAAAAGACGCGCCTAAGAACCAAGCAACTGTCGGAGTCAACACAATGCCCAATGTCCCACCTATCCCGTGTAGTCCCATAGCTTCAGAAACTCTGACCTTGAAGGCTTTTGAAATAAACGAGTTAGCAATCGGGTGGTAAAAGCTTGCCCAAAAAGCCATAAGCGTCAACGTTGCCGCATAAACATAAAACTCACTCACGAATCCGGCCAGAAGCATCAAGGGTGTAGTAAGACCGGACAACGCAAGACAAATGGTGATCGCTTTAATTTCACCGATCCTGTCGCCCAAAGGTCCCCCCAATAAGGCTCCGGCACCATAAATCATAGACGCAATCATCGAAACCGTACCTATCTCAAACTTCGTAGCACTCAAGCTTGTCAGAATCAGCGACAACAAAGTAGGCGTAATCACAAAAAGCGAATGATTCAATGAATGAGCCGTTCCCAGCAATAGTATGTTCCTGTTTGGTTTTGCTTGTTGTTCCAAATACTTACGCCCTTCCTTCTGATTCGGAGGTTGCACTCGGAAATTAATACTTACGATCGTTTCTTTTTGAACTTTATCCTTTCTCATTTCCGGAGCAGAAAAGGGCACCGCAGTACACTCTATGTCCAGTTTTACGCCAATTGAATTTGCATATCTAATTTGATTTCTACTTGAGTTTTAATTTCTTCAGTGTGCGCGCTAATCGATTTATGTCTTTATGTGGGATGAAGGTAGCGTCTGCGAACTCTTTGTGGAATTCGGGGTCGCTTGCAAGCTCGATATAACGCACTTTTCTTGACAGTTCCTCGGCAGCTTCTCGGGCATCCTCCGATATTAGGGACATTTTTGCGCCGGACAACGCAGTGTTGCCAACAAATCTTATCTTCTCGGTTGGTACATCCGGCACCAAACCTATCAGTTTTGCATTTTCTGGGTTGATATAGTTTCCGAAAGAGCCTGCAACGAGAAGCCCATCGATCTCTTCTAGCTCAACATTTTTCTTGTTCATCAAAATCGAGCATCCGGCGAATATTGCTGCCTTGGCAAGCTGTAGGTTGCCAATATCCTTTTGGGTGATGGTTATGTCTAAGCCTGTTCCGCTTTGTTTCTTCCACACAAGAACAAACTCTAGGCCATCGTTGGCTCTTCTGAGCCTGGACGTTTTAATATTAGTGTTAAATCTCCCACGCTTATTTATAACGCCAAGCTTGAACAGTTCCGCTAACACATCGATCATCGCAGATCCACACAATCCCCTTGGAGCTTCGTTATCAATCGTCGTGTATTCAACTTCGTAATCTGATGTTATGGACAGTCTTTCTATGGCGCCCGTTACAGCCTTCATTCCATGCTTAACGTTGCCTCCTTCAAAAGCTGGTCCGGAGGCACAAGAGCATGATAGAATGTCTTCGGAGTTTCCGACGAAAACCTCGGTGTTTGTCCCGATATCAAGGAGTAATGAAAGCTCCTCTGATTCGTGGATGCCGCTTGCCAGCAAATCGGCAACGGCGTCTGCGCCCACAAACCCTGCAATAATCGGCAGAACATGGACATTGCCTTCTGGGCATATGTTTATTCCCAGCTCTTTAGCCTTAACATTCATTGAGCGCTTAAGGGCTGGTGTGAATGGAGAAATTGCAACATATTTGGGATTTATTCCCAAAAAAAAGTGATGCATCGCCGTGTTTCCAACAACTGTCACTTCATAGACGTCTTTGGGATGAACCCCTACCTGGGCGCAATTGTAACTTAAAACGCTGTTTATTCCCTCCACCAGAAGCCTCTGCAAGGTTTGCAGTTTATCAGCATGGTTCGCTGAGAAGGTTATCCTAGAAACTACATCTTCGCCATGGATAATTTGGGGATTTTCAACAAAGCCCATGCTTAAGGTCTTGCCCGTTGCCAAGTCTACTAGGCAGCCGACAATCTTTAAACTAACGCGCGCGCGCCGTACACCCATCACTGCAGCGCCAACAGCATTTCCACAGGATTCCCACTGGTTTCATGTCCCTCCCCCGCTATTATCCTGTCAATGACGGATACGCTGGGTTTTAGAACTGACACTAGATCAACGATGTTCTTACTAAGTCGACCGGTGTGCATTGAACCCTTGGAAGCCAAGGCACCCATCATGTTCTTCAGGCTCAGTGTGACAGTGGCTATTCTGTGAGGCTTTAGCTTTGGAACACTGATTATCGTGCTTTCCAAAGCTGTTCTTGCCACTCTAACCTTTTTAAGCGAATAAGGATCGGGCAGATGAACTTCAACGAAATCATCTTTATTCAAGTCGACAAGTTTGACGCCCCATCTCTTAGCGACAGCGTCGACTCCTGCGACTTTGAAGGCTTCAAATGTGTCTGACCAACCACTTCCTTCACCTATAAGAACTTCTTCTCCTATCTTGTGTTCTGTCAAGAACTTGACGATCCCTTCTACTACTCTGCCGTCTGTCGTAATTCCGGTTGAAGGATGCTTAGAATTTATATAATTGGGTTTGATCAGGATTGTCTTTCGCGTGGACAGGGCCCTATCTACTCCGGGTCTTATGACCTGAAGAACTCTCTCAGTTGTATCGACAGGATCCGTCCCTTTCACAATTGCAACCTTGCTCATCTAGAAACACTCGCAATGTCAAATGATATGGTTTGATTTGAATCTTTCTTCTGTTCTTGGTGGCATGATTTTCTCTTGAGTGATGCACACCATCTATAAGTCACATGTATTTTTCAGTGATTTTCATTCAGCAATCATTGTTTACAGGGAATTGTGCAAAATGTGATATGTACGAAGCTGGTCACGGAAATGAGAAGTCAAGGGATGAGATAGTTGTTTGGTTCAGATAAGAACACAATGAGATTTTCAAACCACCGCGATATATAAAAAAGGTACTGCTTGCACTGTACTTTCAAAGGAGGAGTGTTTATTTGAAAAGGGCTGTCATCGTTCACGGAGGGGCTTGGAAAATTCCCAAGAAGCAGGAAAAACCATGCCTCGAGGGGGCAGAAAGAGCAGCTAAAATTGCCATGAATTGTTTGTTGGATGATAATTCAGCTCTTGACGCAGTTGAAGTAGCAGTCGAATGCATGGAGAACAATCCAGCCTTTGACGCTGGTGTCGGTTCTGTTCTGAACGCGGAGGGAGAAATCGAATTGGACGCGGCTATCATGGACGGCAGGACCCTAAACGCCGGGGCTGTAGCTGCAGTTAGGAACATAAGAAATCCTGTATCATTGGCTCGAAAAGTCATGGAGAACTCAGATCACGTTTTCTTAGTGGGAGAAGGAGCGAACAAATTCGCTACACTTCAAGGATTCGAAAAGTTTGACGGACTACGGTGAAAAGAGAATTAAACAGGTGGAAGAAACTCCGCGAAAAATATAGAGGAACAATGAAATTTTCAGATGAAAATGGAACAGTAGGTGCTGTTGCCATGGACGCTCATGGAAATATTGCTGCAGCAACTTCCACTGGCGGAATTCCTTTCAAACTTCCAGGGAGAGTTGGAGACTCATGTTTGATTGGCTGCGGCTTATACGCAGACAACAAGGTTGGGGGAGTTTCCGCAACAGGCTACGGAGAATCAATAATAAAGGTCATGCTCTCCAGAGTTGTCTGTGAACTTCTAGAAAAGGGATTAACTGCCCAGAAGGCTGCCGAACGGAGCGTTAAAATGCTGGAGAAAAAAATCAATGGTCGAGGAGGAGTTATCGTTCTTGACAGAAAAGGGAACGTTGGAATTTTTTATAACACACCGAAGATGGCGAGGGCCTACATGAAGGAAGAATCAGACGCTCCAATATCCTCAGTTTAAACACAATTCGCGTGCGCGAGCGAAAGCCAAGAGATTTGGCTCGGTAGTTGTTGTTTAAAAGCCTAGGAGAAAAATAACAACTTCTGAGTGTTAAAGAACTGAGCGGAAGATCTGGCGTGCCAGCTGATCTGTATCCGGATTTGTGTCAACCGCAAAAACTTGCCCTTCTCTTCCTCCGGCGTCAGCAAAAAGCAGAGAAAAATAACCGCCTCCGGCGTCAGCAAAAAGCAGAGAAAAATAACCGCCTCCGGCTCCAATATCAGCGACTTTTTGTCCTAGCTGCAAAGATAAGGTTTCCAATATCTGATTGGGGGTGTTTCTCGGATTAAGCGTATGAAAAATTTGGATAATATGTTAGTTCTTTCTACGTTGCTTTGCATTGTTTGGCGTATTTCTCTGTCTCTGAAAATAACTTTTCTATGTCGGCTTCAGAGTGTGCGGTGCTTAGAGCTCCGGTGTGTGCGGGTAGGAAGAAAACTCCATCTGTGATCAAGCTTAGGTGATAGTTAATCAGTTTCTTCTTGTCGGCTTTGGAGGCTGCATGAGCATTCTTTACTTCTTCTCTTGTGAAGTGAGTGTTGAAGAGAGAGCCTGCTCCTGTAACTTGTACGTCCACACCATTTACTTCGAAGATTTCCTTTAGCTTTTCTCTGATTTTTCCTCCAACATTGTTTAGCTTGTTTATTAGTTGTCCGTCTTTTAGAATTTTCAGTGTTGCCAAACCAGCTGTCATTGATATTGGGTTTGCTGTGAAGGTTCCGCCGTGGAAGGAGTAATGGGGGCGTTCATAAAGGAGCGTATCGAGCCTCTTCATGATCTCTCTGCGTCCGCAAAAAGCACCTATCGGAAATCCTCCCCCCAAGATTTTTCCGAAAACCGCTATGTCCGGCGTTACACCATAATATTGCTCTCCTCCACCGGGAGCCAACCTGAAACCAGTGATCACCTCATCGAAGATCAACAGAACACTTCTTTCATCGCAAAGTTCCCTCAGCCCTTTCAGAAACTCCTTTTCCGCGGGGATGCCTCCTCCAGCGCCGAGGACAGGTTCAATTGTGATGGAGGCAACTTCTTCGTTCTTCAGCTTTTCCTTAACTCCTTCAAGGTCGTTAAATGGCAAAACTATGGTGTCTTGTAGGGATCCAGCTGTTAAGCCGGCGGACTCTGGGATGTCGAAAGGGTATTTGACGCTTATGTGAAGTGCATCGTAGCCTCCGTGCCATCCGCCCTCGAATTTGGCGATTTTGCTTCTGCCAGCGTATGCACGTGCTAGGCGTGTGGCGTACATGTTTGCCTCTGTTCCTGAATTGGTGAAGCGCACCATTTCCGCGCTTGGAACCATTTTCACAATTTGCTCAGCTAGCTGGATTTCTAGTTCGTGGGATGTTCCGTAATGGGTGCCGTTTTCAAGTTGCCTCTTAACGGCCTCCACAACAGCTGGTGGGCTGTGGCCAAGTATAAGCGCAGTATGTCCCAACCAGAAGTCAACGTATTCGTTTCCATCAACATCATAAAGCTTGCTTCCCTTCGCTCTAGCAGTGTAAAACGGGTAAGGCTCAAAATGCCTTATGGCATAAGAAACCCCAGCGGGGAGAAACTTATTTGCTCTTTCGTATAAATCCTTGGATTCTCGAGTTTTAGAAACGTATGAATCAGACATGCCGGATAGCACTTCCCTTTTAGGTCTATATCGACTATTAGGTTTAACATTTAAAAGTTGTATGTTTAAACTTCCATACGCGCGCGTTATGATTGCTATTAAGAGTTGGTTCTCATGTTCACCTGTCCAATTTTTCTATAACTTCCACGGCTTCTCAAACAAAACTGCCTTTAACCTAACCAAATGACCCACTTGACAATTCATGCATCCTTTCTTTCTTTTATTTTTATGGAAAAGCTTTTAAGCGATTCACGAAAAGGCATTTTTCTAGGCATTATTGTGCGAAATCTGGGAGATATTCATGTGAATATTGAGCGTGAATTGATTATTTCTGTTCTGAAGCTAACTAAAGGTGGGCCTACTTCCTTTGAAGTGTTAATTAAAGACGCAAAAATTCCATTAAAAATTACTGAAAATTTAGTCAAAAAGATGCAAAATAATGGACTACTTTATTTGCGAAACAAAATTATAGATGTAGATAACTTAAAACGTCTTAAATTAGCCGTTCACGCCGTGCAGCTGGGTGCCGACCTTGAACGCGTAAGCAGCTTCCTTGACTGGAAAGAGTTTGAAAACATCGCCGCTATCGCTTTTGAACGGAACAATTACAGTGTGAAGAAGAATTTAAGGTTTAAGCATGCTGGACGAAGATGGGAAATAGATATAATTGGATGTAAAAAACCAATAGTCGCGTGTGTTGATTGCAAGTACTGGCATCACGGAATGTACCCATCCGCGACAAGGAGAATCGTTGAGGAACAGGTTGAGAGAACATCAGCCTTAGCTGAATCCTTGCCAAAACTCGCCGAAAAAATTGAGTGCGCCTCATGGAGCAGAGTTAAGCTCGTGCCAGCCGTTTTATCCCTTATCCCAGCCAGATTCAAATTTTACAATAATGTGCCAATCGTTCCAGTGCTTCAGCTACAGGACTTCCTAAGTCAGCTACCAGCCTACGTGGACTCACTTAAACACTTTTCAAAAAAGACTTAGCCTACCAATTCCACAGATGTTCCTAGAGCTTGGCCCGGCACACCCTTCCTGAATCTTATCCTAACCAAGCCCTTCTTGCCATGCAAAGCCACGATCTTTCCGATGATTTTGCTCTTTCCACTCTTCCACGCAACCTTTCGTCCAACGAGTCTGCCTGCTTCGGAAGCAGAAGTTACGTGTGTAAACTGGATTATGCACTCTTTAGGCGTCTGAGTTTTCGGACCTACTCGGTAATTCACTATTATTCCTTGAACCGGTTGAGTCATAAGCTTTCACCTACAACAAATGTCTTCCCCAAAAGATAGGCTAGAAGCTTTTAAATTTGTTTCGCTTCTGCATTTCAAGGCTTATTCATGATTTCCAAAATCGGTTTTCTTGCAAATTTTACGGCGGGATACAGGCTTGAAACAAACATCACAACTAAGGCGACTAGTAGCCATCCAGCTATCTCAAGAATCGTGTGACTCGTAACCACAGGCTCCGGAACTAAAATCAGCAAGGTAAGAATTATTCCTATTGGAACTCCTGCAACGAAACTGGAAAGCAAAACTATGAAACTCTGCTCCGAAACAGTCTTAGTAACCGTCTTAGGCTTTATCCCCAACGCCCTCAAAACACCCAATTCACGGCTCTGCTCAGCTATAGCAAGCACCACATAGCCTATTAAACACAAGGAAGCCGCTATCAGAGAAAACAAAGGTAAAAACATCAGAGTAGACCAGACATACCCAAGAAAGCCAACATTTTCTTCCAGTGCCTCATTAAGCTCAAAAACCCTAAACTCTGAATCCACACCATCAACAGTTGTTCTTATTTGTTCTAAAACTTCTGCACGATTAACCGAGTCAACTCTAACCATAACAATGTTGGGTTTCAATATGCCAGTAACATTTTGCAGGACATCCAGAGGCACATAAGTGACATTTCCATTATTGATCGGGTCCATGCAAACACCGGTCACATTGAAAATTCTGTCAAACACCATTAAGTATTGATTCAAAGGCTTTGAGAACATTTTCTGAGCTAGAGATTCTCCTACCACGGCTTCCAGTGTTTCACTCTCTTTCAGGGGTTCACCTTCGACAAACCATTCACTTAACACCTTTTCAGGTTCAACACCAACAATTAGGGATTCACCCTCTCGATCATCGCCAACAGAAATTATGGTCGCAGTCTCAGAATCAATGATTTCACCTGGAACTTCCCTCACATGTCCCTCCACAACTAAGCGTGCATCAACATCTATACTCGATATTGTTTTCAGCTGATTGAGAAGGCTTTCAGGTACTAAGTATTCTTGCTCTGTGTAGTTAAACTGCAAATCCTCTTTTGCACCGTGAAATTTTGATAACAAGAGCTTGTACTGATCACTCATGTTTTTATGAGCTATCAAAATCATGTCTCTGCCTATGGCTTTTTCGACCCAGCTTTTGGTGGTTTGATCAGCGATTATTCCTCCTGCAATGGCTACGGTGACTAACGTGAAGACTGTAGCTAAACACAAAATGATTCTGATGGTTGCTGATTTTCTGCGGAACAAGCTTCTTAAAGCAATTTTAACTGTGAAGCTCGATTTTGAAATAACCCTAAATCCTGGTTCCTTGCTCAATCCATAGTGATAGGTTGGTGAAATCGCCTTAGCTGGCTCAACCTTAGTCACGTCCAGAATCGGTTTTACTCCAAAAATCACAGCGAGAACGAAAAAAAGAACGAAAATCAAGAGAATGAGCCAAAAATTGACCGGTTTCTGCAAAATCTGAAAACCAGTAAAGCTAAACAAGCTAATTGAAGCATAGTCTGCTAGTATTCCAAAAACCACGCCGAGAAAGCAGCTAACAAACGTGACTATGAGAAGCTCCGTCATGAAATAGCCGAAAATCAAGTCGTTTGGGCACCCAGTTGCCCTCATTAACCCGATATCCTTAACTCGCTGGGACATCATCACAAAAACCATGAAAGAAACAATAACCGCTCCGGTGACGACGATTAACAGTCCAATGAAAGTTATAAACTGAGAGAAAATAATTGAAAATCCCGATGTCAGCTTACCTTCCGCTACTTGCGAGATTTCAAAGCCTATATTTTCTCCGAAAAGAAGAAGAAAAACAGTTAAAGCAACACATAAAGTCAAACTAGCGACAGTTAGGCCTGTTTGAAGCTTTCTACGCAGCAGATCGTTTACCGGAAAAGACGTTTCACTCATCTAGGCTTACCAGCTTTCCGTCTTCCAAATACAGTTTTTGATCAGCCAGTCGGGTTATCCGCTCGTCATGGGTTGCAACGATAATAGTTTTTCCGTCATCTTTTAATTTTCGGAGTATTTGAACAATTTTCAAGCCTGTTTTGACATCCAAATTTCCAGTAGGCTCATCAACAAGAAGTAATGGGGGGTCATTGGCCAATGCACGGGCAAAAGCCACACGCTGTTGCTCACCGCCGCTCAATTGAAATGAGAAATGGTCGGCTCTATGCTCTAAACCTACAATTCTCAATAACTCTTCAACCCGATTTTCTATGTAATCCTCTGGTTTCCGAGCCCACTCCATTGGGAAAGCAATGTTCTCAGAAACACTCAATGTAGATACAAGGTTGTAGGATTGGAAGACGAAACCAACATTGTTGCATCGAAAATCAGCTAAGAAATCCTCGTCTTCAACGCTTAGATCGTGTCCAAAAACAATGATCTTTCCGCTTGTGGGTCTGTCGATTCCGCCGATAATGTTTAGCAATGTTGTTTTTCCGGCACCTGACGGACCGCTTATACCTATAAACTCGCCTTTTTCAACCTTAAGGTTTACATCTTTCAAGGCTTCAATGTTAATGTCGTTGATTTGATAAATTTTGCATAAAAGGGACGCCGAGACCACGCTTTTATCCATGGTCATTATCAACTTCCCATCTTCAAATCGAAGTTTCCTCTGTCCCGCTTTATGATTCTCTCTTTTTCAGGAAGCTTGTTTTTCTCCCAATCTTCCCATCTTATTTGTTTGAAAATCCATTTTTTTCCCAAGTGCGCTGCAAGCACTCCATGCTTATACTCGTTTGGTCCTGGTATTAGTTCATCGAGAAATCTGAAAAGTTTTTCAACCTGTTTTCTTGGAAAATAGGCGTAATACCTAGCGTTTTTAACCTCGAAAGCGTAAACATGTAGGTCTTTTCTGGCTATAACATCTGGTAAGGGACTGAGGCTTGGGTTGCTGACTGGAACTCGAACGGCTTTGTATCCATTTTTTTCCAGAACTTTTACGAGAACTGTCTCACTGTAAAAGCCTCTTCTACGCCATCTGCGAATTGCAGCCTGGTCAACTTCCCTAACCATTAACCACTCTCCCACTCTAGAGGAGTTCTAGAAACGAATTTTAGCCGGGTTTTCTTTTGTGCCTAGAAAATCTTAGCGTTTCCTACGCTTATAAGTTTGAACCGGAACCTTAAGGATTGGCTTTTCAACCAGACATTCCTTTAAGTAGTCGTCTAACGTGGCTGCCTGTACAACCTCCATCTTATAGTCGTTAACTTCGATGGAATGTTCATAATTCTTTTTAGGAATGACTACTTTTTTGAACCCCCAAGCCTCAGCAGCCTTAATTTTCTCGTAAACTCCGCCGACAGCAGTTATTTGAATGGAATCTCCGACGCCTAAGTTTATTTCCCCAGTAACAGCTACATCTTGCCTTATAGGTTTGCCTTCGATAAGTGAGCAAAGCAGTATAACCATTGTTGCGCCTGCCGACGGGCCGTCCACACCGTAGGATTGGGCGAAGTCGATGTGTGTCAGGTAGTCTTGGGCTATGTCTATGCCGTATTTCTGTAGGATTACGCTTCTAACTTTTGCAATGCTGTCTGAGATGAAACTTTGGTTACTCTTGGCCACCCCAGTGACCTTGTAGTATCCCTTTAATGGGTAACTCCTTGGAAGTTCGCTTGTCTTAACCATGTTGGCTCTTACGCCTAAGACGCTTCCCGTCATCTCTCCGCTATAGGGGTCTTTGACCACAGCTAAACCGTGTATCTGGCCGAGTTTAACTCCTTCAGGCTTGATTTCCAACAGTTTGCCTCTCTCGTTCATTTCGTGTTCCAATATTTGTCTCTGAATTGTTTTGCAGTGGTTTTCTATGGCTTCGCGTACATGCCTCCTCTCAACAACCTTGCAGTCTTCGTTCATCGCGAGGGTTGCAGCCGTCTTGATAATTGAGATTAAGGGTCTGAACTTTGTTGTTAAGGCATCTTTTTTGTTGCTTCTTCGTCTTCCTTCTTCCACGATTTCTTCGCACGTTTCTCTGCTGAAGGGTATAAGGTTGAAACGTTTAGCCTCTTGCGCTATGAACTGCACGTATTTACGTTTGTTTTCCGCAGTGTTTGGCATATCATTGTTCATTCTCACAACCTTGCCGTAGCCGTAGATGCGGTCCATCAGGGCTGGGTGAATCTGGTTTATGCTGTCGAAGTTTCCGGCGACAACCAGAAATGTTATGGCAGGTACGGGCTCTGTTGAAACTGCCATTGCAGCTGTGCCTCCGGCTTGCCATCGGCCTCTCAATGTTATTGGCAACTGTCCGTCTTCAAGCACTGTTAGAAGCGTTACTGCTTCTTCTGGGCTGAGATTCTTTATCTCATCGATGTATAGTATGCCAAAGGATGCTCTATGCACATCTCCAGCAGTAACCCTTTGATGTTCAGGTGTCCCCAAACCGCCGGTCTGATACGGGT
>JAOUPS010000136.1 GCA_029879735.1 Candidatus Bathyarchaeota archaeon | reverse complement strand
TTCTGCCCAGCTTCCGCTCCCTTTCAATTATTCTGGCAGCCATCTTGTCGTACCATGTGCCACGTCCGATTATTTTCTCGCTCATGTTACGCCTTATCCTCTAATAGCATAAACCAAACTGCAAATAAAAAATGTTTAGAAAAAATGAAGGACTATTTTCTTTTCAAAGCAGCAGCTATGGCTAAAGCTCCCGGCACAAGCAGTATTATCGCCAAAGAATAGAGGGGTTCAATGGAGTACGTAAACCACGCTCCACCAATCGCTATCAGTATTAGACCCAACGCAAAAGTGCTAAACGGACCACGCTCGTACTTCCGCGGGTTTGACGCTCTAATCCCAGCCAAAACTATTGTCCAGCAACCATACAACGCAAGTACTAGCGGTGTAATCAATGACCACTCGGGAATCAGACGCAATGGCTCATAGAGAATTATCGAAACCACTAGGATTATCAAGAAAATGCCTATGGATAATAGCCCACGTTCTCCGCCTTCAGCCATTTAACAGCCTCTTACTCTTTCTTTGCTCCGCATTCTGGACAGAACTTCGAAGTCGAAGGAATAAGTTTTCCACATTTTGGACACTTGATTGTTTCGGCAGCCGGCGGAGTAAGCTGTTTTCCACACTCAGGACAGAACTTCGAAGTAGCCGGGACTTTTGCAGCACACTTTGGACAAATCACTAAGGCAGCGGCTGGCGCTTGCGCTGGTCCCGTAGGCGTCATCACCTGCGGTATAAGCACCATGCCCGTTCCTAAGCCGGCTCCAGGCGATTTTCCAAGCTCTTCCGCAGCCTTCTTCACGGTTTCCATTCGCAACACTTCTCCCGGTGTAGCCCTTCCTGTTCTAAGCCAGAACAGACGCTCACGATATTCTGGCGTTGTGTCTATACCTTCAAAGCGTAGGTCCGTTAATTCCAGACCTATTCGCTTAAAGTAGTCTACAATTGCGTTTTTCACAACCATGGAGGTTTCGTCAAGCCTTGTGAAAACAGTGATCAGATCGTAGTGGGAAAGCTCGTCGATTACCTTCTCATTCAAGAAGCCACGCAGATAATCGTTCACATCTCCAGTTGCGTAGGCCTTTTGTCCACCAACAACCTCGTTCACGAACAGTTGAGGATCTTCAACCTTGAACCAGAAGGAACCATGCACCTGCAACGGTGCAAGCTCCGTGGTTTGGGCTCGCGTCCCATATTTTCCAGCGAAAACCTTTGTCGAGATGAAAATTACTACTGCCTTGAAAGGTTTTTCCTTGTACCCAGCGATTCGTGTAAGCAATCTGGTCAGCAACGGCAAGTTCAGCGTCGTTAACGTGTGTCTTCCTGCACCAAAAACATCATAGGCTTTGCCGTCTCTGAAAAACACTGCAACTTCATACTCGTGCACTATTAACTGGGCGCCCCACGTGATCTCTTCATCAGGATACCTCCACAGAATGTCTTCTGCTCCCGGATTCTTCCACTCTATAACTTGCGCCATCTCAACTCACCCCTAATATCACTTCGCCCCTCTTATCAAAGGTTTCCTCAAAAGCCTCCAACGTTCCACCCAAATGCTGTACGCGTTCTCTCGCCTTCTTGATTTCTCCTTTCATAACTTCCGCCTTAAACACTTCAACTTCACTAACTATTTTCTCCACATCATCAACTAACCGGTTGTCAAAATCTATCATCCTATCAAGATTTTCCTCTTCAACCTTCACAATGTTAAAGAAGCCAGCATACCCATAAGAAGCATGATTCACCTTCTCTGCTACACGGTCAAATTTTGCCACAAGACGGTCCACATCCGTTAAAACTTCAAACAAGCGGCGGTCAGACAGTTTCTGAAAAACATCCTTAAGGTCGCTTTTCGCCTCTGACAGCCTCCGGTATAAATGGTTTCTGATAAGCCTGTCCGATTCCCTCCGCAACTCTTTCTCTTTATAACCCCGGAAACCTGGAATTGCCGCAAGAATCCGTTCGGACAGGCGCATCTGCTTCTTTGCCTTCTCATAAAAGTCTTTTTTTTCACTCAAGACTATTCCCTTACATTCGTCTTTCAATTTTATAAATGCATGATTGCCGCATTTAAAGTTTCGTTAGAATATCCCGAACCCGGTTGAGGGTATGTCGCCTTTTATGGCCAGTCCGGTTGCTCCGTCTATCAGCAACTGGTAAGTTTCACCTTTATACTCGTATTTCACAAACCATACGGGAGCGTGCAAGTAAACTGTTTGGTCTATTTTTATTTCATCGTTCATTTCGATGATTCTGTCAACATCTTGCTGAACCAGATAACGGTGATGCTCCTCAATCTGTTGTCTTGCAAGCTTCACAGCCTCGCTTTTGTCGATTTCGCTGTTTAAAACTTTAGCGAAGGCTTCTATTTTCCTGAAGTCGTAGGGGATTTTACCCTTTAATGGCACGTCATATTCCCTTGCTGGAAACTCCGTTGCCTTCCTTGCCAGAACAAGCCAATCATACTTCTTCTCGATTTTTCCTTCCTTAACAACCGGTGGAGTTATGCGCTCAAATATTCCCTTATAGGTGCTTTCGGCTTCCACCGACGCAACCCAGAAGGGCAAGTAGATCAGTGTTTTTTCCATAATTTTTGATTTTTTCGCGAGGTCTGAAGGCTTCAGAAAGCCCCCTCGCATCCAGTTTCTGATGGGGTCTTCGATTTGTGCTGGGTCGTACTTGTTCAACAGCATGGAGTGTTCGAAGGTGAAAGCCTTTCCGGTTTCTATCACAACCGAGTAGCCGCAGTACTTGCAAGTTGCTATTGTTTCGCCCGGTTCAAACGGTATCGGTGCACCGCAGTGTGAACACCTTATTTCCTGAACTATAGACATTGTGTTCACGCCTTCTGCTTCTCTCTCTTTGTTATCTCCCTTGCAACGATAACGCCCGATGCCGAAGCCTGAACCAGCCCTCTTGTGACGCCGGCTCCATCACCGATGGTGAATAAGTTATAGATTTGGGTTTCCAAGGAGTTGCTTAACTGAAGCCTTGAGGAGTAGAATTTCACTTCAATGCCGTATAGAAGCGTGTCCCTTGAATTTATTCCTGGAGCGATTTTATCTAGGGCTTGAAGCGTCTCCCTTATATCAGCTAGGTAGCGGTACGGCAGAACAAAGCTCAAGTCGCCTGGTGTAGCGTTCTTCAGTGTGGGTGTCACCACGCTTCTGGCAATTCTCTCAGATGTTGACCTTCTTCCGGCTTCTAAATCGCCTAAACGCTGTATCATTACACCCCCGCTGAGAATGTTCGAAAGCCTAGCAAGATATTTTCCATAGGCTATCGGTTCTTTGAATGGTTCGGTAAACGATGTCCTCACCAAAATGGCGAAGTTCGTATTTTTCGTCTTCTTCTCCGCGTAGCTTTGACCGTTAACGGTTAAAACTCCGTTATAGGATTCACTTATGACCTCACCATATGGCGCGACGCAGAAGGTACGAACTTGATCGTCAAAAAACCTTGAATAGTAAATAAGTTTTGGCTCATAAAGAACGCTTGTTAACTCTTCCATAACAGGAGCCAAAGCCTCAACCCTTATCCCAACATCAACCGGGTTGTTAAGTGTCTTTAAACCTAAGGCTTGTGCCTCTGCTTGAAGCCATTCAGCTCCGCTTCTTCCAGGTGCAACAACCACATATCTTCCGAAGAACTTTTCACCGTTTACGGTTTCAACACCTTTAACAGTATTATTCTTAACTATGAGACCCTTGACGTCTTTTTTCAGTTTGACTTCAACTTTGCCGTTTAATTCTTGTCGCATCTTTCGAAGGGTTTGAGTGCATCTCTCGGTGCCCATATGCCGGATTTTTTGGCGAATAAGCTTTAAACCAGCCAATGAGGCTTTGCGTTCAATCTCCTCTACTTTTTCA
>JAOUPS010000065.1 GCA_029879735.1 Candidatus Bathyarchaeota archaeon | reverse complement strand
TATTGCAGAAAATAAGGCAAGGCGTTTCTCTTTTTTCGGGATTCCTTTAACGATCTTTTTCTCCGAGACTGGTGGATGTGCTGCTCTTCCACCCACCGTGCCGGGTGCGAGGGCCGCTCTTCCTCTCTGTCCTTTGATTCTTGGTATTCTGGCTATGCCCAAGCCTACGCCTCTTGATTCGGCTGTTGTTCTTTTTCCAGCCATTGGGTTTCTGCCTTGAGGTTGAAATCTACTTGACTGTATTGCTAAAACTGCACGTTTTATAACGTCTGGTCTTAATGGTGTGTCAAAAGTTTTTGGGAGCTTTACTTTTCCGATTGGTTTTCCGGTGAGGTCAAAGATTTTTTGGGTTTTGACCATGGTTTTTCACCGTTACTTTCCTTGTGGCGATTCCAGCGATACGTGTGTGATTCGCGGTGGTTCTTCGGGTATGCGCGTTGGTGAGCGTGTTGGATAGCGTAGTTTTATCGGGCGCTTTTCTGGTCCTGGCACGCTTCCATCGAGTATCATGTAGGGTCCGCGGATTACGCCGTACCTTATGAAGCCGCCTTTTGGCGTTACTTCTTTGCCGTCTGTTCCGATTTTTAGAATACGCTTATTGCGTTCTGTTCTTTGATGAAAGCCCATTTGCCCGGCTCTTGGAATGCTGTGCATCACGTGTGTTGGTTTCCATGGGCCTAGAGTTGCTATGCCTCTTTTTGTTTTTCTTGCCTTGCGTTGGAGTATTCTTACTCCCCAGCGTTTTACCGGTCCTTGGAAGCCTTTTCCGATGGACACGGCTATTACGTCTACGTATTGGCCTTCTTTGAGAACGTTTTCGGGAGATACTGTTTTTCCAAGTAGGCTTTTTGTGTACTCAAATTGTTGTTGAGTTGTGCCTCCGCCGATTTCTATTTCTGCCACGTCTGGCTTTTTCTTTGGCACGCTGGTTTGTTTGGGCTGTGTAGCTGCGATAACACGTATTTTGGCAACTTTTTCCAGATTTTCCTCAATTTTTCTGAGGTTTTCTTCCGTGTTGAAGCTTTCGGGTATCGTGAGTACGCGGTCTAGTTCTTCTGGCGGGTCTTTCATCCAAGCTTCTGTGAGGGTTTGGAGACCGTATGGATTTTTTGTGTAGGCTCTTATGGCGCATATGAGCATGGGCGGTGTTTCTAGGACCGTTGCTGGTCGGATTACTTCTTTCCCGTAGTTTGGTGAACGTTTTCTATCGTCTACAGTGAACAGATGGGTCATGCCTGCTTTATAGCCTATAAAGCCTAGAAGTTTGGGTGTGTCCGCCTCTATTTTTGGCCAGTGTCGGATCCTGGCTAGTATATGTCTGGCGCGTTTCCTAGGTAAATAGGCGAGGGAACCGCGTTTCGGGGCGTTTTTTTTCCTGTGACCCATTGTTCTCCAGCTTCGCGTCTTTTAGGAATGAGAACATTGAGTTATAAACGTTACCATTACATTCTCGGCTCGTAACATGGAAATGATTATCCCCTCTATTGTTTCCAATATTTACGGTTATTTGGAACCAAATAAGTCTTGGTCAGAGTCCTAGGGGATATGATAGGTTTCTGGTAAGTGTTAAATTTGGGAGTGTGTACTCTTTTTGGGGATTGAGTGTGTCGGATGTTGCCTCTGAGGTTGCTGATGCGCTTTTCCGTTCTGGCTGCTTGAAGTTCGGCACTTTTAGGATCAAGTCTGGAGCTTTAAGCCCTTACTACATCGATCTCTCGTGTTTGCTTTCTTCTCCTAGGGATCTTTGCCGTGTTGTTGATGCGGTTGCGGACGAGATTAGGAGGATTATGGCTTTTGAGAGAATAGACAAGTTGTCCTCGATTGAGTTGAAGGGCGCTCTGCTTCTGCCCAGCATAGCTTGCCGAGTGAATTTGCCGTGTGTCATCGTGAGAAAAGCCGAGAAAAGGTATGGTGTGATTGGCAGAGTTGCTGGAGGAGAAGTGGTTAGGGGAGAGCATGTGCTGTTTTTTGATGATGTTGTCACTGATGGAACGTCTAAACTTGAGGGGATAAAGCCCCTTGAGCAGCTTGGAGCCCGTATTGAAACCGTGATGGTTCTTGTGGATAGGGAGCAAGGCGGCGGAGAAAATATCGAAAGAGTCGGGTACAAGTTCCGCGCCTTAACAACGATTTCCGAACTGGCTAGGTGTCTCCTTCAATCCTCATACATTTCAGAAGAGCAAGCCGATGCTGTTTTGGATTATGTTAGAAGATCCCGAGGCTGAAATACATGGCTGCGGTAAGTTTCGCGGTGTCTAGGGTTGTTTTGGGTTCAATGACGGCTCGGATACAGTTTCAGTGGCTGGCGTACTTATTTCTCAGTGGACCGAAACAGATTAATGTGAGTTTTATAGTCAGAGTTTGAAATTCGTGGAGACAGTGATGAAATGAAAACCTACCTGAATGTGCTGTTTTATAGCGAAGGAGCGAACCCCATTGAGGTTGTTGAGCGCCTTCGTTCTCTTGGATTTGAACCGGTTAAGGGAATTCATGATCACGCGTATGATTGGGGCAGAGATGTGGAACTAGAAGACATACTTCAAATCGCAACGTCTGTACATGAAACACTCAAGGGTTTGAAAGTTTTCTACAAGCTGGAGACAAAGGAGTAATATGATCAAAGGTAAAAGAGTTCTTCTGCGCAGCTTTGAGCTTTCGGACCTCGACCAAGTTATGAGACACTGGAACAGCATGGAATTGAGAAACCTCGTTGGAGCTGCAGATATGGGTCCGGTGTCGCGCAACGACGAGGAGGAATTTATCAAAGGCACATGGAAACGACGCCAAGAGAGAAAGGCGTTCACATTGGCAATCGAAACCATTGCAGACGGTAAGCTCATAGGTGGAGTAAGCCTCATGAACATCAATTGGACCAACAGGTCCGCCATGTTAGGAATCAGCATATACGATCCGAAGAATCGGGGCAAAGGCTATGGTCAGGAATCCATAAACCTGGTTCTTGGCTTCGCTTTTCGAACCCTAAACCTCACTAGGGTTGAACTTGAAGCGTTTGACTTCAATGAACGAGCACAAAAGTGCTATCTGAAGGTTGGCTTCAGAGAGGTTGGGACAAAGAGAAAAGCCCGTTTCATAGATGGACAGTATCGCGACGTCATGATAATGGATATTCTAAGAGATGAGTGGCTAGCCAAATCTGAAGGGTAGAAACAGGGGTAAATCTTTCTTTTTTCAGTTGAGAAATGAGGTCGTCGTTTAATCAGCTGATTAGGTTCTTTCGTCTAGGTAGCAGTAGCCTGCATCTACTTTTCTCTGCATTTCTTCAGCCCATTTGTCAATGCCCATGGCTTTGATTTTCTGCAGTCTCTCTAAGGCCTGAGGCCCATACCTTTGTAGTTTTTCGCATGTTTCCGTTTCTCCGCATTCCACGCATGTGGTGTAGGCTTTTTGTTTGCGGCATTCGCGGATGGCACAGTCTGGTGGTCCGCCGCCTGTTAGGCATCCTGGACATTCCCCGAACATGTTGACGAAGCCGTTTAGAACGTTTTCGAATTCTGTGTAGTGGTTGAATGCTGGTTCATATTTTGCGAGTTCTGTGGTGAGTTTGTCGAAGCCGTAGACGCTTATGATTTTTTGTAGATTTTCGGCTGCTTGTTTTATCTTGCCTTGGTGTATTCCACAGGCGCCGCAGTATAAGCCGCAATAGCCTACTAGACTTCTAGGATTTTCATTCATTGGTAAACACCTTTTTTGCTGCTAACGATTCAGGTTATAATTAAGCTTGTTGGTGTAAATAGAGATAAAACATGAAAACTTGTGAATCTGAGATTAATAGCGTTTGAGTGTCATGTTTAAGATTTTGTCTGCTTTTAAGAAACTGGATTAGTGGCAAATTTTAAATTAGGGCAGCTGGGAAATGATGCGCGAGGGGTTTGGCGGGTTGGATGTTCAAAAAACGACATGGTTTGTTGAAGAGAACGGATCGGAATTGGAAAAGTATAGGCTAAATTATCTGCTTGGCAAAGTGAGAGACGATGAGGTCCCGCTGAGATGTCTGAGGGGTCTTCAGAACGATGAGGGAGGTTTTCCATATGACAACGAGAAGGGAAAACTGAGTTGTGTCGGTAATACGAGTGCAAACTTAAGCGCGCGCGCCTAATGGACATCTGCCGATGGTGAGAAGTACACGGTTTCCACAACGATTAATGCGTTGAGAGTTCTGAAAAAGTACAAGATCTGGTGCACTTCAAATCCTACCTCGTCTGTATGCTGTTAAGTTTTTGCAAAGGCTTTATTCTAAGCGCACAGTCACGATATAAAAGAAACTCTTAAAACAAAAACGTGCAATTTCCTTTATTTACCATGAGGAATCAAAGTGATGCTGCAACATGAATTGAGTGTTGAGGTGGAACCGCGATGCATTTCCGTGTGGAAGGAACCTTGGGCGAAAAGATTTGCGCGAGTGACTTTGTTGGTGGATTTTGATGACCACTTTGCGATTGTTGTGGATGCGTCAAACGGTTTCTGGTTTTTGCCCGGCGGAGGAGTGGAGGAAGACGAGTCGATAGAAGAGACAGCGAAAAGAGAGGCGGCTGAGGAACTTGGTCTGGAGATAAAAGTTGATCGTATTGTTGAAACATTTCGCGTAACCTTGATTTCAAGGAAGACAGGAGAGCAGCTTGAGATTCACCCTTTCATAGTGGTCCATGCAACAGGCACTGGAGGACGACTCAAAACTGGGTATGCCCCAAACCGTAAAATCGTTCTTGTAAGAAAGGATGAGTGTGACGGTCTTCTGCGGGAGCTTGAGGTTCCTGAAGAATATGAATGTATGAAACCTTATCTTTATGTTTCAAAGGAAACCGTTCGAGAATTCTTTAGGCATTAACCGTTGCCGATTTTCCGCGCGCGCTCAATTTCCCATTCAGTTCTTTAGCACTCAGAAGTTGTTATTTTTCTCCTAGACTTTTAAACAACAACTACCAAGCCAAATCTTCTAGCTTTCATCCTTGGTGGTTAGTAGTAGCGGGACAGCCACTGCAATCGTATTCTTCTCGCAATGGACATGTTTGGCAATTTGCCCCGCATGGAGCAGTTTCTGTTTTCTTTTCTGGCATTCTAAAAGCGAATTTTTCGGGATATAAGAGATTTTGAACAATGTAGACCTGTGCCTTTTCTAAGCCTGTTGCCTTTGGATTAGTCTCAGGATATTTCAGCCACCACTTTTTCTCCTCAGGAACAATATAAACGGAGTAGAGTTTATTTGAAGATGTCCCTGAAGCCATAAGATTAGGACAATTCTTCATCGTCTCTGCGAGTCTCTTGGCTTCTTCTGCCGAACTTGCTTCCCCAATTACGATTCCGCAGATGCTTCTTTTCATAGTTTCATGCTCCCGCTAATGACCTTATTACTCTTCGTGGTAGATTGGTTTTCTTTGTCGGACAAGCAGCAAGCAGGCACAAGACTGTCAACCCCTCGCCTGTTTGGAGCTAAATATGTTAGTGTATTGTAGGGGAAGGTTTGTTTTATTGATAATGTTTGATCATTGTTTCTAGGTTTTTTGGGCGGCTTGTTCTGGTGTGCGCTTAAAATCATATTTCTGCGAGAAGTGGAGCTGCATTCTTGTGGTACATACTTAGAGAAGCGCAGGCTCCTGTTGGTGATAGACAGGATTTCCTCGATTTGCTTTATCTTAGTCTTGTGAACACTCATGAATTATCTATCACAAAAGTGAAGCTCACGGAAATAAAATTATCATTATCTTACAGCTTCGACATCTGCGTGCTTTAATGCACCAACCCAGAGACCAAGGTTTTTTCTGCTTGACCCATCCCCAGCCCCAGAGTCCCAAACATCTAAGGTACCCTTTCTCCATTTTTTCGCCGCATACGGGACAGTTGTCAGACAATTCTTTCTTGTTTGGCATTTCAGTCCCTTATTTGCTATGAACATCTCACGCCAATACTTTAGTCACTTTTTATAGCCTTAACCTTTCCGCCTTTTCTCGGACACGTTTCTTTTGCAGAAATGGTTTGTTCAATTACTTGAGTTTTGGACTTTCACATTAACACTTGAATCTCTTTAGATTAGGATGTGCGATGTTTGAGGATTAGGTCTAGTATTTTTTGGGCGCATTCTTCTGGCGCATATCTTGTTGTGTCTAGGGTTATTTCAGGGTTTATGGGTGGCTGGTATGGTTGTTCTATGCCCGGGACGGTTGGGGCTTTGCCTTCCTGGGCTCTTTTGTAGATTTGTTTTGGTGCTTGGAATGTTTTTCCTCTTTTTGTTTCGCGTTCTATGCAGACTTCTAAGGGGCACTCTAGGTAGGCTTCTATATAGTTTGGGATTTGTTTTCTTGCGTTTTGTCTGTAGCGTCTCAGGTTGCCTGTGGCGTCTATTATGACGTTTACGTTGTTTTGGGTTAGAAGCTTGGCTATGTAGACCAGCGTGGCGTACACTATGTCGCGTTCTTCAAGCGAATAGGTGGGTTTGGGGGTTAATACCTTGCGTAGAGCGTCTGAGGGTAATAGTTGAGCGTGGATGCCTTTCTGTTTGAGGAGTTTGTGTAGGGCTTGGGAGACGACGGATTTGCCGCTGCCAGGCAAACCAGTAACCCAAACACACCAACCACTTTGCGGTACCATGAAAGGTCTTCTGGGAAACAGATTTAATAATCATTTCCTTCAAAGTCAGCCAATACAACACAACTTTCAAGACTTACATGGAATTGAACGGAAAAACGCCAGCAGGAGTGTGCAGAATAGAAATCAAAGGCGGAAACTCGTTCAAGAAAAACAGTATTGGCAAGTTATAACTGAAGAATTCAAACGCAGCGTTGAAGTGGTGAAGATGAAAGCTAAGTGGTTGGGCTTAAGTGTTGTTGTTGATGGGGGGAGGGGGTCTACAACAACAAATGATCTTCCTCAGGAGTTGCCCGGTGTTGAAGAAAACTTGAAGGTTTTGTCTAGCGTAGATACTGTTCGGTCTTTTGATCCGATATTCTCCGATTGCCTTTCTATGGTTCTACTTTTTTCTTGACTAGAGCTTTCAAGTAAACTCGCGCGCGCTATGATTCCTTATTATGTTAAGAAGAAACGTCCTGAACCACTGCCTTGGGCTTGGGGTCTACTTAATATTGCTGGAGCAGCTTATCTAGCTGCCACAATCTGGTGTGATCTTCCGGTCTCCTCCACCAATCAATACGGAGAACCCATTTTTGTTATTTGGTTTCTTGCCTCGTTCATATTAGATGTGATATTGATAGACCATTATCGGTTACTGCATGCCTCGGACTAGAAGACACAGCATTTTGCCCTTTTTTCTCCCTAGCGCGTGCGTGCGTGTGGTCTCATAAAACCGTGGAAGATTTGATAGCTTTTGAGTATTGGTGTGTAGTCTTTCTTCAAACCCCTCATTACCATTTTTGACACGCACCCGCATCAACCGACAACTTGACAGAACCTACCTCCATAATGTTTATTAGTTATTGCTCTGCTGGTTTGAGAAGCGTGAAAAAATGTTAATTGTTCAAATTTCCGACGTCCACTGCGGACCCATGTTCAACCAGGAAACTTTCCGCACAGCCATAAGAGAGATTAACGCCCTGTCGCCTGACTCAGTAGTCATAACTGGCGACCTGACAGAAGACGGCATACAATCCCAGTTCAAACAGGCAGCAAGAGAACTCAAACAGCTAAAGGCCAAAAACACCATATACGTAAGCGGAAACCACGACTACCGCGCAACAGGCTACCTCCTCTTCAGGCAATACTTTCCTTTCAAACAGATCACACAAATCGACAACACAGTCATAATAGTGCTGAGCAGCGCACGTCCAGACAGGGACGACGGCGAAGTAGGACACAGACAAAATCTATGGCTAGAAAACACCCTAAAAAAACACAAAAACCACACAAAAATCGTAGCCATCCACCACCACATAATCCCAGTGCCAGACACAGGAGCAGACCAGATCACCATAATCGACGCAGGCGACGTCCTAAGAAGCCTAACAAAATCAAAAACAAACCTAGTCCTGTGCGGACACCGCCACAGACCATGGAGATGGCAGATAGAAAAAATGCAAGTAGTCCACGCCGGAAGCACCTCATGCGAAAAACTCCGCGGATTCTTCTGCAACTCCTACAACGTCATACAAATCAAAAACAACACGATAAACGCCAAACTAAAAATAGTCGGCGGAGGCTACATAGACTTCAAAGAGATAGTGAAGAGACGCGAAATACTCCAAGCCTCAGATATCCCACGTCATTCCCTATTTTCCAGATAATCACGCCATGAGACGCGGAACAAACGCCTCTTCTCGACGTATTTGGATCCAACTAGATAAAGAATGTTGAAAACAACGTTTTTTCCGAAATCAACAGAGAACTAAAACGTGATTGCAAAATAAAACTAATTCCCTAGCACGATAAAAACCTCCGCCACCACGCATATCAGTCTCAAACTAGGGAGAATTAACAACTAACAACGGGAATGCGAATCATAAGTATCAATAAAAGTTGATGCAAACCAATAAGCATATATAAAACTGAATACTTATCAATTATTGATAACGATGAGAATTATTCTCGCAATAAAAGCCGACGCGCTAAAACTAGCGCAACTACTATCGAAGTTTTCAAAAGACTACAGAATAACCTACACGCTCACAAAACAAAACGGCGAATATCTCATGGAAGTAAACACAGACAACTTCGGCGAACTCGTAAGGCGCTTAAACCACTTGAAAGGATGCACCTTCCAAGTAAAAGAAATGCACGGCGGAAGATTGCTAGACAAATTGAACGTCAAATTAACGAAAACCAACGTTGACGCCTTGATAGACAAAACAACAGTGACAAAAACCGACATAGACCCCGTTGACGGCGGCGTAATCAAGCTCATGGGCGAACTGTGGTTCTGCCGTCCAGCAAACGACAAATCTATAAAGGAAGGAGCCAAAGTAAAAGTTGTGGGGGTAGAAGGAGTTAGTCTCATAGTAGAAGAGGTGAGATAGAAAATGTTAGAAATGTTAGAGATCCTAGCAATAATCCTAGGCTTCATAATAGTAATAATAATAGTAATACTAAGGTCAGGAATCAAAAAAGTAAACCAATACGAGAAAGGCATAATCGAAAGATGGAACGCCTACGAGAAAACCGTTGAGCCAGGCTTAAGAGTCATCATCCCCTTTGTCCAGAGAATGTTCCGAGTGAACATGAGAGAACAAGTCATAGACGTCCCACCTCAAGAAATCATCACCGAAGACAACGTAGTCGTCACAATCGACGCTGTAATCTTCTACCAAGTAGTTGAAGCGAAAAGGGCGATTTACGAAGTAGAAGACTTCGAACTCGCCATCGTTAAGCTAGCTCAAACCACGCTTAGAAACATCGTTGGCGAAATGTCGCTCGATATATGCTTGACATCCAGAGAAAAGATAAACTTGGAACTGAGAAAAGTGCTGGACGAAGCAACAGACAAATGGGGAACAAAGGTCAACCGAATCGAACTTCAGCGAATAGACCCGCCAGCTGACATCCAGCAAGCCATGCACAAGCAGAAAACAGCCGAACAAGAAAGAAGACAGATACGCCTGTTAGCCACCGGAAGAAAAGAGGCATCTGCCCAAGATAAAGAAGGCACGATACTTAAAGCCGAAGGAGACAAACAAGCCGCAGTGCTGACGGCGGAGGGAAAAGCCAAAGCCATCGAACTTGTGGCCAAAGCTCAAGCCGAAGCAGTAAAAGTGGTTTCTGAAGCTGCAAACAAATACTTTAAAGAAAACGCCCAGCTGAACAAGAAACTGGATGTTGTTCGAGACACGTTTTCTCAACAGACAAAAATCGTGGTCCCATCCTCATCAGACATTCTCAATGTAATCGGATTAGAAGGGACACCAGTTCTTCCGATAAAATCAAGCGGAAAAAAGAAGACAGAAACAAAAGAGGAATAAGAGGCACTAACATGATTGACCCCACTTTTTATGCGCTTTTTTTCATTTTTCTCGGACTCATAATCCTGGGCCTTTGGTCAAGGGCTGCAAAACACGCGCGCATCAGAAGACCCGACAACGGACCGCTGGAAACTGACTTAAGGCTGACCTACAAAAGGTTCAAAGAGCTTTATCCACATTCGACCATGACATATCAAGAGTACAAGAGGTTACAGGCTCAGAAGGCTTACAAGCGTGCCGTAAGTTCGCAGAAAATAAGAAGAATGGTAAGATAAACTAGCTAACCGTCTCAGAATAGCACAACCCTATTTCTCAGCTCCCAAACCGTGCTTGACGAAATTTCCACGAACAAAACACAATCAGCGCGCGCATGTCTTTCTTGGCTGGAACTCTTTCATTCGTCGTTGTCTACGATGTTCGTGACGACGACAACTAAACCGTTCAAAAGTAGTAGTCCAATAGGCCTTAGCGACTACTACTTCTTTACGACTTCCAAATTTGTTTGTTGTTTGAAGGCTCGCAAAGATTTAGGGCTGAATGCCATGTTAAGATAGCGAAAAACGTCAGATAAGATGAAGAGCTGATTGCAACAGGCTTCGAATACGTGACGGAAAGAGACGGAGCCAAAATCTACCGCAAAAAAAAACAGCTAGATCCAAAATAGTCGAAACCTTCATAAACAACCTGAAGCAGCTGGCGACGTCTCCCCAAACCCCCATTTTTTTCTGTTCGACCATCCACTTATGACTGGTGCTTGGGACATACTGAAAGCCGAGTCTCTTATAGCCATCAACAGGCACATACTAACCTGAGATGTTGATTGGTGGATGTTGAAGCGTTAATTAGAGCTCTCCCAAAGGTTGAGCAACATATTCACATCGTCGGTTCGACGAGGGCAGAGACACTGCTTTGGATTTTAGAAGAAGGAGGATCAAAGAGCCCTTTTGAAACAGTAGAGGATGTTCGTCGATTCTTTCAATACCGTGACTTTCCTCACTTCATCAACGTCTACATGAAGGTTTTTAGGTGTATCACACGAGAGAGCCAATTTGAACGTATCACGTATGAGATGTTAGAAGACGATGCACGATGCAACGTAAGGTATGTTGAGGCAAGTTTTTCTGCACCCGACCACGTAAGAGAGGGGCTTGACTATGGGTTGATGCTTGACGCCATCAATAGAGGAGTATCCCATGCGCATCGAGACTTTGGCATCCAATGCAATCTCAGAGTCGACTTGGTTCGAAATTATGGCCCAAACGTTGGGATGCAAGTCCTGGACTGGATAGAGAACAAGAGTGACAACATCGTCTCCATCGACATAGGAGGCAGTGAAGAAAAGTTTCCTCCAAAACCCTTCGCGCCTGTTTATCAAAAGGCCAAAGAAGTGGGTCTTCACCTAGTTGCACACGCTGGTGAGGCTGCTGGACCCGAAAGCATATGGGACGCTATAAACTACCTGAACGTTGAACGCATAGGCCATGGAGTAACCGCAAGGCAAGACCCAAAGCTTATTGCCTATCTTCGCAAGCGAGACATCGCCGTTGAGATGTGTCCGACCAGCAACTTGAGGACTGGAGTAATCACATCTCTGCAAAACCATCCAATAAAAACCTTCTTCGACAAAGGTGTTAAGGTAACTGTTAACACTGACGACCCATCTATGTTTAACACAGACATGAACAACGAATATTTACAACTGCATCAACAACTAAACTTCACCGTCTCTGAACTTTTCGAGCTAACCCTTAACGCTCTCGACTCATCCTTCCTCCCCGAAACACAAAAACTACAGATGCATGAATCCTTCATGAAGGAATATCGACGACTCATTGACGACTTTTCTTGATGATCATGAGAATTCGTTGGTAGGCGACGAAACCGAGGCATTAGTGCGAAGAGAGGCGCGCGCGCACCATTCTGATGTCAGAAAACATAATGCTGTTGCACTTGGCAACATAGGTTGATCAAAATGGTAAAGAGAAATAAATCTTAATTGGAGTGTTGCTCACGCAACGCTTAGATTTATCTGCAGACCCGACCTACATCACCATCGGAGTCGCCATAGTAGCAATTGCAGTTGCTGCATTGACATTACTCAAACGCTAACTGTATAAAAAAGGGGTTTTAGGAAAGCTCGATCTCCAGTATTGGAGATAGGTCGTCCAGCATGTTCAGTTTTACCTTGCGGTTGGAAACAGTGTAGAGCACGTCTTCTATGTATAGTGAGCGTTTGACCCAGTAGCTTTCCTCATAGATGCTTATTCCGTTTTTCAAATGCGTTATTCTTCCTTTTAACACAAAGCCGTGGAACAGCGAGACATCAAGGACGTACGCTCCTTGCCACACAGGTTCTCCATAAGCGTGTGGAGGAACTTCGCCGGGGAATTTGCTTCTGTCTATCTTAGCTTCCAAGATCGGTATTACAAGAAGATTCTTTGATTTGTCAAATAGGAACGCTTTGTGGTCATACAAGACTTGAGAGTCTGAGCCTCTGTCACCTATTATGATATTACCTATTTGCACAGGGTTTGTGACGTTGCTTACATCGAAGAGGGATATCTTAATTCCTTGGTACCATGCAAAGTCTCCTTCGTCAGCTTCGACTGTATGTTTGCCTACGCCGATTAGATGCGTCTCATCATAGGGATGCAGATAGTCCGAGTATCCTGGGATGTGCAGTTCTCCTAGAACTGATGGGTTGGTTGGCTGGCTTAAGTCTATCACGAACAATGGGTCGACTTTCTCGAAAGTCACTAAATAGGCTCTGTTTCCCATGAATCTGGCAGAATGGAAGTCTTCACCAGGCGCAAGCCCTTCTAGCTGTCCGACCACGCTCAGGTTCATATCTAGCACGTAGACATTGGTTTGGATGGTCCAGTTTGGTGTCCATGTTGTTGTTTCGATTCTGAAGTAGTCGTCGTACTCATCCATTGAGAATTGGTTGCGCTCATGTCCCGGCACTGTGCCTCTGGCTTCGCATGTCATGTTGCTGCCTTGCACATGTATTCGGTAGATAGTAGTGTTACCATTCCAGCCTCCGTAAGTAACGTATATGTTGCTGAGTGAGACATACATGTTGCATGTGCCGCCGAGCATGATCGTCAAGTAGACCGGCGACTCTGTTGTGTTTCGCACGTTCATGGCGACGAATGTTGTGTACTGATAGTAGTCGTCTGTCGCGTTGAAGTAACGGATTTCAGTAGGAGCTATTTGTATCAGTTTCCGGTCAGAGTTGATTTCTGGAAGAGAAAGCGTTTCATTAACCAAGTAAGCTGCTTTGCTGACGACGAAGTAGACGTAGTTGCCGATCATTCTTGAGTTGAAATAGCTGCCTGAAATGATGAAGTCACGTACGAGCAACGGACTACC
>JAOUPS010000135.1 GCA_029879735.1 Candidatus Bathyarchaeota archaeon | reverse complement strand
AATTTTTCAAACTCCTCGAAAACGGGGCTACCTGTGTAGTTTAGTTTGAAGCCTAAGTTTTTTCCTTCTAATACTGGGCTTAGGTTGTAGAGGGCTATTCTCTTGGAAAAGTCTGGATTCTCAAAAATTGCATTAACCAAAGTTTTCGGTGGTGTTTCTGAGAGCAGGCAAGCAGTGTAGGACGCCTCCACAACACGGTAAGATAAGCCCTCTTGAACAACACACTTTCTATTTGCAGCTATTCTTCTGAAGGATGAAGGATTAATATTTCTAGTCCAAAGAAAATTGTGATATTCATTTCTAATTTCAATCCAGTCGTCTTTTTCAGAGCTTTTCCAACCATGAGACCTGCATAAGTCTTTAAACCTTTCAAGAATTTCCCAAATCTTAGGCATCTTCATCTTTTAATCACTAGGCTTTTTTGTAGTAGTATCTTCTAGAACAATATTCTACTCAACCATAGATTTAAGCTTATTTGTCAGTTTGTTCGCAAAAATGCAGGATAAACATTCTTTAAATTGAAAATTTGTAGGTAAAAAATGTGTTTATCGACAATTTCACGGAAAAAATCCAAACATGATTTTGACGGAAAAACGGGAATTTTTCTACAATTTTCCGACGACAAATAATAAATGAGCATAAACAGATTTGTTATATAAAAGGGCGGAAACATGTCTTGAAGGTGAAGAACAGCGCTCTCACTCTGGATGCCACTGATTTAGAGATTTTGGAGGCTCTGCAGAATGATGCTAGGCAAACGTACACGGCCATAGGTAAACGTTTAGGAATAGCTCACTCAACAGTTTACGACAGAATTAAAAGAATGGAACAGTATGGAGTAATCGAGAAATACACGGCTATCATAGACACTGATAAGATCGGAGCTAAAAACATCACAGCCCTAATGACCGTTTTCACGGACCCAAAAGAAAGCGAGAGGGTTGCAGAGAAATTATGTGAGGCACCGCAAGTTCTGGAAGTTTATACATCCCTCTCAGAGGAACTCTTAATAATAGCAAAGGTTGTTGCAGAAAGTCAAGAGAGCCTACACACGTTCATCGCCAATTCAGTTGCTCCCTTACCTGGAGTTTTGAGAATCCGCACATCAATCGTAACGAAAAAGTTTAAGGAAGCTCGGTTTTCAATGGTTAATGATCCGAAAAGTTAGTATTTATGAAAGAGAAACATGATGGAATGGGAGAAAACAAACTTTGAAAGAAGAAACGACTGCAAGAATTCTCAGAACCCTTCCAAGGGAAAAAGCATTCTACTTTTTCACCTCCATCGGAAACTACACAGGCGAGAGCGCGATTTCATTTAAAGAGTTTATGAATAAAATAAATGAAGTGAGTGTGAAGTCCTTAGAGTTTCACCTTTACCGAGGGGATTTTGAAAAGTGGATAGCTGAAACTCTAGAGGACCCAGAACTAACAAGTGAAATAGAAAGTCTTCGGAACCAGAACTATTCCGGAACCGCACTTAAGGAACAACTCTACAACATACTGACTAAACACTACGAGAAAATAATCAGCAAGTTTTAAGTTTATAGCTAGATTCTGTTTAAAATTGCCGAGGTAAATCTGGTTTCTGTATTGAAAAAAGCAAGGGCGAATCATTTATAGCACGTGCACTAGTGAATTCGTTTTCTTGAGCAAGTTTGATGAACAGATGATAATTCTAGAGGAACATTCCATAAACGCTTTTATCTCGTAAGGGACTATATTACGATTGACCGAAGGGAGATAAGGTTGGCTAAGACACCTCCAGTTGCCCCTATTCGTGCTGTCTCTATCCTTGTTGGAGTTATAATCGGATGCATCCTTGCGTATGCCTATCAGGTGAACCTACCTACTTTGTTCTTTGAAATGAATGTGTCTAGTTTAGTTGTTTTCGTCGCTATACCTATGTTAGCTGGCTTTGTAGTTGGTTTGCTGTATCCTGTTATGGCTGTTAGAAACGGGTTGTATGTCGGCTTAATCATCGGGCTGTTCAATAGCATAGTCGCTACTATCAAACTCATTTACGCACCGACTCTGGCGCTAGCTGAAGTGTATGCTTTTTCTTTGTTCGCCATAGTATCTGTCTTTGTATGGATGATTCTCGCGGCTGTTGCTGCTGAGCTAGCCAGCAGATTTTACGAATAATTCATTCCATATCTGCCGTAATATTTCTGCTAGGGAATATGGGTTATAGAGGTTTTTTCTCGAATTAAACAATAGAAAATATCTCCAGAATGTTAAAAGCATCGTTTCAAGTTTAAATAAAAGGGAGGTATGGAGGGGAGAATTCCAACCTTATACATTGGAGCTGGCCCTAGTGAGTTTTTGCAGGAAATCTCTTGTTAGAATGTTTCTTCTTTTCTGTTTAGTTGCGATGATGTGCCAGTGGATGTTCTTGCATGGTTTGAACTTGGATGTCAAAGGAGAACCGACTTCCACGATGTATCGGTCCATTGATCTGTATACTCAGAAAGAGCCTTACAGTGGTAGAGGGCCAGACCAGCCTAGTGATGCTTTTGCACCTCAGGAGGAGGCGATTTTGTATGCATATGTCACTTACAGAGACGATCCGGTGCCTGGAAAGATTGTCGCCTTCGAGGTTCATGGTCCGGTGAATCGTTTCGAGAATTTGTCTATCACGCGAACCGCTGTGACAGATGCAAATGGCATGGCTAACGTGAGTTTTAGAATAACATGGCCAAATGGCTACCGTGAAGAAGCGGTGTTTGGGGTTTGGAATGTTGTCGCCGTTGTGGACATAGCTGAGGTGGCGGTCAATGATACTCTAAGTTTTTTGGTTGGCTGGATTATCGAGCTTATCAAGGTGGAGACCGTTGATGTCAACAATGTATCTAGAACCAGCTTCATGAAGGACGAGCATATGTGCTTCAGACTGACAGTGAAGAACATAGCTATGACGGATAAGATTGCGACTTTAATCCTTGACGTATACGACAATCTTAGCGTTTCTTTGGGACAGGTCGTTCTTGTGGATGAACAGATCGCGCCGGGCGTCACTGTATTGTTTATTGAGGATCTCTTGATTCCGGAATGGGCTAGCCTCGGGGGCGGCGTGGTCTACGCTAACGCTTATACTGCCTCGCCGGCATCAGGTGGTGTACCATGGTGCCCGCAAGTTTCCACGACCTTTTGGATTGTGAAGGTGATTGTGCACGACGTAGCCGTCGTTAGCGTTGTGCCTTCTGTTACTGAGGCTTTTTCTGGTCAAGCCGTTGACGTTTCGGTTATCGTTAGAAATGAGGGGGATGTAGGTGAAACTTTTGACGTTTATGCTTATTATGATTCTGCTTTGATCGGAACGTTCACGGTTAGGGATCTTGCTCCACAGGCAGAGAAAGACATTATGTTTAGGTGGTGCACGCGTTGCTTGGAGCCTGGCAACTATACTTTAAGCGCGGAGGCGAGCGTTGTACCTGGAGAGGTTGATGTTGAGGACAACAGGTTTGTCGATGGAGTTGTGCGGATTAAGCCTTGGGTGCCTTCTCCACCTTCACCAGCGGAATTTGTGCTTCCAAAGTGGCTCTTGGCTTTTCTATTCTTGCTGACTGTTCTTGTTGGAGCCTGTTTTGTTCTCCTCATTGGATTGGCGTTGTGTTGTATGCGCAGAAGGAAGAAGGAAGCGCAGTATGCGGTGCCGACTCCCAGCGTTAAACGGCGAAAGGAACATCCGTTCAAGACCACTAAGACATGCAGCGTGTGTGGAAGAGAGTTTCCGGGAGTGCGCACTTTTTGTCCACATTGCTACACTTTCCATGGGAAAGACTACGAATAGTTGGTTAACGCTTATTTGAGACTCGTTTTGGACTCGAAGATCTCGGTACTAGTTAGAGTTAGTAAATAGAGAGAAAGGTGTATGAGATAGTTAGATGATGTATCAAATTCTGATCATTGCACGCGAACATTACCTTTACGTCGGTTTTTTATCCACTCAATAACGAGGAAGTCTAG
>JAOUPS010000005.1 GCA_029879735.1 Candidatus Bathyarchaeota archaeon | reverse complement strand
CATCATTCTAAATAGAAAACCGAAACTAGATTGAGAACAATGAAGGTTGAGTGGATGCTCTTTGACGATTAAGGCAGTTTTGTTTGATATGGGGAACACATTAGTCAACTTTGGTGATTTTGGTTCCCCTGAAGAGGTTTTTCAAAGGGTTCTAATTTCATTGGGCATCTCTAGATCGTTGGACGACATGAAGAAAGCATTCTTGAATGCTGAAAAGGAAGCAGAAGGTATTAACCTGCTTTCATCCATGGGCAAGATAAAGTGTGAAGAGTTTTGGCATCAATGGGATTCTCTTGTGCTGAAACATCTTAGAATAGCAGAGGATGAAGAACTTGCTAGAATGGTTCAGTCTAAATGGTCTGATTTCGTGGATAGCACACTTTATCCAGAAGTAAAGGAGGTTCTGTTGGAACTCAAACGAAGAAGGTTGAAAATTGGGCTCATAAGCAACGCCTATGAAGAGGAAATCCACTTAGCTCTTGAAAAAGTAGATCTTGAGAAAACAACTTTTGACATCACAGTTGGAGTGGACACAACAAAGAAGGTTAAACCTAATCCAGATGTTTTCAAGTATGCCCTCAAGAAACTAGATGTAAAAGCAGAAGAGGCAATATTCGTTGGAGATAATGTAGAAGTTGACTATAAGGGAGCTGAAAATGCAGGATTACATGCATTGTTAGTTGATAGAACAGAGAAGCAGAAGCAGAGTGACTTGAGGACAATCAAAAACCTGAAAGAGATCCTTTCTCAAACTAACTGAGATTTCTTCCACAAGTTATAAAAACTGAAAAGGATCAACAGCAAAGGGGAATGATGTTCATGTCATTGGAAGAGAATAAGGCTATTATTCGCAGTTTGTATGAAGCCGATAACAAGAAAGATTTGAGCATACTGGAAGAGTTGATATCACCAGACTTCTTTGACGCTACATTTCAATTGCGGGGTCCAGAGAGTTACAAGCAATTTGAGACCATGTTTTTCAAAGGTTTTCCCGATTGGCATGAGACTATTGAAGATATGGTCGCTGAGGGCGATAAGGTATGGGTTCGTTTTACAGGCATGGGAACACACAGGGGAGAATGGCGGGGATTAGCTCCTACGGGCAAGAAGATAACATTTACGGGTGTTCAAATCTGGCGCATAGTTGATGGCAAGGTTGTGGAGAAAGATTCAATAATTGACCTATTGGATGCCCTTAAACAACTAGGTATTATCAAATTCACGGAAAAAGCAAAAGAAGTCTTACCATAAGATGATACGTAACTGCTTTGACTTAAATTATGTAAGAAAAAAGGGGTTTTGCGGGAGACATTTCCACTGTGGGTGGGGTTGCGCTCGCGCAGGCTTAGGTAACTTCCCGCTCCATTAACACGTAAACGGCAGAAATGCCGGTCGGGGCGCCTAAACCGCCTATAGATTTGGCTTGCCATCCTTCTTTTGCCATGCGATTGATCTTGGCGACAAGCTTTCGACAAGTGCCGGTGTCAGAGAGAATTTCATATTCCTTCATCTCAAGGTCCTCCATTCTGAGTCTCGCATGATTCCTATATTTCCCTTTTGGAGTGGATGATACAAAATCTTTGGCTGTTCGATAAAGGGGTTAATGGACACTTTTCAAACACGCAGTCTGCTCTTCTCCAGTCAAATGGCTATGCTTTACACGGAAAAAAATGGGGGTTTGCGGGAGATATCGCCACCGTTCTCTGGATAAGGTTTTTGGTTATCGGCTAGCCTTTAAGTCTTGGACCCTTATTTTTTGCCAAGTATGGCAGCTTGCTCGTTCTGAAAACCACAAGCCTATCGCCAAACTCGGTTAAATAGGCCAAAACAAGTCTTTTGCCCTTCTCAGTCGAAGCATAAACAGGGATTGTCACGCCTAACTGTAGTAGTGCTTTGCTGCCGATTTCCATTCGAAGCAGTTTCGAAGCACTTGCACAGACAACATCAGCCTTAGCTATGTGATCCACATCAGTCTTGCCCACACAAGTGTTGCAGACAGAAAAAACCAAGACATCCAAGCCAGCAGCAGCCTCAAAATCTCTGATTTCACTGATAGCCTTCGCTTGGAAGCCAGCAACACTGACAGCAACACGCTTGAAGCCTAAATCAAAAGCCCGTCTAACACCTTCAAGCTGGTCAATCTGTGCACTAGTCTTTTCCAAAACGACTCCGCCATCCGCCCCAATACGTTCAATAACCTCGCGAACGGGCGAAGTTTTGATGATTCCGGTCAAACGGGCACCAATACCTTGCACAAGCCTGCCATTAGTCGTGATGACTGTGCCTGCTCCCTCACAAACAACAACAGCGCAGTCAACAAGTTTCTTCTCAAGCCAAACACGCATCATCTCAGAAGCCCCATAAGCCACAATGGGCTCAGCATCAAAATCGCGATTTCTACAGCAGAAGCCGAAGCCGGCTATCTTCGTCTTCACGCTTTTGCGCACAGCCTCTACATCGATGTGTTTGGTTCCGTATAATGCTTCATGCAATGGACAATGTTCAACTAAGGGCTCGCTTAAAACCTCTATGCCTTTTTCTGAAATTCGAACACGGGCACCACAACAATAGATCTCATGCTCACCTTTGACACGCATAGTTAAACGCTCGCATAATAAGAAGCAGAGAATCCCAATTAATGTTATTTCTGCTGTTCCTTATTCACCATATCGTTAATCTGCTGCTCCATCGTATGTCCACGACAATAAACAAAGACTTTCTCGACACCTGCAGCCTTCAAAGCCGCGCTCTTAACATCCATAGCCAACTTGAAAGCAATGGGACAGAAAGGACTGGAAGGAACAAAGTTCACCTTAACAACGCCTGGCTGTTCCTCCTTAACGTCAGTAATCATGTTCATCTCAGCAAAAGTCAAACCAGTCTCAGGGTCAACCACCTTGCCAACAGCTTCACGCACTTTATCCTCTAAATCCGTCAAACCTTTCCCATCCGCCTGTCTTTTCATGGATAAGAGCAAATGTGCCATATAAACTGTTGCATAAAACTACAAATCATGCCTGTTCCTCTTCAAGTGCATGCGCCAACTCAAAGCCATAGTCCTCGGATGTGAAGCCTTCACCTCATCCAGCCTTGAAACAGCAGTGTTATGGGGCGCTTTTGAGACTATTTCAGGCTTTGTGTAGGCTTCTTCGGAGATTTTCCGCACCGCCTCAACGAAACGGTCTAGCTCCTCCTTCTCAAAGGTTTCCGTGGGCTCAATCATTAATGCCTCGTCAACGATAAGCGGAAAATAAATTGTCGGTGCGTGCAATCCATAGTCAAGCAAGCGTTTAGCAATGTTTAACGCTGAAACTCCAGTATCGTTTTTTAATGGCTTGGCGCTGAAGACGCACTCATGCTTCCTCGGTTTTTCACTGTTGTATGGAAGCGTCAACCCCTTAATCTCCTTAAGCTTCTTCATTAGGTAGTTGGCGTTCAAGACAGAAACTTCCGCCACTTCCATCAAGCCTTCGCCGCCCAAACTCAAGATGTAAGCGTAAGCCTTCAGCAAGACAGCGACATTACCGTAAAAACTCCGAATCTTTCCGATGCTGTATGGCTCATCATAGTCTAAGCGGTAGCGTTCATCATCAAAAACTATGCGTGGAACAGGCAGAAACTTGGCTAACTCTTCAGAAACGCCAACCGGACCGGCTCCAGGACCGCCGCCACCATGAGGCGTGCCAAAAGTCTTGTGAATGTTCATGTGAACTATGTCGAAGCCCATGTCTCCCGGTCTAGCCTTACCAAGTATCGGATTCAGGTTTGCACCATCATAGTAGAGCAGCCCGCCAGCATCATGGACAATTCTTGCTATTTCCTCAATGTTTTTCTCAAAAATTCCAAGAGTGTTAGGATTAGTGAGCATTAAGCCTGCTGTTCGTTCAGAAACAGCTGCTTTCAATGCTGCAAGGTTCACACAGCCATCACCGTCTGACGGAGCAACCACCTCGTTAAATCCAGCCATGGCCGCACTCGCAGGATTTGTGCCGTGAGCTGAATCCGGAACAATCACTTCGTTTCGCCTCTCATACTCCCCGTTCAATTGATGATATGCACGCATCAACAATGTGCCTAAAAACTCGCCGTGAGCACCAGCAGCAGGCTGTAAACAAACTTTGTATGTGCCAGTTATCTCAGCAAGCCAACATTCAAGCCTGTAAAGAATCTCAAGTATCCCCTGCACCGTGCTCTCATCCTGATACGGATGCACCGTGTTTATGGTTGACAGATCCGCAAGCAACTCGTTTATTTTCGGATTGTACTTCATTGTGCAGCTTCCAAGCGGGTACAACCCAGAATCAACACCATAATTCATTTCAGACAAACGCGTAAAATGCCTTACAGCCTCAACCTCCGAAAGCTCCGGAAGCCTAAGCTGGCTTTTCCGCTGCATGTTCTTTGGAATAAGCATGCTCACGTCGCCAACGGTGTGCCTGACCTTCTCTCCAACCTTCGGAAGAACATGTCCCCTCCGTCCGTTTCTTCCAATATTAAAAATCACAGGCTCGTTCCAATTTGCTTGCTTAAACAGCTCCTTTCACCTCCTCCTCCCATCTAAAATCTCATTCAAAGCCGCTGCTAAGCGCTCAATCTCCTCTCTAGAATGGATTTCAGTCACACAATACAGAGCGGTCTCACCAAGTTCTGGGAGCTCTTTCGAGACATCTTTACCGCCGTGAATTCTGCGCTGTAAAAGTTTTTCATGCACCTCTTTGACGCTTAAGCCAGAGTCATCAAAGTTTACGGTGAATTCCTTGAAGTGAGCCGATTTGAAAACAGGGACCTTAACGCCATCTATTTTCGAGAGCAAATGCATGGCATAATTTGCTTTATACATTATTGTTTCGCCGAGTTCTCGTAAGCCTTCAGGTCCAAGCAAAGCCATGTAAACAGCTGAAGCTACGGCACATAAAGCTTCATTAGAGCAAATGTTGGATGTTGCCTTCTCACGTCTGATATGCTGTTCGCGTGTCTGCAAAGCCATGCAAAAACCTTGCCTACCACCATCTAGGGTTGTTGTCATTCCAGTTATGCGACCGGGCATCTGTCTAATCAATTTTAAATCATCGCGACAGGCAAAAATCCCCGAAAGAGGCCCACCAAAATTCATCGAGTTCCCAAGAGGTTGAGCCTCGCCGACAACGATGTCTGCGTCATATTCGCCTGGCGGTTTTAGGATTCCAAGCGATGTTGGGTCCACACCCACTATAAAGAGGGCTCCATGCTCATGCGTCTCTTTACTGATTTTGTCAACCTGCGTTTCGATGAAGCCCAAATAGGAGGGATTTTCAATGTAGACTGCGGCCGTTTTGTCCGATATCTTACTTCTTAAATCCTCGAGGCTGATTTGTCCGGTTTCGCTGTCGTATGCAATTTGGTTTACTGAGACCCCAGCTGGCTCAGTATAGACGTGTAGTGTTGCGGCTCTTTCCGGATGAATGATTTTCGGGATCAGAATCTCGCTTCGCCTTGTTAGGCGGGCTGCCATGCGGGCGGCTTCGCCCAGTGCTGAAGCCCAGTCATATATGGAACAGTTAGTAACTTCCATGCCTGTTAACTCGCAGATCATGCTCTGATATTCAAAGAGGGCTTGAAGCATGCCCTGTGCGATTTCAGGCTGGTAAGGCGTATAGCAAGTCAACAATTCACCACGCTGGACAATTTCCCTCACAACCGCTGGAACGTAATGCGGCCAGCATCCAGCACCCAAAAACACTGGCATGTCACTACATGTCCTGTTCTTTGAAAGCAACGCTTCCACATGCTTCTTAACTTCAAATTCCGATAGAGCCTCTGGAAGGTTCAACGATTTCTTTAAACGGTATTTTTCAGGAATGTCCACATACAATTCATCTATGCTTTTTATGCCTATTTCCTGCATCATTTCTTGTTTGACTTCTGGCAGAGAATTCGGGATATATGGATGAGTGTTCTTGCCCAAGCGATTCACCATCGGAATTAACACTAAATGGGCAATAGCTTCTTTAAGTTTTTTGAATATTGCTGAACTTTAGCCTTTTGAAATTTTAAAATTGTACTCCTTTTGTTGCAACCATTTCCTTCGGATGTTTAACATCAATTATTTCGTTTACAAACTCTGCTCGGTCTATGAGTTCTTTTGGGGCGAATCTTCCTGTTAAGACAACATCTGTCTTTTTTGAGATTTTGTCTAGAAATTCCAGAACTTCTTTTACTTCTAAGAGCTTGCAGTGTAAAGCCAGATTAATCTCGTCTAGAACTAGCAGATGAGGTTTTTTCTCCTTAACGATTTTTTCGGCGAACTTTAAGGCTTCATGAGCTAACCTCTTGTCTTCTTCGCCTAAATTGCTTAGTCCGTGCCATCCTTTGCGTCCGAACTGATAAATTTCATAGTAAGGTGCAAGCATCCTCCGAATCTTGTATTCACCAGTGTTCTTCCACCATTTCAAGAACTGAATTATGACAACCTTGCGTTTGTGTCCAACAGATCGCAGCGCCAAGCCCAAGGCGTTTGCGGTTTTTCCAGCACCTGTCCCCGTATAAAGGTAAACATAACCCATTCGGCTTCCTCTTTTCACGCTATTTCTTTCATAATGGATTATTATAAGTTTTAAATATGAGGATGGAGATGTCTCCCGCAACTCCCTTTTTTTTCTGTTTAAGAGAGAGTATTTTTTGAGCAGTCCAAAATCTTGACAAGATGAGTGATATCTTGAATTGTTGAGATTGAGGCCTTTTCCATGTCTTCTTTACTGCTGAATCCAGTTAAGACTCCTATCGTCTTGATCCCCAACTTTTTTGCTGGCTCTAACTCTCCAACCGAATCACCTATACATAGCATATCTCCGGGATCTATTTTCGTCAAGCCAATTGCACATTCGTATAATTTCTTTCTTTGCTCCTGAAAAGGAAGCAGCGGTATCTTTTTGACTCCATGATATTCTGCGGCAACCTCTCTAGTCACAATCAATTTGAAGAATTTTCTTATCTTGAAGCATTCTATTTCCTCTTCTGTGGATGAAAGAGCGTCTCTAGAAGTCACAATAACCAGTCTAAATCTTTTGGAAAGAGTAGAGAGTACATTATATGCCCCATTGTGGATTTTCGTCAACTTCAAAGCTTCTCTCTCTGTAAAATGAGCAAAACTTGCTTTGATGTATTCTTCTTCCTCTTTTTCTGTGAATTTTATTCCAAGCTCTTTGACAGGGCCCAGTCGTCCTATGCCAAAGCGGTAGCTTTGCTTAACTTCATCTAAAGAAACATTATGGCCAAGCTCGTTTAGAGCCTTATAGCGTGCAAAGGCGTCCCTTTCAGTAATGTCAAAAATCGTTCCATCTAGGTCAAAGAGAATCGCCTTTACTTTCATCTTCTCGTCTTTCACATCAGAACACCTTGATAAGCTTTAAGGATTTGAGTATATCTGTGACTCTCAAGAATTGAAGTTCTTTCGTAAACGAAAGTAAGGTGTCGAGGGCTTATGCCAAAAGTCCATAAAAGTGCCGAGGGCCGGGTTTGAACCAGAGACAAATGGAGATATCTCCCGCAAACCCCCTTTTTCATCTCTGGATTTGGCTGGTTAGCTCGCGCGCTGAAATTTTGATCCTGCAATCGGATGGACCAACGAGCGTCTTTGCTACAAATGCTCGGATTGTTCGTGACTTGGAAAGCTTATCGAATATTCCCATTTCATTCGTGTCTGCATACTATTTTTGAGGGGCATAAGACTTTTGTTTTCAAGAACGCTGCACCAACTAATTTTGGTTTAGGAACCGCAGAGCGCGCGCACCTATTTCGCACTCATATTAGTGAGTTAGCATATGGGTTATGCTGTGATTGGTCTAACAGCATTCCGAAGAGAGATGTTCAGTCCTCATCCAACGGAGAAAATATTTCAGGTCTGACTTTGTCGGCGTTGACGGTGGTGGAACCTTCGCCTACAGTAAGTCCTTTACCCGCTTGCCTGCAGCCATTTTTGCGACTTGTTCATCGAACTGGTCGGCAGTCCCCACGATAAGGACTATCGATGTGTATAGCGTCTCAGCGCTCAAGGTGTCGCCGAATAGAGTGTGTTCATACATGATGTTCTTATTCTTTGTATAAAGGGAAAACTTGCCGAACAGTAGTTCACCATTCTTCTCGGCTAGGAAGCGTGTAAGTTCGGGGGTTATCTTGGTGATTTCCAAGGCTACAGGTGCCATTAGCTTCAGGATGTTAACTCCAGCTTTCGTTTGAAAGACCCCGAGTCTGACAAACGTCGTGCCATGTGAGATCCTATAGATTCCTGTCGGTTCTACTGTGTAAGGCAGGCCCTTCTGGCGCATGTAGGTTTCGATTCTACTCCTCAATTCTTCTAGAGTTACCATGGGCCTACGTATGTCATTGTTATTAAATATAAGATTTAAGAATTGAAGATTAGTATATTAACAATTGAATTTGTAAGCGCGTGCGCTAAAAACAATCACGGCAAAATAGGGTGATTTTTTTAATTACGGTTTTTTCTTATCGTTTTTTCAGCAAAATTCCTTAAATGTGCCTTTTCACGTTTTTAAATTAACTACGTAACGGGGCCAGATGTTTGGTTTCAGTTTCGCCTGACAGTGTTTGTAATCTTGTGCATCTTACAACTGATGATCTAGCTGACGATAAAGCGCGTGCGCTAAGAACGATCTCAGGGGTGTTGATCAGTCAACATGCCTAAGAAAAAATATTATTGGATCTGGGCGGAAGAGGCTAAACTCATCCAGTTGTGGAAGAAGGGCATAACTAATTTTGATGTTTTAGCAAAGGAGTTAGAGCGGACGCCTGGAGCTGTAGCTAAAAAAGTCGAGCAGTTGTCGTTGTCCCCAGAGCGGCAGACGACGACAAGTGTCCCTCTCAATCGCGCGCGCTTTTCAATCATTTCTTCTTCGAGGAAAGGGGCATGATGCCTACAACGATAGCCAATGCGGGACCGACGAAGAGCCCAGCCCACATGAATAGAGCTACAACTCCTAGAATGACAAAAAAGATTCGCTTCTTGACACTCAGTTTCTCAGTCCCTCTTAATGACAGAACGATAGTTGCTAGTCCGAGAACAATTGGGATTAGAGCGAACACAAGTGTAATCACAACTTCTGAGCTAAACGCGGTTAGCATTATAGAGTAAATCATTTGGAATAAGATGATGACGCCAGATCCAATGAAGAGAAGACCTGCCAAAACTCCAAGCCAAATCGTTACTTTTCCAAGAGCCCCTCGTTTCTTCAGCTGCCATCCGACTAACACTGCTCCAACTGCAACTGTCGCTATCATTGGCGCAAGCACCAATGCGAGGCTTTGACCTTCCCACTGGTATACTCCTAGTAGACTGAGGGGAATTAGGACCCATTCATCTATGCCATAGGTTTCGAGGTCGCCTACTGCGAGGCCGTAATGGCCGCCCATGTCCTGTTCGTAAACTGCAACGTAGTAAGTACCTGAGCTAGGTGCATCAATTTGCAACTCGCCGAGAGAGTAGAAAGTGCCTGGAGAGAAAGGTTCATAGGTGCCTTGTGCAGGTTGATTTCCTTCGACCACGGACGCGTTTACCCCTGCGGGTTTCTCTACGTAATCCGGAACAGTGCCTTGGTCGCTCAAGCTTGGACCCATAAGTACGAATCCTGGTAAAAAGTCTGACTCTTCAGGACGCATTGATTTGTATAGCATGACGTGTATTCTTTTTCCTGCAGTTATGTTGAAACCGTAGTATTGGGCTTCTCCGCCTTCATGCAGTTCAGCATATATGGCCCAGGACTTTGTTGGGTCAGGTATGAAAGTGGCTGTGTCTATACTTTCATTATCACCTGTCCCTAGAGGAGCATGAGCCAATGCAAGTGAAACTGAAATGGACAATGACAAGAAGCAAAAACAAATTAAAAGGAATAACCCATTTTTGCTCGTCATAGTTACACCCTGCAACTCTTTCTGTTTCTGATTATGGTTCGGTTTACCTTAATATAGGTAGCGCACTGGTGTTTGCGCACTACCGCGCGCGCTTGGATCATAGGTTGAACCCCAAACAATCGAAGCAAATGATCATACCTATACTTTGGCATAAGTGTAATAATTCCAACACGAACAGCTTATATTGTAGCTTCTATTATTTGTTCGATATTAGCCATTTTTTCTTCTTGCTTAGGAAAAAAGCGCCTATGACGATTGTTCCTAGCAATCCTAAGAATACTGGAAAAGTGCTGTCACCCAAGTTTCCTAGCAGCAAAACTACTGCTAGCACTATCAAAATTGCGCCTACGAAAGACACAATTTTTTGGAACATTATACTTCACACGTTGATTAACACGCGTACGCTATATATGCTTAGCGCGCTTTTCTTTTCGCTTCTCGTCTCTCCCTTTCTCCCTCCTCAATTCTCGCTTCTTCTCTCTCAGCTTCTCTTCCCTCTTCTCTTCTTGCTTCTCGCTTCTCCCTTGCTTTTTTCTCTTCTCTCTTGTCTTCTCTCTCAGCTTCTTTTCTCTCTCCTCTTCCCATCCCTTTTCTCTCTTCTCTTCTTGCTTCTCGCTTCTCCTCTGCTTCCTTCTCTTTTGTCTCTTCTTCTCTCTCAGCTTCTTTTCTCTCTTCTCTTCTTGCCTCTCGTCTCTCCCCTGCTCCCAGCTCTTCTAATCTCTCGTTGTAAAAGAGAGAAGCTATTCTTAGTACATCTTCAATTCTTTCGCTCATAAATTCATAATTTTTAATGCGTCCTTCAAGGGAAGAGGCATAGTCAGCCGATCCTTCCTTCGGTAACTTCTCTTTTACTTTCTCTGTCACTTTTGCAGCCTTCGACGCGAGGTCTTGGATAAGTTTGATGTATCTATCCCTTTCCCCTGGGTTTTGAGTGGCCTCGAAAATGGCCTTATCCACTGCCAGTATATATTTCCGCCTTGCTTCTTCATAATTTTTATCCTTGATACTTTTCTCTGCCTCCTCGATGAGGATCTCGAAATCCTTTTTGGATATGGCCGCTATAGGATCTAAATACAGGTGGCTTCCGAGAAAATCATATAATTTTGCATCGTCCCCACATAGCTCCTTCAACAAACTTTCCTCTTTCTCTTCTTTCTGCTTTTCTTTCTTTTTCCACATAAGCCCATCTCTCCACTTTATTGTTTGAACCAGTCTAAATTAAAGTCTTTGGATAAAGAGCGCGCGCTACTTTAGGATACTCTCACCCTTGTAATACACTCAGGTCAATTGGGATAATCGTTGCTTCTGGATTGAATTTTGAGTGATAAAAACAATGCCAAGCTATCAAATTGAAATGCGCGCATCGATGAATACCTCTAGTGTGCCGTAAATTTGTTATGGTGCGAGCTTGTATGTTGTATTTCAGTCAGCTCTATAAGTTCTTTGATGTTGTGTACCTCAATCAGATTGCTTGAATGTGGCTTGGAGGTTCTGAAGGCTGCGGTGAAAATAATTGTGTCTTGGTCGTCGATGAGGCCCATTGAATGGAGCTTGTTTGCAGTTGCCAGAATACGGTCATCCTCTTTAAGGTAATCAATGTACACGGGGTAGACGCCAAACGACAGTTCAAGTTGTCTCTTGACGCGTTTGTTAGGTGTAACGGCGATTATTGGTTGAAGGATCTTGAATCTTGAGATCATTCGAGCCGTGTAGCCTGACCTGGTCAGGGTGACGACTTTGTCTACGGGCATTTCTTGGCATATCCTCGGAACTGCCTTACTTATGGTGTCTGAGATGTTGATAAATCCCTCGTCTTCGATGTGACTTTCCACTGCCTTTTCAGTTTCGTTCGCTATTTTGGACATAATCAAGACAGATTCTACAGGGTACCGTCCTACTGCCGTCTCTCCTGAGAGCATTGTTACTTCTGTTCCATCCAATATTGCGTTGGCCACATCGCTGACTTCAGCTCTGGTGGGTATTGGCTGGTACGTCATGGATTCAAGCATTTCTGTTGCCGTTACAACTGTCTTTCCTCGTTGATTGCATTTTCTGATTATTGATTTCTGAACGAGCGGAACCTTTTCAGGTTCTATTTCAACGCCTAGATCGCCTCTTGCTACCATGATTCCGTCTGCAGCATCAAGGATCTCATTGAATTTGTCGACACCTTCAGAATTCTCGATCTTGGCGATGATTGCGCCCTTGAACCCGTTGGCCTCTTTCTTCAGGTTGTTCACGTCCTGAGCATTTCTGGTAAATGAGAGAGCTATGAACTCGGCATCACATTCTTTTGCGAGATCTACTATTTCCAGGTCTTTACTTGAGAGGGTTAGAGCTGCGAGCTTCTTATTCGGGATGTTGACTCCTTTTCCGTCATCTATTATGCCGCTTGTTGTTGCAAGCAGTTTCAATAAGCCTTTCTGTTTTTCTACGATTTGCGTTCTCAGCCTACCATTGTCAATAAGAACATTATCACCGACATCCACATCGTCATAGATGTTGTTGTTGAAGCTTATTTTTTCGTCTTTGCCTACTTCAAGAACGTCGCCTTTATTGACAGTTCTCCTGCCTTTTGTTTTGAGCCTTATTTCAGGTCCCTTTACGTCGATGATTATTGGGATGTCTGCCACTTCTCGGAGACTGCTAATGATAACTTTGTACTGGTCAAGTGTCCCATAAGCCGTGTTTATTCTAGCCCCATTCATTCCCGCGCGATACATCTTCTCAAGCGTGTTTCGAGAAAGACTAGCTGGACCGATCGTACAGATGATCTTGGTTTTATTCACTTATTCATACTCCGTGTTTAGTTCAACAGGCTGGGTATTCACACTGAGGAAAAGTAATAAGTCCTATTAGAAGATTGCATTAGCTTGTACGGAGGAAGTGGTTGATGATTTGCAAGTTGTTTGTCTTTAGGCATGCTGAAACGACTGACAATAGTCGCGGAATATTCTCTGGCTGGCGCGATCCAGAACTTACTTTGAAAGGAGCACGCGCGCTATGGTAACTTATTACTTAAGCGTTGTGTTAAAGAAAATATGAGCGCACGCTAGAGGCAGAAAACCAGAGTATACGCGTGCGCGTATTTTCCAAAATACACTAGATTCGTGTCAATCGTGTGTTCTCCTTCTTTCTTCCATTAATTGACAACTGTAACATAGTTTGCGCTTCTCATTGTTTGTCACATCTATGTCTCTTCCACATTGTTCACATTTACGGATTACTATTCCTTTTTTGAATATTCCCTTCATGTTCACTCCCTATGTCGCTCGCGCTATTGTTTAACGATTAATTCTCAAATTACACATTAATCGTATTAGTCGTTGTTAATATTTTGTATATAGATCATTTGGGACTATTTAAGAGATCGTGCTCTTTATATTGCACAGCGTCTCTTTGACTACCTAGAGTGATTGCATGAGCAGAACAAAAAGAAAGAACACTAAGCACATCGACACTGACGACGTTGAACAAGAGAAGGAGAGAGAAACTGGGGACATTTATGATGACAAACAGAGAGGAGAAATGTTGAAAGCAGATGGAATTACTGCTGCCGAAAATGCGTTCATGCAAGGAAGAGAGATGACTCCAGGAAAGAGAAAACACCCCACACATAAAGACACAGTTTCAGTTCAGCTCGCTGAAGATGAGTACAAAGAAGACTAAATCAGCGTCCGCTGTCAATGTCTCGCGTGACACAGAATAGCCCTGAGCGTAACCGTGATTCCTTCGTAGCGCGCGCGATGACATCAAAAGTTTGCTGTTCATTCAGTGTTCAAAGAGAATGATTTCTGCGAATAGTGAACAGAGAACGTTAATCGATATTTTCAGTGAACATTCATTTTTGAACCGTTCAGTTCTTGCGAACGGTCAAATTCACTCGGAGGAACAGATTTTAATGTTCAGAATATGTGAAACATGCGAAAAAAGAACATTCAAAAACTGAGAAACAAAAGGATTGAACCGTATTCACTCTTTATTCGCGATTTAAACGTCTATTCTCTGTTTTCCGTTCCCTCCATCTCGATCGAACTACAAAAAAGGAATGATCAATTCTCTCAAAACGAGCATCCTCTAAAACGTAAGCGCGCGCGAATGTGGCTCTGCAAGAATCTGGAAAGACGGCTTACGCGACCTTGTAAAGGGAGAAAACATTCAAAGATGGTTATGCCGCAGCTGTGGATATCGTTTCTCATATAAAAAGCAGCTGAAAAACAGAAATTAAAAAAGGGTCATGCCATACATTCCAACAGTCAAGTATGCGCAGCCTTGACAAGAGGCGCGAAAAACTTGACCTCCGAAGTCAAAATCCGAAAAGAACAGGCTGCGGGAGCCACAAACCCAGATCCAGCGACTACGAAAGGATTACTCATACAATACATCTTTTATCTTTCAAAGGAAGGCTATGCTGAAGATTCTCGCTACATAAGCTGTATACGTATGCTGAAAAACGCCGGAGCCAACTTGTTTGACCCTGAGAACGTAAAAGAGGTCATCGCCAAGCGAAAGTGGAAAGACGGAGTAAAAATGCAAGCAGTGTATGCCTATGATGCCATGACAAAGATGCTGGGCATAGAATGGACAAAGCCAAGATACAGACAACAAGAAACCTTGCCCTTCATACCTACCGAAAAAGAGCTCGACCAGCTTATCGCCGGCTGCAAAAGTCGGAGGATGATAGCGTTTCTTCAAACTCTGAAAGAAACATTTGCCGACCCAAGTGAAGCTTTAAAACTACGATGGATAGACATCAAAGGAAACGTCATAACAATTAACGAGACTGTCAAAGGCCATAGCCACAGACAACTAAAAGGTTCTAATAAGCTCATAGCTATGCTTAACGCCTTGCCAAAGATTTCAGGGCGGATCTTCCCAACTAATTACGGAGCGATGGCGCAATGCTTCATGACAGGTAGAAAAAGAGTTGCTCAAAACCTGCAAAACCCGAGAATACGAAAGATTTCCTTTGTTACTTTCCGGCATTGGGGCGCATCTATGATTTATCACCAAACGCGAGACATACTGCTGGTGAAAAAACTCCTAGGCCACAAGCGAATCAAAAACACCCTAAAATACACGCAGCTGATCCAGTTCAAAGATGACGAATATGATGTTGCTACAGCCACCACCGTGGAAGAAGCCAAAAGGATCCTGTCAGCAGGCTTCGATTATATCACGGAAAAGAATGGCATAATGATCTTCAGGAAACCTAAAAGATATAGCACTTAAGAGCAGGAATTAGAACCAAAAACCTTAAGTGTATGGCAATATTATCTGTGTTGTTAACATATGTAAGGTGTTGAAATAGTTTGGCTGTTGAAGGATTTTCTAGAAGTAGAGAGCCCGTAGATGTGAAAGTGGGCGAGCTAACGTCGACTTCTAGGGCCGTAAACGTCATAGCAAAAACGGTGTCAAAAAGTGAAGTTAGAAACATTGCCGCTGGAAGAGACGGAGCACCACACCGCGTATCCGACGCACTAGTAGGCGACGACACAGGATGTGTTTACCTAACCCTATGGGACGACAACATCGAAAAAGTGAAAGAAGGAGACACCGTCAACGTAAAAAACGGCTATATAAACCTGTTCAGGGGCAACATGCGCTTGAACGTTGGTAGATACGGCACATTAGAGATTGCGGAACAACCATTCGAAGGCGAAGTAAACACGGAAAACAACTTGTCAAGTAAGGTTTACGAGCGGCCTCCTAGAAGAGACGCGTACAGGGAAAGAAGCTACGGCGGAAGAAGAGGCGGATACAGAAGAAGGTACTAATAGCTAAGTACCGCTAGAAGATTTCCAACCATCTTCTTCTAAGCAAAGGTTACAGATCTGTCAAGTTTCGTTGCTTTTTCTAGTAGTTGTTTTAAGTCAAAGTCGTCACACCCGTCTTTATAACAGATTATATCTAAGCAATCTACATTGCTTTCTCCCAAAAGTCATCACAACTTTTAAAACTTACACACTCAAACAACACCTTACACAGGTTAAAGGAGAACAAATAACATGACAAGTTCACAAGAAAGAAAACCAACAGTGGAGGACTTGTTGGCAAAAGCCAAAAAACCAGCGCAGCTGGCTCCGCCATTACACAGATTTTATCAAGGAAAAGTTCAGGTGATGCCAAAGTGTGCAGTTAAGAGTGCAGGTGATTTTGCGATCTGGTACACGCCCGGAGTGGCTGCCCCATGCAGAGAAATCCATGCTGACCCGGACAAATCCTTCGAGCTTACAAACCGTTGGAACTACGTGGCTGTGGTGTCAGACGGCACCCGTGTGTTAGGCTTAGGAGACATAGGTCCAGAGGCAGCCATGCCAGTAATGGAGGGAAAAGCCCTACTGTTCAAATATCTAGGCGGAGTGGATGCTTTTCCAATATGTCTAAAAACCAAAGACCCAGAAGAAATAATTCACACGTGCGAGCTGCTTGAACCATCCTTCGGAGGCATAAACCTAGAAGACATAGCAAAACCAAAATGCTTCTACGTGCTGGAAAAAACAAGAGAACGCCTACAAATTCCAGTTTGGCACGACGACCAGCAGGGAACAGCCACGGTAATACTTGCTGGCTTGATGAACGCCTTCAAGCTGGTCGGCAAAAACCCGAAAGAAAGCCTAATAACCCTAGTAGGCGTGGGTGGAGCAAACACAAGAACAGCCTACGTCCTAATGAGATGGGGAATAAAACCAGGCAACATGATGCTGGCTGACTCAAAGGGCATACTACACCCAGGCAGAACAGACATAACCAAAGAGAAAAACCCTTGGAAATACGACCTAGCCCAAAAAACAAATGCTGAAGGCAGAACAGGCACCATAGCAGAAGCCTTCAGAGGCGCAGACGCGGTAGTAGCGGCATCAAAACCGGGACCAGGCACAATAAAGAAGGAATGGGCGGCCACAATGGCAGACAACGCCATAGTCTTCGCATGTGCAAACCCAATCCCAGAAATTTGGCCATGGGAAGCAAAGGAAGCCGGAGTCCGCATAGTAGCAACGGGAAGAAGCGACTTCCCAAACCAAGTCAACAACAGCCTAGGATTCCCAGCCATATTCCGAGGCGTCCTAGACGTTAGGGCAAAAACAGTGACGGATGACATGTGCATAGCAGCAGCCCAAGAACTGTCAAGATTCGCAGAGGAACGAGGGATAAACGAGAATGACATTCTGCCAAGAATGGAAGAATGGGAGGTCTACCCGAGAGAAGCAGTGGCTTGCGCACTAAAATCCATAGAACAAGGCGTGGCTAGAATAAAGCCAAGCAGACAAGAGCTATACGAGAGAGCCGTGGCAATAATAAAAAACGCCAGAGAATCCTGTAAACTGTTGATGAAGGAAGGACTGATAAAACAACCACCATCAGAGGAAGAACTATTAAAGAAATGAGTTTGAATCACAGAAGATAATCATAAAAATACCAAATTCCAGCGTTTTCATTAGAAAAATTCAGAAAATTATTTAAACTCTTCCATAGAACAATAAATGGAGTTAGGAGAAATTAGGATGCGCTCAGATTATGCCCTCTACACCGTAGCGATAATATTCTTCATCATAACCACAGTCACCTTCGCTTTGGAGATGTCGGAGTTTGAAAGAAGCGTATCGGTTGTTACAACCGTCGTGCTGGGACTTCTCTTCATCGGGCTAGGTTATTATCAAAGACCTAAACCAAGAGCCACGGCAATTGAGGCAATCCCAGTTCCAACCGCCCCCACAGCGGTTACAGGAGAGAAAACCGAAACGGTAATGGAGGCTGCACCGGCAGTTGTGGCACTCACGGAAGTGAAAGGCATAGGAGAAAAGCGGGCGGAACAACTAAAAGCTCTCGGTATTAGCAGCATAGAAGATTTAGCCAAAGCCTCAGCCGAGGACTTAGCCGCTAAACTAAAGATTTCCCCGAAAATCACTAGAAGATGGGTTGGAAACGCAAAGAAGTTCGTTGAAAAAGCCTAGGAAAAGCCTCTAAGCGACAGTTCAAGTCTACAGACTCAAAATTCTTATTATGTTCCTTCTTTCCAGCCTTCTTATAGCATCCAAAAACTCATTCTTTCTTTTTCCCGTCAACTCAAAATTTTGAATAATATCGCTTACGCCAATCTGGGTTTTCCCAAACCCTCTGGCCTTTTTGTTAAGGTAGCTTACAATCAGACGCTCCAGTCTGCCACATTTCCAAGTGGTGTTGCGAATAAGAACAACAATGGCTCTGACAAGCCTTCGTGTTTCGCTAGTCTCCCTACCCGTCAACGTTTCTTCACTGACTAATGGTTTTACATTCGATGATTTTAGGGTTTGCCTTCAAACAGTCAGAGTCCTGCTAAGATTTAAATGAGAAATCTGCTTAAGAGTGCATGGAGACGAGAACATGCTTAAAGGACAAGTTGGGAGAATCTGTTTTTCCCGCATATTCGAAGACGAAGACTTGGCTGAAGCCGTTAAGAAAAGAGTTGAAGAAAGCGATGTAAAAGCGGGAGTCTTCATTTTGATTGGAAGCTTGAAAAGGGCGGTTCTAGGATACTACAAGGAAGGAGAATATAAACCTATAGAACTGGATGGCCCCCTAGAAATAGCCTCATGCATGGGTAACATAGCGGTGAACGAGAAAGACGAAATAGTTGTTCACCCCCACATTGTGGTTTCAAACGAGAAGAGCGAAGCCTTCGGAGGCCACTTAATGAAAGGTTCCTTTGTTGGCGCAACAGCAGAACTTGTGATAGTCGAAGGTGTCGGAGTGAAACTGCGGAGGGCTTTTGACGAAAAAACCAAGTTAAACCTATTGAAGTTAGGTTAACGTCTTTCTGAGACGTACTCCATGAGCATTTCCATAATAATTCTCAAGCCTTCCAGCTTCTCCGTATCCAAATTTTCGATACAGACTTAACGCTGCAATGTTATCTTCTCGCGCTTCCAAAAAACAGACTCTAACACCTTTATCCTTGAATATTCTTTCGATTTCCTGCAAAAGCCTCAGTCCTATTCCCTTTCGACGATGCTTGGGTGAAACATCTATCGTAAGTACATGTCCAGTTGCTGATTTCCTATCTCGATGTATTTTACCTATTACAAAACCCGCAATTTCGCCGTTTAACTCAGCAATCAAGCCCGTAGAGTTATGATCAGTCAACAAGTAGGCAATTTGCTGTTTTGTAAATGCTTCCTTCTCAAAACATTCCATTTCAATTTCATGCAGCCTATCCAAATGTTTTGTTGAGATCCCTTCTATCTTCACCGACATCTAAGACATCTTCAATAAAAATTTAGGTAAGACAAAATTTAGGTTTTTCCCGCCTTAGATGTGACCGCTTTATTATTCGTGCTCATCACCCTCATGGCTTCTATCCCGAGCCATTGCTGAACAGCAAATCCTATGAAAAACCTAAGCCACATCGTCAAGAGCCTAGTTAAAATGGTTGCCGTTGCACTCACGTCAGGTGGAACACCCAACAAAATGTAAAATGTTGACATTGTTATTTCAGGCAGTCCAGCCTCGAACGGCACACCTAAAGGAATAGCCTTTACAGCAGTCACTATAGAACATGTTATAATTATCACACTCCAGTGAATTGAAAACCCTGTTGCTTCTTCTAGTGATAAGAACACGAAGTATGATACTCCTAAACTTAGAAGCCATGAAAGAATGTTCCAAAACAAAGACTTGAAAAGGGCTTTTGGAGCACGTCCAAACTCCTTCATCGAACTGTAAAACATTCTCGCCGCCTTAATCACTTCTTGTCTAACCTTCGTAAGTCTCCATCTTCCTCGACCAACGTATTCCACAAATCTTATCACAGCATCAATAATTTTCAGCGTCCACTTCTCCTTGACACACAAAAGAATCAGTAGCACTAGAAAAATTGTGGTCACAACTATTATAAACAGTGTTAAGTTAAGCACAAGGCTATTAACGTGGCCTCTAAAGAATAAGGCGAGTATGCCTATGAATAAGCTCACAACGTTTACGCCCATACCAATGAGCCTCTGAACAACGAGTGAAGCGACAACCTTCCCGCCTGCTCCGTTCTGCTCTCTCGTAACTAGATACACTCTTGAAATCTCCCCACTTATGGATTCCGCGGGAATCAGTACATCCATAAAAATCCCAAACCAAACATAAAGAAAGGATCTTGCAACGGAAAGTTTCACGGAAAGAAAGCTCAGCAGAGAACGCCAAGACAGAGCGAAGAAAAAAGTTTGTAATACGACTGCAACAATCGCCAAGAAATATATAGAAAAGTCGATGCCTTGAGCGGTCTTGATTATCCTTGGAATGTCCACGTTAAAGACGTAAAGATACAAAAAGAAAGCTAATAAGCCTACCACTGGCAGCAGAACAGTTTTCCAAGTGACTTGAAATCTCTTCGAAGCCATGCGTGCCTACACCTAACGATGAAACCAAAAGGCTTCAGCATAACTAATATATTTTACCCATTTCTGCCATAATTTTCCTCTATGTCAAGATTTAACTACAATTAACTAATTGTTAAAATCACTTTATACAACATTTAAATATGGCGAGATACATTCATCACATGTAAACAAACACGAAAAGAGGTGGCAAAGCGAAATGGATAAAGCAACAGAAGAATGGTTAAACAGTTATGAAGGAAGCACACGGATAACTTACAAATGCTTATGGCAATACTTCCTAGAATTCACAAGTTTAACTGGCGACCAAATTCTTGAAAGTCGAAGAAATGACAAAGAATGGTCATGGGAAAAAAGAGTGATGGAATTCAAAAACTGGATGCTTAAAAGAAAAAGTGAAAACACGGCAAAGACTGCTGCTGCTACTGTTCGTGCGTTCTTTAGTTTTCACCGAGTTCCATTGCAATTTAGAAGGCGAGAAAGCACAAGACTGACAAGTGCCAAGCGTAAAACGGAAGACTACCGTTTTTCATTGGAAGACTTAAAGAGAATGTGTGACGTGGCAAGTCTTGAAGAGAAGTACATAGTGTTAGCGGGTAAAAGTTTCGGCTTACGAGCTGGAGACTTTACACGTTTAAGCATTGGAGATTTAAAACCTTACTTAGATCGTGAAGTTCCTATCAGCATTGGTGAATACGCAACAGAGAAAGAAGATGTTTCAGCTTTTCCTTTCATTGACAGAGACGCATTGCCAATTGTCAAATTGATGATCGCCAAACTTGAAAGGGAAAACGGAAATGCAGGCACACGAATGCTACACTTCAAGCGAAACATCACCATTACGCGAACTCTCAAACGTGTGGCAGAGAGAGCAGGAATAGACACAGGCACTAAAAACGTCAGGTTTCATTGTTTACGAAAGTTTCTGATCGACAGGTTAAGCTCAGTAATGAGCGAGTCCAAATGGAAGCAGATTGTCGGCAAGAAAATACATGAAGCAGCTTATGTCTCAGCCGACAGTTTAGGACAAGATTATCAGCGAGCCATGGCTCAAACATGCTTCACTACTGAAGGTACAAGTGTTGAAACTCAGAAGCGAATGGCTTATGAAATGCTTAAAGCTGCAGGATTAAATCCAGACGCATTATTACGAAGAGAGAAGGCAAAGCGTCCAATGACAAGCGAAGATGAAGCTAAGTTCTTAACGGAGAAGATGGGTAAGGTTATAGGTAAGCGGAAAACCGAGCCCGAAACTGAAACTAACGGCGGACAGGTTGACTGCCAGCGTATCGTCAGCGAGCAAGAGCTTGAAGAGTATTTGAATGACGGCTGGCATGTAGCAGCTGTATTGCCGAGTGGGAAAGTTGTGGTTGAGCGATAGATTTAGCGCGCGCTATCGTGTTAAACATAAGTTTCAGGAGTTTTAGTGTTCTCTATTTCAGAGAGAATCTCACCATAGACAGCTTTGTAAACATTGATAAATTCCTCAACTTTTTCTTTTCCTGTCTCAGTCCACATGGGACCAAACTCACCACGTTCAATCTTTTCGAGATATTCCAAAAAAGATTGGATTTCTGTTTTCACCTTTTCTAGATTTGAAAGGTCAGCTGTTTTTCCAAAGAGTAAAATTCTGAAATGTCCAAATCTGTCAAGCGTGTCAGCGTCCTGCAATATCTTAGCTTGAACCGTCCTCGGGTTTCGCTCTCCAACGTGACTTTTTACAGCATATGAGACATCTTCAGCAAAATCCTTAGGAAAACCTACTTTCAGCATGAAATCCATAGCTATTTCTGCACTTTTCTCACCGTGTTTGCGATAATCTTCTGAAACAAAATGTGAAACATCATGAAACAGCGCCGCTATCACATTTTTCTCAATGTCAGCTTTTTCTTCCTTTGCCAAAATCCAAGCCCAATGAGCAACACGCAAGGTGTGTTCCCAACGATATTTCGGTCCCCACGGCTCACCTTCATGATCTTTGCCGGTTTCCATGAGATAATCGTGGGCAAACTGTGAAACCTGCTTAATTCTTTCCCGCATATCCACTAGTTATTCCCGGAAACGTATATCATTTACTTATCATCACAAGACTTCAAGTGTGTGAAAATGAGAGACTTGTTGCTACTTGGTATGTTATTATGCGCACGCGCGTTACTTTCACAAGCCGTGTTTTGAAAAGCTATGGATCTAACGAAGCTTGATAGACTGCAAACCGTGACATTCAACACTTCAATATTTGACGCTTTTACCCCTATAGCTAACTGAACGAAAAACTTGAGTGTTGAAAAACAGAAAAAGAAGCGGAGTTCTGAACACGCGCAACTGGAAGAATGTTATAGAACGAAACTCTTCCCTTCTTTTTCTATTATTAGAAACTTGATTTTTAACACGGATAAGAACCGTGACTACGACCGCAAAAATAATGACTGTTATGGTCGATAAGCTGAACATCCAAGTTTCAACGCTGTCATTTTTCAAGCTCCTTCTTACATTTTTTGCATATGGTTGAATAGACTTTACGTCCGTATTGTTCCTCAACGACGTATGGCACAAACAACTTACCGCATTTTGGGTTGAGACATTTCCATTTTTCTTCTTTTGGCATTTAGTCGCCTCAATTCGGCCACCCGTCGGCGCACGCTCGCTAAACTTGGCGCGATGCGCGCGCAAATCACTTTTTGGCTTGTTCCTTTTGAGGCCTGTATCCCTCACTTTGGAATAGCGGACTCGAGATTATTAGATCTGCTGTTGCTCTATTGCATGCAGTTGGCACATTATACAAGACGGCTATCCTAAGGAGGGCCTTAACGTCGACATCGTGAGGAAGAGATTCTAGAGGGTCCCAGAAAAAAATCAGGTAATCCAATTTCTCGTTAGCGATTAAAGCTCCGATTTCCATGTCTCCTCCATGAGATCCGTCCTTAAGTAAAGCAATATTTAGACCAGTTTTATCGATGATTTTTATCCCGGTTCCTCCGGTTGCGTATAAGTTGTGAAGAGCCAATGTTCCTTTGTTGAAGTCAGCCCATTCCACCAAAGCAGCTTTCTTATTATCGTGCGCCACCAAGGCAATTGCTCTTTTCAAAGTATCACCGACAAATCAAACCGAATACGTTCTAATAGTCTTAAACCTTTCTGCACGCTCAAACCAGCGAAGCGCGCGCGCTTTTTAAACTATTAGCTTGTAGATATTGAATTTTTCCTTTAGAATTGGGATAGTATCACTTACTAAAGGTTCAAATTTCTGATCTTGAGGTTGGGTATCCGGCTTGGTTGTAGCATGTCATTGTTTGAAGTTCTGTTTTTTCAATCTGTCAGCGAAATTTCTGGGCGATAGAGGTAGGATCATGTCGTCACCTTCTAAGCTAACGACGAAAGACTCTATTTTGGCTACCATTCCCCATTTCCCTGTCATTTCAGATTTGAGTTTCACATATTCTGAGTAATTCTTGTGGATTGAGATTATCATTCGTTCCATTCCAAAACCACTTCCTGAGGTGGCGAAGATTATGCTTGGATTTCTGTGCAGAAAAGCGCGTATCTCATCCCTGAAGCCTTCCTTTTGACTCATTTTCTGATATACAAGCGCGTCTATGCGAGCGAACGTAACCACTAAGACATCACATCCAATCTTCTTCCAGTCAGGAATAGTCGTGTATTCCTTGATGTATCCTTCCCGCTCAAGCTTGTTTCGCGCTCTGGTGACTGTGGGTTGAGAGCTTTTCATGGCTCTTGCTAATTCCCTGTCGCTTCTACGACTATTCTTCATCAATTCAGAAAGCACTTTCAACTCAATGTCTCTCACAGTTTATCCCTTCCTTTCTCCTTTTCAACTGGCGGCGTGAGGACTACTCGCTAACTATCAGTGTCAATGTAGATCTGACCTTGTCAATTCTTCTAATGTGCTGAGTTATGATTTCCTTAAGCTTGTCCATCGTGTCCGCCTTAACTCTTGCAATTATGTCGTAGACTCCGTAAACAGCGAACACCTCATAAACTCCCTCAACTTTCTTCAAATCCCTTAGCACATCTAATTCTAAACCTATATCCGCGTTTATCAACACAAATGCAGTTGGCATTCAAATCTCCTCAACTATTGTGCACGATTGTACATTTAAAATATTCCACTACACCAAACTATGGAGCCTAACTGACGCAAAAAGCTTGTGTCTGAAGGCATCATTCAACTGGAAGAATGTTATAGAACAAAACTCTATTCCTTCTTTTCCTCTTCCCACATTACACGATTACTTTTTCTTTAGCCATCCTGTCAAGGACTTTTTCTAGAGCTTGTTTCCGTCGGCGAAGAACCAGCATAACGATTCGCTTGAACTCTTCCTTGTCAATCATCTTTCTTTCTATCGCGTAGTCACAGTCAACGCCAGTTCTGTTTTCAACTTCCTCGTCTATTTCAAGCCGGTCTTCATGTGTGGTTTGGTCGTACAGCCCTAAAGCCTTAAGCCACTCTCTCACTTTGATGCTCATTTTCACACACACACGTTACGTATACGTAACAGTTCTTTGTCATTTTTATTCCTTCTTTTCCTCTTCCACGATTTGATAGGGTTCGATTACTAAGACTTCAGCTTTACTATGGTTTTTGTTTCTCCATACTTCGTTCCAGCCTATTCAGCACATATGAACTTTATGAGTTTTGAAACCATAAAAAAGGGGAGAGTTAAAGTGAACAGCGAGTTTTGCCTTCTACAAATATTCTGCGACCCAGATAGTTACAGTATACCAGCGCGCGCTGCCTAACGCATCATAAAAGAGATAGCTATTATCCTTTTTATTCAAATAAACTATACTTTAACCGAATGGGCATTAGGCATTTCATATGAATGTTAGCTTGCTGTGTTGACCCATCCGTATTTTCACATTGGCAAGATAAGGTATGGTAACACCATAGATTGGATAAATGATTTAAGAGAAGAGATCCATAACTCGATTAGGATGAGAAAATGTCTGAAGGAATCTCAAGAACAACATTCGTAGTCGGGCTTATTATCGCGATTCTAGTTTCAAGTCTCATCTCTATCTTTGTTACTATGCAATGGGCAAGAGGACCCAAGGGTGATAAAGGTGACAAAGGAGACCAAGGACTTCAAGGACCGCAAGGAGAGCAAGGACCTCCAGTCGCTTTTGCAGAGTGGGATGTTCATTGGAGAACTTTGACAGGTGACTTGGAGTGGGGTGCTGTAATTGGAACGTCAGTATTCTGCTCTACATTTGATTACAATTGGGGAACCGGAACTATATTCTTAGGATATGATGACTACGTAGGTTTCGAAGCATACATGCAAGTAAAAATGCGAAGGGATGGACCATTTACTTTTGAAATAGGAAGTGATGATGGTGCAAGGTTTTACATCGACGACATTTTGAAGTTGGACAACTGGAGTCAAGGCTCTTACCGAACAAAAAGTGCTCTAATATACCTCACCCAAGGATTTCACACATTGAAGATTCGCTATTATGAAGTAGGCGGTCCTTCACGCGTGAGTTTCTATTGCGATTCGGACATCCTAATGTGGTATGAATAGCCCACATTTTCCCTTTTTTCTTTGCTCACTGAAATTCAGAGACCTGTAGAAGTTTATGCAATAAAGTATAATCGAGTTCATTAACCTTATAGGAGAAAAGCCGACTATGTTGAAGGTGTGAAGAATGCAGACTCAACGAAGATAGCGAAGTTAATTAAGATTGCAGGTTTGCTTCTTCAGTCGAAAGTTTATCTGTTTTGGCGAGATCGGCAGTAACTCAACTTTTAGCTGTTCTTCTAGGTTTTCAATTCTTTTTTCTAGGTCTGATTTGACTTTGTGTTATTCCCATCTTGGAATGCATCTGTGTTGCTATTGATTTTGTGATGACTTGTGTTCCAGAACCGATTAGTTCTTCTAGTCCTTCAATGAGGGAGTCAGGGTCTTCAGCAATTCTCTGTGGTGTGATTGAATAGCTCTCATCGAGCATTGTTAGAATTGCTTTTTTACCCGCCTTTCCAAAGATGGTTTCAAGCACGTTGCCCGTTATTTTGGGAAAGAAGTTTTCGAACTTTATTTCCTGCGAGAAGCTAGAGGTGACAACTGGTCCGTGCGCTTTGATCAAATTGAAAAATAGCTTTTCATCAAGCGACTTGACATGGTCCACGTCGTAAGCGCAGAGCACGGTTACGGGAAGGTCAAGTTTTTTACCTATCATAAGCTCGTACTCCAGCAACTCTTTCTCCTTGTTGTGTTCAAAGAAACATGCGGCTTCCCCGCATCCGTGTATTCCTTTAAGCCCAATCTCAATTGCTTCATCGAAGACACGTTTTGCCGACTCTAATATCTGTGCCGCGTTCACTTCGCCATCAATTATGTACCACTCATCATAACTGAAGATTCTCAACGCACCGTCCTTTTCAAGGGCCTTCACCTTCAACCCGAAATCTTTCATGCTCTTGCGGATCTTCGCAGGAGTTTCTTGCGCTGCAATGTAAATCGCTCCTTCGCCCTTCTGAAAACCGGCTTGCAAAAAGCTGAAGAGCACTTCATGCTTCTCATGTGAGTCCCTATAAAAGAATACACAGTGATTGCCGGCTTCCAAATCTCTAACATAATCTAAGCTTTCATCAAACTTTAAAGACTGATACATCAACTCTCGCCTTTGGTTAGCACACATGCCATTACGTGTTTCTATGCCGTTTCAAACGATAGCATATTGTAATTAAACATTATGAACCCAAAATATTGATTCGAGATGAGATCTCCTCCAACCTGTTTAGAAGTTGACTTGGAACAAGGTGACTCAAACGCAAAAAAGACGTGTTAAAAATTAGACGATTCCTAACTCACTTCTGAATTGGATGAAACAATCTCAAATTCGTATACAGTCACGGTCTGCTCAGGATCCCAGCTTCCTGGTCCATATATCTCTTCCCATGCCCTGCGAAACTCTTCTAGGCTGCTGTATCCTTCTTTCTTTACGTCTTCCAGGCTTATTTCACCAAGTTTCTGTTCGAACCGGCTTGTTATGCGGATAAATGATGAGGTGCTTTTTGAATAGCATCCTAAGCATTCCGCTCCATATTGCGTCATTAATTCCTCTTCAAGTGTGGGCAATCCTTTCTTTTGCCGGTGTAGGTTTCTTAGAACTATTATTTTAGCTCTGTGGAAATACCTCTTTCCGCACGCTATGTACGCAAATACAGGTGTTCTGTGTATATTTCTTCCAAAACTTGTTCTGCTATTGCATAAGGATCATTGTGAAGTAATGTTTCGACATAACTCGCAATCTTTTCTATTCCTTTGTTCAAAGTTCCTAAACAATCATCTAAGTACGCTAGATTGCAGATTATTATGGGAAAAGCAAAAAATCCATGCAGAATGTTGTCATATTTGTCGGCATTCTCTGAAACGTATGGATGGATACCGTAGCCAATATCTTCAAAATCAGTTATTTGACCAGTCGTCATATCGCATTTTATTCTTATTAAACCTCTATCTTTGGATATTATCATCAGCGGGAAACCTATCTGAATTGGAAAATACCGGATCAAAGTCAGCAGTTCTTCAGCCTTGAAGTTCTCTTTGAGAAACTCGCGAATTTTCCTTTGAAGAGCCCTTTTGTCCCTTACTGGGTGACCTTTGCTCATATAATTGAGCCATGGTTTCTCAAACGAAAACCTATATTTATCGAAAAAAACTCCGAATCTCTTTCTTATTCGTTCATACATACAACTGAAGCAAAATGTTAGCTTTTCACAAGCTTCATGAGTCTTTTTGTCTTGAAAATTCTCCCGGCTTGCCAAATTATAAACATCTGTTTCAGCAATTTTTCTAATAATCACTGGAAACTCAAAATTGTGATAAAAGGCTCCTAATATACGTTCTCTGGGGAAAATCACTGGAAAAGCAGGAAAATAGCCGTCCATGCTTTCAAAGGCCAAAAGATCAAGATTATGTGAATACTTGCATTCTGCAAGAATCAGAACATTGAATACTATTTCACATTTTCCAACCTTGAAAGATCGTATATTTGTTTTGGATGCATGAATGTCTAATTCACGATATTTTCCAGTATCAGGATCTTGACAATGATAAGTCGAACATCTATACCCTTGTTCTTCCAGAAATTTGATTGTTCGTAGTTCAAGTGGTATTCCAGCTTTTTCAAGCCATTTCTTTAGTTCCTCTTTCTTATCATCGCTACTTATCCATTCACTATATCTCTTGTATCTTTCTTGAGGACTTCGCTTTTTTCCCCTACCCATCAGACGATTCTCCTGCAAAAAAGAAAGAAGTGCAACATTCAGATAAATCTTTTATTAGCTTGACTATATGGCTACTTGCATTTGCAAAACGTCACTTACTTTCTTCTGAAGACCTGTCTTAGGAATGCTTGCATGTTGCCTGTGCCTTCTTTCATGAAAGTGTTGAAGAGTTTTTTCATGTCTAGTTTTTTGCCTATGGTTTCGCCTGCTAGTTTTGCCAGCAGCCACGTGGGCACGCGCGCGCGAACAGCCTAATCCAGAACCTAAGGTTAAAGTTTTGATTCCAATTATGAACCATTCAAGTTTCTAGATTAGATTGTATGAAGAGGTTTGATGAAATAGATACATGATTGATATTAGTCCTAATCTAACGTCTTCCCCAGTTATTTTGTATTCAGAAGGATGGTCAACTCTGTTCCTCAACCACTTCAAAGAGAATAATTGAAATATTACTGTCTCTTCTGGGATTTTCTTGTTCCTTCTTGACTGATGCAATAATTTGCCTAGCCTATCTTCCCATCTAGGAGTTTCTTTTGCTAGTTGTTTTCCAAATTTCTTAGTGAATAATCTCTCGGTTAACCATTCTGCGACTACACCAATATTTCTGAAACTTGTAGAATATCTTCCGTTTTTATAGTTTTCCATCGCAGAATCCAAATCTGCTCTTATTGTCTCAGGTAATTTTTCTCTGAATTCTAAAAGTGTACGTTTTATATAAAATGTTAAATGTGTTGCGTGAGTTTTTTCTGAACCCTCTACGATAAGAGTATTAAAACCTCCTTTGCAGAGTTCACAAACCACTATTCCAGTGTCTGTGTCTTCGATGAATACTTTGTAAAATTTCTCGCTTTCCTTCAGTTTTTTCCTCCCACAATATCTGCATGGTTCTTCTAGCTTGACCTCAATAAAATTAACTTTTCCAGACATGTTTGCACCTCTCAAGTTAATTATAACTGACAACCACTATAACTATAGCGAAAAAGGGCATATTTCAATATATCAACCTTTACAAGTTTCTAAATGTGAGAAATGCAAGAAAGTTATGGCTAAATCAATAGAACTAATTAGAATTCAATGGTAAGGTAAGGAAAAATCGGAAGAAAAGAGGATTAGAAGATGAAGACCCTTCTGGAAGAACGAAAGATCGAGGAGACAATCAAAAGGATATCACAAAATTCATTTACTGTCCTCGTTCGCAAGTTCAAAGACCGCAGAAGGACCACTAAAAAAGAGCAAAGGCACTTCGGTAGCCCTTGGATTTCTGTGTTCAAGAAGAAAAGAAAAAAGGCTGTAAAGGAAAATATCGAAAGTAGAGAATAAGTTTCTTAGAATTCAATTGAAGTTTCTTCCACAAGCCATGAGTGCACCCACAGTCAGCATTGTAGTATCATTTCTTGGACATATGAACGAAAAATCGTTTTGTCACTCCCGAAAATGATAATAACTTTTTTGCTTTCTAAGGTTCAACGTTGGTAAATCAAGCTAATGATCTGGCAGATACCCCGGGGAAATTAGTATGAATATTCAGCAGTTGATTGCAATAGGTGGAATGATTGGGCCAATCCTGTACACAATGATATGGATTCTCGGTGGATTATTGCAGCCCGGTTACAGTCATATTCGTGATGATGTGAGCTCCCTTCTTGCAGTTGGGGCTCCTAACAAAAGGTTATTTGGTATTATGCATGTCACGGATGTCGTTTTGGTAATCATATTCTTCAGCACTCTACATTGGGCTATTGATGGTGGACAGGGTTTGATAATTGGTCCAGCCTGTTTCTTATTAGCTTATTTAATAGAACTTGTTGTTGAATTATTCTTTCCTCTTGATGAAGGAGGTGAGATGAAATCGCCTAGAGCGAAAATGCATTTCAAGCTTGTAATGGTCATGGCAATATTAATGATGGTAGGAATGTTAGCAATGTGTTATCGATTAAGCAATACAAGTGGATGGGAGTGGCTAGGTACATATTCACTGGTAACGTTCATTGTGGCTGTCGTCACTGGATTAGTGGCATCAAAAAATGTTGGAACCAAAATAATGGGGTTAACTGAAAGACTAGTAGTAACAACAAATGTCCAATATATCTTCGTACTAGCGTTAAACGTCTACATTACAAGCGTGTAGTTTTGCCTGGGGGTTAACATCTGATCCACATACACAGCCTTCCACTTTCCAACCTTCCGATAGGCAGAACCGAAGGTGTTTGTTTTGTATCAGAGGTGTGGAAAGTTGTCTGGAGATGGAAGGTTTGAGTGTCCAGTCTCGTTCACTAATCGAAGTTTCTTCTACAAGTCAGTAGATTAAACTTTTATTGCTTGGCAGATCTTATTTCTGTATGGTGATTGAATGGTTAAAGTAAGTGAAATTAATGGAAAAAAGGTGATCACTACGGATGCCTTCAATGTCGGTAAGGTTTCAGGAGCTGAAATGGACGATCAATGGAAAATAACCCATGTATATGTGGACTTAACTAAAGATGCAACAAATGAGTTAGGATTCAAAAAACCTGTTCTTGGTCACATAACAATCTGTCTACCAGTCAAGCTAATCCAAGGGCTTGGAGACGTAATAACACTAAGCAAAACAAGAGAAGGAATCAAAGGAATCCCAGAATGCAAGGGCAGCTAGTTCCGGTTTAATAAGCAACTTCTTAACACCTTTTTTTCACTACAAGCCATAGAACCCGATTGGTTTCTCCGCTATAGAAAGTAGTTTCAAGTGGTAGTCGTAGACAGACTAGAAGAGAGAGAGAGCGCGTCATCATTGTATCGTAGGATTGTGCTAATGTCATTTGGTTTGCCAGTCATTAGAGACTCTCTTGAAAGAAAGATGCGATTTATCTCAGATATCAAGATCGAAGCTGACGAAAGTAGCAGTCACAACAAAACCAAACTGCTAAAGTTATGGCTCTAAATCATCAGATTCTCTTCTTGGACTCGTGTCAATTAGCATCACAGCTCTTTCTTTGTGTTGATATCCTGATGTCGGACACTGAACAGCAATTGTATTCCCATCTTTACTTATCCAGACGATTTTTGCCCTCTCACTACCACATTTTGGGCAATATCGATGTTTACCAATCTTGTATTCCACTTTGTTGACCTTCTTAACTGAATGTGTGTGATTATCTAAAAATGGGGGATACCAGTCTTGTGACTGGAGAATTTTCTATTGCGCCATGTCAACGATTTCTGCTTTTGGAGCGTTGGTCTTAACGGAGTTTATTCCGTTCTTGCAACCGTCTTTTGACTCGTAGGCTTCGCCAGAAGCTATGATTTCACCGTTAGGAGCCTTCAATCTGAACCTGAATTTTCCAGCAGCATCTTTATATATTTCAAATTTTGGCATTGCTGACATAAACTATCGCCGTAGACTGTACTGTAAGCATCCTTTAAATATCGTCTTTGACAAGTTCATATCAATCATTCTAATGTTGAAGAATGGAGATTTTCAACGCCTCCATGAATATTTAAGCGTTCTGTAACATTATGATTGTAAGGTGAAATCCAGTTTTGAGTGAACCTTGACGCATCCGCGTGCACGCGCGACAACTGAAGATGCGATGCGAGTTGTAATGGAAATGTAGATTCTAAAACAGAATCCAACGCCTCCTTTTTTTGTAACTATAAAGAGCGCGCGCGTTTCATGTTTCGCAAAATTATAAAAGTGTTAGGAGAGAAGTGTTAGTATTTGGCGTGAGCGCGCACGCTACACCGGGGTGATATCTCCCCAAATCTTTTCCCCGCAAACTCCCATTTTTAAGCGGAGGAAGAATGGTAAGGCAATCTTAAAGAAGATAGACGGTTGACTCTTATATTAATCTCTGTCAGCTGAGTACAGATCCATGTCTGAACCCAAGGAACTCAACTACTGGAAATCGCAGAAAGAGGAGCTTCTTAGATCGCTCAATACATCAGAAAGGGGACTCGATGACACAGAAGCTACGCATAGACTTGAAGAATATGGGCTGAACGAGATTCCTTCCGCTGGACGCAGAACATCGTTCAGCATTTTTGTGTCTCAGTTCAAGAATCCTCTAGTTTATGTGCTTATATTTGCTGCAGCACTAGCTGGTTTTTTGGGAGAAATTACTGAGGCGGTTATCATAGTCGCCATCATGCTTGCCAATGCCGTGTTGGGTTTCGCTCAAGAGCACAAATCGGAGAAAGCCGTAGATGAGCTCAGAAGGTATCTATCTTATACCGCAATGGTTGTCAGAAATGGAAAGAAAGCCGTGATTGACACTAGCAAGTTAGTGCCTGGAGATGTTGTCTACCTAGCGATAGGTGACGTTGTTCCGGCAGACATCAGGCTTCTGGACGTTGACGAATTCCAAACGAATGAATCAGTACTGACGGGCGAGTCAATGGCTGTCGATAAGAACACTGCATCAGTGGAGCTGGACAAACCGCTACCACATCAACTGTCCAATATGGCTTTGATGGGCTCTACGGTGATGAATGGCGCTGGGATGGGAGTAGTTGTTGCCACTGGAAAGAAGACACAGTTCGGTCATGTAGCATCAAGACTCTCCTTACTACCTCCACTAACTGACTTTCAAAAGAACATTGCTAGTTTCGGGAATTTCCTCGTGAGAATAATCTTGCTGTTGACGGCATTCGTATTCTTGGTTAACTCGGTTCTAGGTCACGGCGTCTTAGACTCGCTGATATTCTCATTAGCCTTGGCAGTGGGCATAATACCCGAAGCCTTGCCCGTAGTGATCACTGTCGGACTATCTGAAGGGGCAATCAGACTAGTCAAGAAGAAGGTCGTAGTCAAAAGGCTTGAAGCAATAGAGGATGTGGGGAATGTCGACGTACTCTGCACTGATAAGACTGGAACATTGACCCAAAATAAGATCAAGGTTCAGAACGTTGTTGATCCTAAGGGTCATTCTGATAAGGAACTAGTCAAGTTCGCGCTTCTCTGCAATACAGCCGTGGTTGAGGGAGACAGAATACTCGGCAACCCCATTGATGTTGCAGCCTGGGATCATGCCCGAGAGGAGAAATTCGATGAAGCGATTCTCACCGCTTTTACGCGCATCCATGAAATTCCATTCGGGTTCAACAGAAGGAGAATGAGCGTCGTAGTCGAAAGTGATGCCTCCAGACTTTTAATTTCAAAGGGAGCACCTGAAGCAATCCTCAACGTGTCGACTGCGGTTGGCAATGAAACAGAAACTCAATCTATGGCGCAGGCAGCTGTAGAGGTAAATTCGCTCATCGAAAAGTATAGGCAAGCTGGAAACAGACTGATAGCATTGGCGTGTAAGAAAATCGAGGAGAAATCGAATTACTCAGTCGCAGATGAAAAGGACTTGACTTTCGTCGGACTACTCGTCCTCTCCGACCCGCCTAAGGAAGACGCTGCTCCCGCCATCTCCAGACTAAAAGCGCTTGGAATAAAATTGAAGATTCTCAGTGGGGATGATCCTGTCATAACGGCAGATGTTTGCCGTAAATTGGGAATCGAGTTCGGAGGAAGAGTGCTCACAGGAGTAGATGTCGAAAACATGCAAGAAGGCGAGCTTCGCCAAGCCGTGGAAGCGAATGATGTTTTTGGACGAGTGACTCCAGAGCAGAAATACGCCATAGTGGAAGCCTTGAAGAAAAACGGTCATGTAGTGGGATTTCTCGGTGACGGAGTCAACGATGCTCCAGCCCTGAAGTTAGCTGATGCAGGAATATCTGTTGACTCAGGAGTTCAAGTCGCCAAAGAAGCTTCCTCAATAATCTTGCTGGAAAAGAGTTTGAGCGTTATTGCTGACGGAGTAGCTGAGGGAAGAAAGGCCTTTGGCAACATGACCAAATATATCATGAATACCATAAGCGCGAACTTGGGAAACATGTTCACATTGGCAATAGGATCTTTGTTCCTTCCGTTCATACCACTTTTGCCGTCTCAAATACTTTTAACGAATCTGGTATCTGACGCGCCACTTCTCACGATATCGACTGACAACCTTGACGAGGAAGGTTTGAGAACCCCAAAAAGATGGAACATAGGACAAATAGCCAGATTCGCCCTGTTCTTTGGTCTGATCAGCTCCATCTTCGACTTCGTCACGATTTCATCTCTGGTATACTTGCTTCAAGCAGGTCCTGAACTCTTCCGAACGGGTTGGTTCATAGAGTCGGTGATGTCCGAGATATTGGTCACGTTTTCGATCAGAACAAGAAGAAGGTTCTACAAGTCAAGACCCAGCAATCTTCTGATCGCGGCTTCCGTCATCATGGCTTCAATGACTCTCTTCGTCGTCTACTCTCCTCTTGGGCTGTTTTTCGAATTTGTCAGTCCACCCTCATGGTTCTTGGGGCTAATCTTTGGAATACTGGCTTGTTACTTCTTCCTCGTTGAGGGTCTGAAGCATTTGTTCTTCAGTCGTTATGAAGTTTAGCGCGTGTACAGCATCTGAATTTTCGGAGAGCGCAACTGAGCGCGCGCGCATATGGTCACAACTTGTCGGATTCTGCTTGGCTCAGAGTCAATTTTGCCATGATCAGCTTTCGATATAGAGCTTCGGCTTTCGAGGCGTCCTTATTAACGACGGCTTTGAGCAGATCACCTCCTATTTCGGCGACTTCGAGACGCTTGTAATAATCCCACGACTCTTTGAAGTGTGCCAAAACGATTTGTGCAGTTAAGATAGGATGGTTATTAGTAACATTCGCCTCCGGGTAGCGTATCCCATGTTCTAGTTCGACTTCGAGCCCCTGCCGGAAATTCTCAATGGATGTTTCTATTTCTCCAGTATTCAGTTCTGCCAGTATAGCGCGAGCTTCTTCGGGGAGTACCTCAGGTTTTTTCAATGTGGTCCAATCTCTGATATTCAATTCCTTGCAGACTCTCTTGACTTCTTCCACAGTAACGTATTCAGGAAGTTTCATATTAGTCCCCTTTCTAAGAATCGGCTACAGTACCTAAAAGAGTTTTTCTACAGCGCGCGCTCAAAAGTGTTTTGTTCAATGAAAACCTTGCATGCTGAAACTCTATCCCAATGACCGCAATAAGAACAGTTCATTCTGACTGCATCTCATTCGTGCTCCACGTAAGATTCTTCAGAAGCTAACAGCTTCTTGAGTTCGGTCAAACGCATCTCTACAGTTTGATGTATTTGGCCTCTGAGCTCTTCTCCTTGAACGAGTTCTCTGATTCTGTTGATCTCGTTTGCAAGATAGGCATCTCCTATGGTTGTTCTGATCCATTTCTGGAAGTCTCGACGTTTGAAGTGGAAATCCACTGATTTTATATCTATTCTCTTTATCTTCTGGCAGAAGTCGGCGAGGCTGACTGCAAACTTTCCGCTATACTGTTCGATACCGGTAAAGAAGTAGAAGGCATTATTGTGGGGAACAGTTCTCAGAATCTTTGTGGCCATCTTATTGCTAACAGTCGTAGCTCTCACCTTTTTTGTCACTTCAGTTCGCCCTTTTGCGTTTTATCGCGCGCGCGGCACTCGTACTGCTTAACATGAATTTTGCCTAAATTCCACTGCTTATTCGTTGTTTCAACTTCTTTTCCACACGCAGGACATTTAGCCATTTTATAGATACCACTTTAAGGGCAGATTTTAAGTTTTAGCTCAAAAAATTGGGATTTAGAACAAGGCGGTTTCCGCCTCTAGTTTCGTAATGCGCGGCTCTAGGCGCTGCTAATACTCTCTCTTTTCTTCTGGCTTCTTCTTTTCTGGCTTCTTCTTCCCAGGCACGTTAGTCACCTCCCTCTCATACTTCATTAATGCTTTCGCCTTCGCTCTCTTCTCTTGTCCACAGGCATCCGTCCACTTGTAGTGCACTCACTGGCAGAAGTCTACCACCCTTCTTCCTCAGGCTCTTCTTCCTCTTCTTCCGGTTCTTCCTCTTTCTTCTTCTTTGTTGGTTTCTTCTTGGACATGGCTTTCTCCTCCTTTTCAGTTCGGCACTTCACACGCAATAGGAATTGGCATAAGATTTTCTTAATAAACCTTTCGCTTTTTATAGAACTTCTTAAGCCAACATATATAAGGATAGGAATATCTTATTATATCGCCGGTGTTCGGTGTGGAACTAGACGAGATCGATTACAAAATTTTAGATACCCTCAGGAGGGATGCCCGGACACCCTTCACAGAGGTGGGCAGGGATTTAGGAATATCCGACGCCACGGTCCACGTCCGCGTGAATAAAATGATGGATGCGGGCATCATAAAGAGGTATACTATTGTGGTTGACGAGGAGGCTCTGGGCAGAAAAGTTCGGGGCTTCATGTTGATAAACGTGAATCCCGGCTCGTTAGAGGAGGCAGCAAACCAGCTGGTCGAGAATGAAAGGGTCAGCGCGGTCTACGAGATTCATGGACCGAACGACCTCATCGTGAAGGTCGGGGCAGGTTCCCTCGACGAAATGAGGGACCTAGTGCTTAAGGTTCGAGAAATACCAAACGTGGCAACCAGCGAACTGATCACAGTATTCAAAGTATGGAAAGAAAAGAACGTCTAAGAAAGGCTCCATGTCTTGATTGAGGTGAAGGTCTCTTAGGCAGGCTAAAGACGAACAAAGCGTGCGCGCAGCATAATAATTCATATTCATCAGCCGACATTCCGAAATCGCAGCGACATGAATTATCTTGTTGACAGATTAAAAAGGATGGGACAAGCATGAAGCAGGTTCAAGTGAAAATCTCGGATAAAGATATATGGTTCCTAGAAGCAACCGCTAGTTCTAAAGGCTTGTCTCTTGAACGATTTATCCAGGAGACAATTGACAATATAATAGCTCAAGTAAAGATACAATTGCCGAAAGAACTGAAGAAAGTGTCTTCAAGAAAAATATCTGCGCGTTATGCTAGCTGAATTTTATCAACAAGTCAGATACATAAATCTTGTCAATTTGTTCTTTTTTTAAATTCTATGCTTAATTTTTGCCTCTAAATTCTGAAATAGGCAATATTTATATTTCTTTCTGCAAATCATTAGATTAGAGGTGTAAAAATGAAATTGTTGCCGAAAGTCTTATGGCTGCCATACGGACCTGAAATCAGCAGTTATTATGAAGACATCTGGGGAGCGTATCTTCCATTAGAGCATAAAATCTTCCTGGACTACAATAAGCTGAAAGGCAAGCCATTGTCTTTTCTGAAAACCCTTTTCCATGAGCTGCTGCACGATTTGTTCTGGTTCCTAGAGACAAGAGAGGTCATTGATCTTGACACTAAATATTTCTCTTTTCTCAAACATTCATGAGAAGATGCAGCTCTTGTTTAACAAAAAATTGACAAGTAATTTTAAAAATCAGAAAACTACAATTAAGCGTGTAATGTTAAACGGTGCTGGCATTGAATTTGAAAGGTGTCCATCTCCTCCTAACTTATAGATGCGACTTGGAATGTGACCACTGCTTTGTTTGGGGCAGCCCAAAGGCTAGAGGCGTGTTCACTATTAAACAGATAAAGAACATACTGGCGGAAGCAAAGAAGCTGGGAACCGTAGATTCCGTTTCATTAGAGGGAGGAGAACCCTTCCTATACTACCCAATTATGGTTAAGGCTGTTGAGGAGGCTGTGAAGCTTGGTTTCCACGTGGAGATTCTCTCAAATTGTTACTGGGCCAGTTGTCCAGAAGATGCTATGGAATGGCTTCTTCCAATGGTTGAAGCTAGAAATGTTGAATTGAGCTTAAGCAGTGACCTATACCACGGAGAAAACTGGCAAATTGAAGAAGTGAAAAATGCTGTGAAGGCAGCAAATAGTCTGAACATGAAAGCTGAGATACTTTCCATTAAATATCCTAAGGCAGAGACCGCGTGCCCGAAGGAGATAGAAGGAGCAAAAGTCGGTTTAAATGAGCTTATGTACAAGGGAAGAGCCGCCTCCAAATTAGCTGAGGAAGCAGACAAAAAGCATTGGCGTGAATTTACGAAATGTCCCTACGAAGAACTTGCTAATCCGGAAAGAGTTCACGTTGACCCTCTAGGGCATGTTCATGTTTGTCAAGGCATTTCCATCGGCAATGCTTGGCAGAAACCCTTCTCAAAAATAATAGAAGAATACAATCTCTATGAGAATCCGATTCTGGAACCTCTAATCCGCGGCGGTCCAGTGGCTTTAGTTGAAAAGTTCGGTTTGCCACACGATGAATTTTATGCTGACGCCTGTCATCTATGCTATGATGCACGCTGCATGCTACGGAAGAAATACCCAGACATACTCGGTCCAGATCAGATGTACGGAGAATTTGAATAAGATTCCGAGGTAAACGAAGAAAGTTATAAAAGAATACTGTCACATCAAGGGTTTAGGTGTCCTAATGTTGACGAGGGAAGAAGCTCTTAGCTTGGTCGAAAGAAACGTCAAGAAAAGGAATATTGTTTATCACATGATTGCAGTGGAAGCCATTATGAGGAGTCTGGCAAGATATTTTAGAGAGGATGAAAACCTCTGGGGGTTGATTGGTCTGCTTCACGATATTGATTATGAGAAGATAGGAGATGCGTGGGAGAAGCATGGTGTTTTGGCTGGAGAGATTTTGGAGGGTAAGGCTTCTGAGGAAGTTACCAGAGCCATAAAGGCTCATAATTTTGAGCGCACTGGCGTTGTTCCAGAGAGTAGGATGGAGAAGGCTTTGATTTGTTGTGATGCCCTTTCGGGTTTGTTGGTTGCATGTGCCTTGGTGATGCCTTCAAAGAAGTTGGCGGATGTGAAGGCTAAAACTGTGAAGAAGAAGTTTAAGGATAAGGATTTCGCGAGAGGAGCAGACAGAGGAAGAGCTCTCTTCTGCGAGAAAATTGAAGTTCCGAGGGAAAAATTCTTCGAAATTGCTTTGGATGGACTAAAAAAATACGCCACAGAAATAGGATTATAAAATGCATCAGCAGATTTTCCGCGCGCTAGTATGTTCGAATAGGTTTTTATGCAGTTGAGGCGATACGTGTAGGCTGTTGTCGATGTTGTTGTAGTTGCAAGAAAAATAGGTAGATCTATTGATTGTTTCAGCAGGAAGGGCGGTTAGATGATCAGAAAAATCGGGTTTGACACGAAGAAATACTTGAATGCGCAGATAAAAAAGATACTTGACCGTGTTTCGCTGTTCGACAAACTGTATCTAGAATTCGGCGGTAAATTGTGTTATGACTATCATGCTTCACGCGTGCTTCCAGGCTTTGATGTTGACACAAAAGTACAGATGCTTCGGCTACTGGGAAACAGAATTGAAATAGTGCAGTGTGTCAGTGCGAAGGATATTGAAGGAAGGAAAATTAGACGAGACTTTGGATTAGCGTATGATGACCAAACGCTCAAAGACATAAACGATCTTCGCGAGATGGGCCTAGAAGTCTCTGCAGTGGTGATAAACCGGTTCAGCAACGAATTGACAGCGAAAAAGTTCAAACAAAAACTTCAGAATAGGAGAATGCGTGTTTTCATACATTACGAGATACCGAGCTACCTTCAAGATTTAGATTTTGTCATAAGCGATAAAGGATACGGCAAGCAAGAGCATGTGGACACTGAGAAAAAGATCGTAGTTGTCACTGCACCTGGACCAGGTAGCGGTAAATTCTCATTCTGTATGGCGCAAATTTACAACGACAGAAAACGAGGCGTTAAGTCCGGTTTTGCAAAGTTTGAGACATTCCCAGTATGGAATCTAATCCTTAACCATCCTGTAAACATTGCGTATGAAGCAGCAACCGCGGACATAGGAGATCATAATATCGTAGACCCACTTCACAAAGAAGCGTACGGAATAACGGCAATCAATTACAGTAGAGACGTGGAAAATTTTGCAATAATGAAAAAAATAATCGATAAGATAGTCGATAAAGACGATCCGATGGCGAAAATTAAATCACCAACTGACATGGGTGTCAACATGGTTAAAGAGGGAATAATCGATGATGATGTGGTACGTGAAGCAAGTAAGGAAGAGATCGTAAGACGCTATTTCAGGTATCACAGAGAATTCGTAGAGGGCAATACTCTCTACGAAACTCTTGAGAGAATGGAAAAAATCGTGGAAAAGGCGGGCGTTAAGCCCAAAGACCGTTCTGTTGTCCCGCCAGCAAGAGAAGCGGCGGAAGACGCTAGAAGGAGAAAAAGTGAGGGAAAAGGATACAAAGGCGTGTTCTGTGGCGCGGCAATAGAAATCTTTTTTGATTCAGACAAAGCCGTAATTGTAACAGGCAAGAACTCGCCAATACTCTACGCTGAATCAGCGACGATTCTGAATGCAATAAAGACCATCGCAAAAATACCAGATGAAATCGACGTGATATCTCCAGCCGTAATCCAAAGCCTCATACAACTCAAAAACCGGATGAAGTTAAACAGCACGTCACTAGATGTAAAAGAAACCCTCAACGCACTCGCAGCAAGCGCAGTAACTGACGAAAAGGCACGAAAATGCATAGACGCACTAGACAAACTGAAGGGTTGTGAGATGCACACTACTCATCTCGTGAACGAAGGAAACGAAAAAACACTCAGCCAGATAGGCTTAAACTTAACCACAGACGCAAAATTACCGTTTTCGAATGAAACTTTTTCTCCTAACTATCTTATTTAAAGGTCACGAAGCTACATATCTACTGTGACAGGGTCAATGATGAGATATGATACGATACTTGTGTTCGATTTCGGCGGGCAGTACTGCCACCTTATAGGAAGGAGAATCAGAGAGCATGGAGTCTATTCTGAAATCGTGCCCCACGATATAAAGCCGGGGGAAATCAGGCTTCTGAGTGAAAGATTCAACGTGAAAGGGCTAGTCTTTTCAGGAGGACCCGCCAGCGTTTACGAGCAGAACGCACCGAGACCTGACCCGAAGATTCTCGGTTTAGGCTTGCCTGTTTTAGGTCTATGTTACGGCCATCACCTTATAGCTCAAATGACTGGAGGACATGTCAAGCCAGCTAGGCAGAGGGAATATGGAATAGCTTACGTCACGATTGACAAACCTGTAGGCGTTTTGAAAAGGCTAAGCGAAAAAGAGAGAGTTTGGATGAGCCACGGAGACACTGTTCTCTCCATTTCTTCTGAATATGAGACTTTAGCTCACACAGAAAATTGTCCAGTTGCCGCTTTCAGGCACAAGAAAAAGCTGATATACGGGTTGCAGTGGCACCCAGAAGTTGTTCACACAGAAAAAGGCGTGCAGATGCTTCGCAATTTTGTCTTTGAAGTCTGCCGATGCGAGCCCAACTGGAAGATGGAAGACATTGTAGAAAAAGCAGTAGGAGAAATAAAGAGAGATGTTGGCGACGGCAAAGCCATAATAGCCCTGAGCGGAGGCATAGACTCAAGCGTAGCAACGGTGCTCGCAGCAAAGGCACTAGACGGAAGGCTCACAGCAGTCTTTGTTGACCATGGATTTATGCGAGAGAAGGAACCAGAATTTGTGAGAGATGTTTTTCAGAAGTTCAAGATGAAACTCATGTTGGTAGATGCCCGAGAGAGATTTTTGAAAAGGCTTAACGGCGTGGTTGACCCTGAAACGAAAAGGAAAATTATCGGCGAGGAATTCATCCGGGTCTTCGAGGAAATTGCAGAAAGAACAGGCGCAGAATACCTGATTCAAGGAACGATTTATCCCGATAGGATCGAGTCTGGTTTTAGGAGGTTTTCCGATAAGATAAAGACGCATCATAACGTGGCTGGTTTACCCACAGGGATCAAGTTCAAGAAGATAGTTGAACCACTCCGTGACCTGTACAAGGATGAGGTTAGGAAGGTTGCCAAAATGCTTGGGCTGCCGAAGGAGATAGTTTTCAGACAGCCGTTTCCCGGTCCAGGATTAGCTGTAAGAATCATTGGAGAACTAACCAGAGAGAAGGTTGATATAGCGAAGAAAGCAGACAAGATTGTGAGAGAAGAAATTGAGAAGAGCGGGCTAGAAGAGAATTTGTGGCAGTACTTCGCTGTTTTAACAAACACCAAAGCCACAGGTGTCAAAGGCGACGCAAGAGCCTACGGCTACGTCGTTTCCCTTAGAATTGTAGAAAGCCGCGAAGCAATGACTGCAAATTTCGCGAAAATCCCGCACAAAGTGCTGGAAACAATTTCAACGAGAATAACCAACGAGATCCCAGAAGCAACACGGGTCGTATATGACATAACCCACAAGCCCCCAGCAACAATCGAATGGGAATAGAATCCTCACCATTCAGGTTTGGCCTTGCCCAGCTTTCTGTCTAAGCATGCTCTAATAAGACCGTAATATTCTGGGTCTGGTTTTCCTGGGCGGCTTTTGAATTCTCCATGAAATTGCGAAGCAAAAAAGAAGAAGTGATCTGGGAGTTCCAAAGTTTCCATTCTCCTTCCATCCGCACTTTTTCCGGAAAACACTAAGCCGTTCCTCCTGAACTTCTCTAAGTAGTCAAGGTTGACCTCGAATCTGTGACGGTGGCGTTCATAGATTTCTTGCCTCTTGTAAAGCTTATGTGCAATTGTGTTTGGCTTCACTATTATTTTATGGGCACCTAACCGCATCGTGGCACCCTTGTATTCTATTCCTCTCTGCTCAGGCATAAGGTCGATAACTGGATGAGGCGAGTTTGGGTCAATTTCTGTACTGTTTGCGTCTTCTAAGCCGCAGACATGGCGTGCAAATTCTATGACCGCTAACTGGAAGCCGTAGCATATTCCGAGAAATGGTATATTGTTTTCCCTTGCGAACTTGATGGCCAATATTTTTCCTTCTGTGCCCCTTGGGCCAAAACCGTACGGGACGAATATGCCGTCAGAATCTCTGAGAATTTCAACTTCATCTGGATTCTGTTCGAACCTATCAGCTTTCATATAACGAATCTTGACTTTTGCTCTGCATGTTGCTCCGGCAATTCGCAGTGCTTCGCTCATGCTTACGTAGCTGTCTTCCAATCCTGCATACTTGCCTACCAAAGCGATTTTCACCTCGTGTTCCGGACTCCGTATGGCATGCACAAATTCTCTCCACTCTTTATAGTCGGGTTCCCGCTTTGGAAAGCCAAGCCTTTTACAAATGAACTGGCCCATCCCTTGCTTGTCTAGGATCAGTGGAACCTGATAGATTGATTCGACATCGTACGAGCAGAAGACAGCGTTTTCAGGTATTGTCCCGAATAAGGCTATTTTTCTCAAAGCCTCAGAACTTATCATTTTCTTACATCTGGCAACTATAACATCCGGTTGAATACCGATGCGTCTCAACTCGTTAACACTGTGCTGCAGAGGCTTCGTTTTCATCTCCTTCGTAACATCCAGTATCGGAACTAAGGCAATATGCACGTACAACGTATTTTCGTAGCCTTGTTTCAAACGCATTTGCCTAATAGCCTCTAAGAAGGGTAAGCCCTCAATGTCTCCGACGGTTCCGCCGACCTCCGTTAAGACAACATCAACATCGGAGTGTTTTGCGACTGTGCGTATGCGTTCTTTGATTTCATCTGTGACATGCGGGACAATTTGAACACATCTTCCAAGGAAATCGCCGCGCCTCTCTTTTTCGATAACCG
>JAOUPS010000134.1 GCA_029879735.1 Candidatus Bathyarchaeota archaeon | reverse complement strand
CTAAAGCTAAATATCGATACAAACCAGGTCTCACACTGTTCACCGAGTTGATGAGCAAATAGGTTTCAAAAGGATGTATTGCACCACCAGAGGGAACAGTGCGTAGAGTGATTAACCCCTGTCGTATAAGTTTCTGGACGCCTTGGGTAGCCCACAGCAGAAACGATAGTTCTTCACGGGTGAGTGGTTTCTTTGTGAATTTGCGGCGGCTTCTTCGATTTCTGATAGCGTCTATCAGAGGGATCGTGCCAATGCTAAACTGTTCTGGAGAAATAAGGTCAATGAGCTTTGCATTTTCTGGATACGGCTTCTGAATTGGAGGGAGAGGTAACCCTTTCATCTGAGCAGTTTCCATTTCAGTCATGCCAGGAAAGGCTTGGTTTTTCAAGTATTTTCTGTAACTCGCCACCATTTACATCACCTTACGCGTGTGATTAAGTAGGAATCGTCTTTAGCGATGTAATATATTATGCTTTCTTCTTGCCCTTTGGCGGAAGGTCGGATGAAAGATCTACTTACCTCGTGGAGATATCATCCAATCTCCCTCTTTTTTTCAGAGGCAAAACAGCTACCTAGATTTTGTGGACCGGGGGGGATTTGAACCCCCGACCTCCTGAGTGCAAGTCAGGCATTCATTCCAGACTGAACTACCGGCCCGACTCCTTCTTTCAGAAAAGAACGTCGATTAAGAAGGTATTTAGAGCTTTCGTTTTTGTTTCAACTTCGTAGTTATTCAAGGGTGCTTGTTAGAGCTTGTTCTGAGTTTCTTTAAAGGTTTGAACCGTGTTCTCTGGCTTTTTTGATTACTTTTTGAAGAGGTAGAGGTCTGCAGTGATTTATTGGCGGTTTGTCATCGCGTTAGGCGCGTGGAATCTTTGGATTTTTCCGTGCGGAATTTCCAGGTTGACTCAAGACTCATTAACTCCTTCTGCCTAGTTCCACATTACGGGCACTCTTCAGAGGCCAAAAGGATTTCCTTGTCACATTTCAAGCTTTTCTTTGTGAAGCTCTTTGGCATTTCTGCTTCCACTGTGGCATAGTGAAGAACTATGGTGTGGCAACTTCTACACCTTAGAGCTGGGACGTTCCATATGCGCGCTAAGACGGAGAAGTACCCTAACTGTGGGAGACTACGAGAATGTACCTGAGCGCCACAGATTGCCTTATCTCCCTAGGCCTTTCCTGTGTATCTGCGACACGATTTGCATTCTTGCAAATGATTTGGATGGAATCAAGAAAGTTGCTGGGAAAGTCCGTAAAACAATCCAAAGGCGAAACACATGAAACCAGACGTGATAGAGAAAATTATAATAAAAGAGTTTTCTAAATATACGTAAAATTCACCAATTCTGAAAACTGCGCTCTTATATAGCAAAGTCGTCCCTAAACTCAACCCTACTGCGAGAGCAAGGATGCCAATAATGTTCCATTGCATGGATTTCTGCAATTGTCTTCCCGTTTTAGGTTTAAGAAGGATGTAGAAAAGCATTGTGAATTTCAAATAAGGTTCGAAATGTTCCAAAAATGCATACATTCATTGAGAACTCAACTAAGAATCTTTCGCGCGCAATGACCACTTTACCTCGATCGCCACAAAGTGAAGGGGATCACTTTTTTACCGATTATTTTGATAGCTTTGATTTTTCTTTCGATTGATTAACTAATTAATGCTGGGTTGAAATACGCGCGTGACCCCACTTACAGACTTGGAAAGGGGCTCTCAGAAATATTGATTGTACGTTCATATGGTTTATATCTTGACAGTAGAATATTCGTCCAAAAGGGGTAAAAGTCGTTGGAGCTAGCTTCAGTTTTTGATGTGGCTTTTCTGTTGTTGACAACTGTTCTCACGATATTAAGTTTAAGCACTCTTCGAATGCTCGCTCGAATAGGAATGGACAGATCTTTGTTCATTCCAGTGATGGTGTCTGCCGCTTTCTTTTGGTACGGTTCTATGATAAGCGTAGTTTTCGATATCCTTCTAGAGTCAACACCCAACTTGATTGTAGCTCAAGATATCATCAAACTTTTGCGGCAAGTAACTTGGCTGATTGGACTTGGCATCCTGACATCTGGCGTCTTTTCGTATTGGAAAATAACAAAACACGTGAAAGTTCCAAAGCATAAACTATCATTGAAACAAGGCAAAGATGAAGAAAAAAGGGGTGACGAGCTGAAAAAGGAGACTTAGCCATAACAAAGAAAATTGAAGCAAAGAACCAAGACTTTGAATGTTCAAACCCAAAGTGCAAAAGAGCTTTTGCCAATCCAATAATTGTTCAAGATCTAAACCCGAAAAATCCAGTTTCATATAGCGCATGTCCTTACTGCTTAACTAAAATAGAGAAAAAAGAGACTTCCAGAGTTGAAGAGAAAAAGGAGGTAAAGTCTGCGCAAACAAGGCTAGTTCAACAAACTTGTTCTGAGACACCGAAATGTCCACGTGATTTCGGATATTTGAGTCGGCGTCCAAGAGGGACGGAAATTCCTGAGGAATGTATGATTTGCGAGAAGATTATGGAGTGTATCCTCTACAAAATCAACAAAGGCGCGCGCGCGACATGAGCTTAGGGCTTATTACAGGTTCTCCCTAGGCTTCCCTATATCCTCGAACAATTGCTTTTGAAGACGCTTATCAGACGTGCTTGCGATAGGAGAAAGAAAAGCGGTGAAACAGTTAGAGGATCAAGGTTTTCGGATCATAAAAAGCCATTAAGGAAGGCTGAGTGCAAAACACTACGATATAAAAGCCGAAAAAGGTAAAAATAGGTTGGTTATTCAAGTCAAAAGTGCGCCTATTAATGAACCACCGTCCCGGTAGAATTAGATTCAAGCTTGTTGAAACGCCATTTCCTTTTAATCTTTGCGCTAAAAGTATTTACATTACCCCTTCAACTTCGTGAGTGAAGAGACATGTCTGCCCTTCCATCTGGAAGATTTGTAATCCAGAAACATCATGCAACGCATCTACATTATGATTTTAGACTTGAGATGGATGGTGTTCTGAAAAGCTGGGCTGTGCCGAAAGAGCCGCCAACAGAATCTGGTGTTAAAAGGCTTGCTGTTCAAGTTGAAGACCATGAGCTTAACTATGTAGACTTTGAGGGAACAATACCCGAAGGAATGTACGGCGCCGGAAAGGTTGAGATATGGGATAAGGGAACATACACGCTTGAACACAGAGGCAAAGACAAAATAGAGTTCGCGCTACAAGGAGAAAAACTAAGCGGCGACTACGCGCTAATAAGGTTTAAAGGAGACAAAAACTGGCTTTTGTTTAAAAAGAAAAAGAACTAGCAAAAACGCTTTAGAGTGCAAACCCTTTTGTAGATTAACCCTAAAAAGGATGCGAAAATAGTGGACACGCTACAGCAGCCAACTCCCAAAAGTATATTTCTGAACCTAAGCCTATTCCGGTTCCTATCCTTTGTCCGAAGAGGCGTGTTTTACACTTTTATGATAAACTACCTTTTCATTCTAATGCCAGCTGTAACTTGGACGACATTGCTTGGCACCCTTAACATGATGACCTCTGCACTTGGTCAAAACTTGTTATGGGGGAGAATATCCGACCGTTATAGGCTTAGAGCAAGACTGATAATCGCAGGTGAATCCATAGCTGCAACAACGTACTTTGTTGTTTTCCTAATTCACAAGCACTTTCTAGAGGCGCAGGCGAACTTTACAGCGGGATTATCACTAATTCTTGGGCTTTCATTTCTTGAATTCTTCTGGTCCATGTCAGATGTTGGATGGGCTGCACTCTTGACAGACGTAACAACAAGGAGGACACGGGGAGGGATCGTTGGCACACTTAACTTCATCGCCTCACTGGGCAGAATGATAGGAATAGTTTTTGCAGGTTTCCTCTACAACAATGGAGAAGGTTTCCGTCAAGGAACAATATTCTACGTAGTCATAGCGATGTTATTTGGGAGCGCAGCGATAATGTGGATAACTTCTAGGTCTACAAAAACATCCGAAGCAAAGACAGAAAAAACAGTTGTAAGAA
>JAOUPS010000064.1 GCA_029879735.1 Candidatus Bathyarchaeota archaeon | reverse complement strand
AGACCGTATAATCCCCGTAGTTTTTCTGCATAGAAACGTTATTTGGCTTCTAATATGTTTCCTTTCCATGTTTGCGGATGGTAGAGTGGATGTGCGATGCAGAAGGTTACGCCTTCTAAGAGTTTCTACTTGTCGCATGCTGGCGGTTTTGCGTTTTCGGTTGTCGGCATCCACATGAGATATATGCTGAAAGCTTGTCCTTTATGCTTCATCTTATGTACTGCCTTAAGTGAGTCTATGGGCTTAAAGCCTAACTTTTCCATCTGCCATTTCTTAAACCATGGGCTCCAATGATTTTCTAAGGCCATTGTTACGAAGCCAGTAGCATCCTTTTCGCTTTTCATCATATCTTCTAAGAGTATTCTCCCAAAGTTGTGTCCCTTGGCTTTTCTCAAAACCCAGATACAATTCATTACTATTATATCATCTCCAAATATTGGATAGTAAGATGCTTCTGCGGGTGCGTACTCTATCGTACCAACAGCATCCCCGTTAAAAATCAACAGTTTTTTGTGAAACCCTTTTGGGATGACTATTTTCAGGTATTCTATTCTTTTTTTGTATCCTCTAAATGGAGCCGTTATACACCTGAAAAGATGTTTTTCATATTCACTGACTTGAGAGGCGTCAATGATCTTAGTTTGAGAGGAAATCTTCATGTGGGTCATGCTTAGCTCATCTAATCCACTTTAAAAGTTTTTACAGAACTTTGCGATGTGTTTATGTTCAACCTAGAAAATAGCTATTCAAAGTGGAGAAGGTGTGGAGATTGACGGTCAAAAATGATCACATCACTATGTTGCATGGTGCTGGCGGAACAGTCATGCACGACTTAATCAAAAATTACATTGTGAAATATTTCGGTGATACAGCAAGCATTGAGGTTCCGCTTGAGGCCTTAGACGATGCGGCTGTTGTTGGCGATGTAGTCTTAAAAAGTGATTCGCATGCCGTTAAACCCATTTTCTTTCCAGGCGGAGACATTGGACGCCTGGCTGTTTCTGGCACAGTCAACGACATTGCGGTTTTGGGAGCTGAACCATACGCTTTGGCCTGCGGCTTCGTTTTGGAAGAGGGCTTAGCCTTAGTCGATTTTGAAAAAATTTTGGCTAGCATGCAGCAGACATGCATGGAAGCCGAAGTGAGCATCGTTACCGGTGACACCAAGGTTGTTGAGAAGGGAAGCCTAGGCGGCTGTGTCATAAACACTTCTGGAATCGGCAGACGAAATGCCGCTTTAGAGAAAAACCTCGAAGTTGTCAAACAGTTTAGAAACGACTTTAAAACACGCTGGATTCTAGACTCAAACCTTAGAGCCGGCGACAAAATAGTATTGTCCGGAACAGTCGGCGATCACGGTCTGGCTGTCTTATCGGCGCAGGAAGGTCTAAGCTTCGGAAGCGGCATAAAATCGGATGTTAAACCTTTAAATCGCTTAATTCGGCGCTTGCTCGGTGAAGTCGGCGGCGTAGTCGCCATGAAAGACCCAACCCGAGGCGGATTAGCCGACGCCCTAAACGAGTTCAGCGATAAATCCCACGTTGGCATACTGGTTTATGAAGATAAGATTCCAGTTAGAAAGGATGTGCGAGCTGCATGCGAGATGCTGGGATTAGACCCGTTTGAGGTTGGGAACGAAGGAAAAATAATCATAGGCGTGGTAAAGGAAAAAGCCGAAGAAGCCTTGAAACTTTTGAGAATAACGGAAGAAGGGAAAGAAGCGGAAATAGTCGGTGAAGCAACAACAGATTTCACGGGCGTTGCCATGCAAACAGTGGTCGGCGGAAAGAGGATAATTGCTAGGCCTGTGGGAGACCCTGTTCCGAGAATATGTTAGCTTTTTCGGTGAATAGGATCACCTCCGCTTTCGCTTTCGGAAAACCTGAACGCCATCGATCTTTGTGAAGAACTCAAAGCCAGCCTTTACTAGTTCGCGTGCTTCCTCTAGGTTTTTTGCTGTCTTTAAACTTGCTTCCGCACTCGCCCCGCCCAAGCCGACCGTAACGCTAACCGAAGCAGAGTAACCCACCACCCCACTACTAACCACCCGACAGCGAACTGCGCTGTCCTCCTAGAAAGCAGGCGCTACCTGTTAGACAAAACCTTGTATAAATCAAGTTCCTCGGTCTTGAAATCACAAAAATCCACCGTCAAAGAGTAACTAAAAAGAGATGGTGGGTAGTAGCGCCGGAATTTTTAGATTGCGGCTGATTCTAGAGTGCTTAATATTTGATCTTCTACCTGTCTGTGATATTTGAAGTGTTCATTGGGGTCCTTTAACAAGACATAAAGCCAGTAGATTCCAAATAATCCCAGCGTTATTATTGATAGAATTAGATACAGAACGAAGCTTCTGTTAGGTGTGGTCTCTGTTCTTCTCGGCACGGAAAACGTGATGCCCAACTTGTCTAACGTTTTGCTGAGGTCTTCCCAAAAGCCGTCTTCTCTTCTCTCATGTTTGTAGAAGTCTTTCATCAGAAAGTAGTTGACATACCAATCCGCAATGAATATAATTACGGACAAGATAGCCCAAAGTACCGCGCCCTTTTCGGTTTCCTCAGCTTTGGCTTCCCTGACAGTTCTCTCACAGGATGACAATCCGACCTCCACGTCAACGCCCTTTTTTCCCGCTATGGCTTTAACCGCAGTTACAATGTCTTCCGTGAGAAATGTCTGTCTCTTGAAGTGTGTGTTACGTCTCTTGACGAGTTTGTATGTGAGTATTACAGACACTATGAACCCAATTATGGCTAGCAATGGTATCAAGATTACCCATGCGACAAAAATGGGAACAACCTCTGCGCCCCACGTTGGAAATAACAATAGACCGAAAAAGATGGATGCTATTCCTATGATCACAACAAAGAAGGGCAATAGGCGAACGATGAGCCACGCATTCGACATTATTGGATCCGATTCATCGCGCATTCGAATGTCTTTCCTTAAATTCTCAACCGGAACACTCATTTTTTCATCTCGCAGTTATTCTATTCAATGAAATTATGTTTTTCAAAAGTTGTTATTAATATTTGCGTAGTATTGAATGGAATCCAAGTGTCCTCTTCGTATGTCCCTTCCCGAAATTCTGAAAAGCACACGTAAAGTGAAAGCCGCATGGGTTGTCCCCATCATTTTCGCTTTCTCCACAAATCCGAAACTCGGCTAGCCTTCACAAGCTTCCACTTGCCAACGAAATCCTTCTTATGAAAATGGTATAAGCCGCAGCGAGTGCACTGCATAATCCGCCGGCCCTTTTTAAAATCAATTTCATATAACTCTAGAGGCGAACCACAATCAACACACTTGCCCCTGTAAGTTTTCTCAGATTTTTCGTTCATTTTGCAGGTCTTCCCTATAGCTTTAGCGCGCGCTACAAAATAAGACACTATTTCATGTTTAAAACTTGCTGAACACGCTTATGTCTAATGCTGATTTGCCCATATTCTGCATGTTCCTTCACTGCTTACCATGCAGGCGCCTACTGGTTTTTGCGGAGTGCAAGCTTTCATGAATAGTGGGCATTCTGTTGGTTTAATCTTGCCAATTATAACTAGGTGGCATCTGCAGCCGGGCTGCAAATCCACACCATGCCCAACTTTTACGCCATATTTTAAATGGGCATCATAGGCTGCATATTCATCGCGAAACTTAAATTTGGAGGATGGGATTGTGCCGAGTCCACGCCATTTACCATCCACAACTTCCAAAACTTTTTTCATTAACTCTTGTGCTTTAACGTTGCCCTCCCAACACACAGCCCGTACATACTCATTTTCCAAGCGTGGTTTGCCTTCAGTCAACTGCTTTAAAATCATATAAACACCAAACAATACGTCCAGCGGTTCGAAACCAGCCACGACAGTTGGCATGCCATAAAACTCAGGAAAAATTTCGTAAGGCTTGAGCCCAATAATCGTGCTTACATGGCCTGGTGCAATAAAACCGTTTAGGCTCAAACCTTCCATTTCCACTAGCAGTTTCATGGCTGGCGGAATCAAACGATGGGAAACCAGAAAACTTAGGTTTTCAGGTAGCTTGTTCAATGTTTCTACTGCTGTTGATGACGCGGTCGTTTCAAAACCCACAGCGAAAAAGACAAACTCTTTATCCGGCTCCTTCTCGGCCATTTTGACGGCGTCCCCCACGCTATAAAAGACACGAACATCGGCTCCCTCGGCTTTAGCATCCAAAAGCGACATCGTTGAGCCTGGAACCCGCAAAACATCGCCAAAACACGTGACAACAACGCCTTTCAAGGCTAGTTGCACAGCTTCGTCGATTTCTGAAGCTGGTACAATGCAGACTGGGCAGCCTGGTCCGGCTATTACTTCTACGGTGGCGGGTAGGAGACTGCGCAGTCCAAAATGTGTGATGGTCCACTCATGTGTGCCGCAGACATGACAAATTTTAACAGTGCTTTCCTTAGGTGCTATCTTATGCATTTTTTCTGTAACGCGTTTCGCTAAGGCTGCATCTCTAAATCTTAAGTTTTGAATCATTCCACATCAGCATGTTAAGGCTTATCCTTTTTTGCGGATTTCCGCTTCCGCTTCAAGAACCTCATTCCACAAACGTAAAGTTTCCAAGGCTTCTTCTTCGCTTAACACTTGAATAGCATACCCAGCGTGAACCAGAACATAGTCACCAACTTTGGCGTCCACAAGAGTCACGTTCACCTCTCTTAAAACGCCCTCGCCGAAATCCACTCGGGCTTCGTCACCCTTAATGCTCATGACTTTGGCTGGAATCGCCAGACACATTGCAATCACCTTTATCGGAACCACAGCAAAATAAATCAGTTATGGTTCAAAACCGAGAAAGGCTGGCTGCGAAAGCTTGACCTAGAGATGTGCCACCATCACCCGGCGGAATCGTCTCGTGAACTAGAAATCTTAAGCCGTGGGCTTCCACAATTTTTCGCATGGTCAAAGCCAAAATCTTGTTGCATGCAACTCCACCCGTAAAGCCTATGGTTTTAACGTTGTTTTCTAATGCTTTTTCGATGGCTAATGTAGCTAAACCCTTAGCCATATACGTATGAGCGGAATAAGCTAAGTCTGCCTTGGAATATTTTTCTCTGTTTTCGAATATTTCTAGAAGCATTTGTGTAGTATCTAACGTGTTGCTTTTTATTGTCGGCTCAAGCTTTAGCACATCTTTTCCTTTCATTGCCGCGGCTTCCAACTTCATGGCTGGCTCGCCTTCATACGTGCGTTCATGGCATATGCCCAAAGCGGCTGCGACCGCATCGAGAACTCTTCCGCAACTGGTTGTTTCAATAGTGTTGCTTCCTTTTCCAAGTTGGTGGAGAATTACACGAACTTCTTTTTCGCCGTATGGCAAATGCCGCTTGTTTTGCAGAAGCCAGTTTTCTATGTTCACCTTTTTGTGTAGTATTCCAGCAGCCACTCGAAGCGGGTAGCGTGTGGCCAAGTCTCCTCCTATTAGGGACTGCTTTTCAAGGTGGGCTAGGCGTTTAAATCCAAAGTTTTCATGAGTACATAGTAGGATTTCGCCGCCCCATGCTTCGCCGTCTGTGCCGTATCCGTATCCGTCGCAGCAGATGCCCACAATTTCTTTTGCGCCGTGTTCAGCCATCAAAGCGGCGATATGCGCATAGTGATGTTGCACTTGAACCCGTTGCCAACCGTTTTCTTCTGCTAAGTCGTGGGCAAGCTTTGTTGTTGTGAATTTCGGGTGCAGGTCGCATGCGGCTGCTTCAATCTTGCTGTTTGTCAAATGGATTAAGTGCTTGGTTGTGTTTTCTAGAAAATCCCTCGTTTCAACGTTTTCCACGTCGCCTATATGCTGGGAAACGAAAGCTTTGTTTCCAAGTAAAAGACATGCAGTGTTATTTAGCTCCCCGCCTAAGCCAACAACGCAATGTTCCGCTTTTTCTTTCAGCATTATTGGTGCTGGTGCATAACCTCTCGAACGTCTTATGAAGACTTGGTTTTCACCGTGCACGCGAACAACTGAGTCGTCGCACCTGTGGGCGATCTGGCGATCATGAAACAGGAAGTAATCCACTGTGTCGCCTAATCTTCTTAGGGCTTCTCCATCATCCTTTATTATCGGCTGGTTTGGCGGATTAGCGCTCGTCATAACAAAGGCTGGCTCATCCACCTCATCGAAAAGCATGTAATGCAAACCAGTGTAGGGAAGCATAACGCCAACATTGTGCAAGCCTGGAGCAATCAAATCTGAAAGATGATGCTTCTCGCTTTTGTTTAGCAACATTATTGGACGAGTGTAAGAGGTTAAGAGCTCAGCCTCTTTCAGGCTTATTTCCGCAAAGGACTTTATGGCTTCTAAACTCCGCGTCATGATCGCGAAAGGCTTCTGTTTCCTATGCTTGACTTTTCTAAGCCTAACCAAGGGCTCGTCCTTTGTTGTCGCGGTGGCAACGTGAAAACCACCATACCCTTTAACGGCTACTATGAAGCCTTCTGAAAGAAGCTTACCAGCCTCCCGAACAGGATCTTCAGACTCGGTTAATTCGCCTGTCCTTGTTGTCAGGTACACTTTTGGACCGCATTCTGGACAAGCCACTGTTTGTGCGTGGAAACGCCTGTTCAACGGATTAGTATATTCACTTTGGCAGAAGCTGCACATTTGAAAGTCTCGCATCGTAGTGTTTTCACGGTCATATGGAAGTCTCTCAATGATCGTGTATCTCGGACCGCAGTTCGTGCACGTGATGAAAAAGTACTCGTATCTTGGATCATCTGGGTCTCGCAGCTCCTTCAGACATTCGTCGCATATGGCTATGTCTGGCGGGATAACGGACCCTGAAAGCTCAGCTTCCCCAGAACTCTTGTAGATTGTGAATTTTGCATGCTCACTTTTTCCTTTCAGTAGTGCCGTGATAACCTGATGAATTTGTGCCAGAGGCGGTTTCTTTTCCCTTAGATGCCTCAAGAAGTTCTTGATAGCGTCTTCCTTGCCTTCTAGGAGTATTTCTACTCCGGCGTCGCCTCTATTTCTGACGTATCCCTTCAAACCGTTTTTTACTGCTATGCGATAAATGAAGGGACGGAAGCCTACGCCCTGAACTATGCCTGTAACATTGATTTTCACGCGCACTATAGCCATCTCTTTGTTGCAATAGTGATTGAAATGCTCCTTAACCTTCCAATTAACTTTTTCCAAAAGATTAGAAATATTAATAGCTTCTCTGCTTACCTAATATTCAAACCTTTAGGAAGCTCTGTTGAAGTGTCGAAGCTGCAAGAGTCCCTTAAGTCGGATGAGTTCAAAGTTCTGGAAGAGACGTTAAGCGTAGATGAAACCAAGGAAACACCGACACCGATAAGAGCAAAATACGTTCTTGAAGGTGATGTAGTTTACCTCTACAAGGATAATGGGACAAAAGAAAGGATCGGTAGTTTAGAGTATTGGAACCGAATAAAAAAATTCGAGACAGATAAACGAGTGCAATTAAGTACGACTATCCAGCATACGGAAGACCTTTTGAGTTGTGGTCTTTGTAATCAACACAAGAATTCCACGGCGTTGTTAAACATAGTTTTAACAAACAGATGTAACCTGAGATGTTGGTATTGTTTCTTCTACGCCGAGAAGGCTGGCTTCGTTTATGAACCGACGATCGAAGAAATCAAAGCAATGATCGAAACGGCTACGAGTTTTAACGGATATGCACCCCCAATCCAGCTCACTGGTGGAGAACCTACTCTGCGAGGGGATCTGCCGGAGATAATAAAAATATGTAGAGATATGGGTTCACCTCACGTGCAACTGAACATAAATTCTGTGGAACCCGGAGTAAAGTATTACTTGGATCCTGAAGTTGCTGTCAAGGAAGTGAGAAAATGGAAAGAAGCCGGGCTGAATACAATATACACTTCTTTTGACGGGACAGATCCTAAGATTAATTTCAAAAATCATTATGAAACTCCTTTCGCTCTGGAAGCCTACTCAAAAGCTGGTATAAGCAGCACGGTTCTCGTGCCTACGGTTTTCAAAGAAAATCTGAAAGAAGTTGTGAAGATAGTGAAGTTTGCAGCCATGCACACTGACAAGGGGATAAAGGGTGTTAATTTCCAACCAATTTCAGTCGTCGGTAGTACTCCTAAAGAAAGGGAAAAACTCAGGGTTACTCAGTCAGATGTTTTAGACGAGTTAAAGGTTTTTGGTTTGAAGACTGATGATTGGTATTCTATTCCATCTGTAGACGTACTTGCCGATATTATAGGTGGGAAGAAGAATCATGTTCATTTTTACAACAACGAGAAATGTGGTCTTGCTTCATATGCGTATGTAGATGGTGATAAGCTACGTCCAATCACTGATTTCGTTGATGTTGATAAATTCTTAGAGGATTTAGACAAAATCGACCGAAGCATTCTGCATAAGGCAAGTTTTGCTTTAAGTCTAGTGCCCAAAATAATGCAGACAGGAGACTTGAGGAAGTCTTTGGCTAAGAAGATACATCGGTATATAGTTAAAGACGAGTTACCGAATGGTGTTAGGATTTCTAGTATGCTCGATGAGATAATAGAAAAAGGTGATTACTCGGCTCTAGGCGAGTTCCATCATCACTTCTTGTTCTTCGGTATGATGCACTTCATGGATCCTTACAACTACGACATAAACAGAGTTCAGAGGTGCTGTATACATTACGGTTCACCTGATGGGAGGATTATTCCTTTCTGCACCTACAATGTTTTTCCGAGTGTCTACAGGGATGCCATATTGAAAGAAAACAGAATTAAAGATACAAATCTGGAAAAGAAGTTGAAGAATGAGGAAAGGAAAAAGGCAAGGCATGTTGCAGATTTCAGGCATAGGATAGGAGAGGTAAAGAACTCTGATGTTTACAAGTCATACTACAGAGGACTATTGTAAGTGATTAATCGATTAGGTAAGGTTAAATTATCATTCTCTTCTGCAGACTAGCTAGCAAAGACTTGAAAAATGAAGAAACCTTACAAGCACCAATTCTTTTTAGCGCGCGCTTTCCTTTCCGAGTTAAAACAAGAGTGTCAATTTCCCAAAACCCTAAAGATGCTAATGCTCCAACTGAAACGGTATTGCCACTTTCTATATGTAATATAGCAAGGTAGAATAAATTCTTAGCGAACGCTTAAGTCTACCTCTTTCCAGCCTCTTATTTGAGTAAGAATAAAAAGGAAAAAGAGTGTCAACTGAGGATCAATATTAGCTCGTGAGCTTAATATCTCCTTGTGTTTCTTCGTTTGGAATAGCATTCTCGGCAGTATACGGGTTTGCTTCCGTCAGGTTTGAATGGTACTTCACATTCCTTTCCACAATCGGCACAGACTGCCTTATGCATTTCCCTTGGTTCTCTTCTGTATGACACCTAGATTGCACCTCCTATTTGCTTGACGAACTAGTTTTCGTTTAGAACCCTAATTCTTGAATGCTTAACGTAGACAGTTGCCTTATAAACTTAGCGCGCGCGAACACGAGTTTCTCTAGTTGGGGACAAGCGAAATGAGTTAAAAACTCACTTTCCCCGTATTCCGTTTCCCCATCACTTCAAAACACAAAAATAATTTAGACTTTGCTAAAGCTAGTAGCTAAGCTAGCGCGCTAGTTTTAATTAGTTTATTCTAATACGCGCGCGCGTTGGGTTTTAGAAATTTTGGATTGTCCGCGAATTGAAGATTGATATTGATTTTAGGTTCATAAATCTAAAATTATTTCGATTGGAGCTTTAAGAGGACGATTTATGAAAAAGCGTAAGAGAACTGTCCAAGTTGACAGCGTTGTGCTTCAGCCCGTGATTGTGCAGATAGTAGAATCAGCCGAAATAGTGGATCAAGATGAGTTACAGCTAAAGGATGAATTGAATAAAGAATGGGTTCGAGCATGGCGTAAAGAGGTCAATAAAAAGAACATTAAACTACACAAAAGAGCCCGCAAAACCAAAATGTCACGAAAGATTTGAGAAGTAACTGACCAAAATTTTTTGTGGTAATTGTAGTAAGCATGCGCTTTTTGATGAAGGCGCACGCTCTCATTTTCTTCACAGCTCAGAAAGCGTTCAAAAAGGAAGGAAGATGACTCTGCTAAAAATGAGAGTGAAAAGAAGACGTTGTCACATTGTTTTCATTAGTCGGTTTATTATTGTCAGTTTCTGCATCTCGGTTGTTCCCTCGTATATCTCTGTTATTTTTGCGCAGCGATGGAAACGTTCAACATGATAATCTGCCAAGTATCCGTATCCGCCATAGACTTGGATTGCTTCGTCTGTCACTTCCATTGCGGCTCTGCCTGCGAAAGCCTTCGCCATAGAAGTTGCCGTAGGGTCAAGTCTTCCTTGGTCGAACAACCAAGCCGCCTTACGAGTCAACATTCTTGCAGCCTCAATCTTGATCGCCATGTCAGCTAGCTTGAAGGATACTCCTTGAAACTTGATTATGGGCGAGCCGAACTGTTTTCTGGTTTTGGCGTATTGAAACGCGCGTTCAAAGGCTCCCTGAGACATGCCGACAGCTTGAGCAGCAACCGCGATTCTTGTCTCATTGAAAAGTTCAAGGGCGTAATAGAAGCCCTTGTTCAGTTCACCCACCAAATTGCTTTTCGGCACTTTGACATCACTCAGTGCAAGGGAGCCCGTTATACATGGTTTGATGCCCATTTTTCTTTTCAGCTTTGTTGCCTCCATTCCGGGTGTTTCCTTCTCCATGAGGAATATGCTTTGACCCTTATGCGAAGGCGTGGCGTTCGGGTCTGTTTGGCAAAGCACTATGAACGTGTCCGCCACCGGGGCGTTTGTTATGAATTCTTTGCTGCCGTTGACGACCCATTCATTTCCGCTTTTTACGGCTGTCGTGTCCATGCGTGTTATGTCGCTTCCGTGTTCAGGCTCTGAGAAGGCCGCTGCAGAAATTGCTTCGCCTCTAGCCAAAGGCGGAATATACTTTTTCCTCTGTTCTTCAGTTCCATGTTTTAAAAGAATATCTGGAACCATCAGGTTTCCAAGTGACACTGCAACTCCAAGCCCAGGGTCGACTCTGCAAACCTCTTCAACAACTATACAGTCTTCCAAGAGTCCGTACCCCTGTCCACCATACTCTTCGGGAAGCCTCATGCTTGTGAATCCTAGTTTGGCTGCTTTTTTGTAAAGCGCCATGGGAAACTCTTCTTTTTCGTCGAACTCTAAAGCCAGTTCTGGCGTGAACTCTTTTTCACAGAATTCTCTGACGGCTCTTTTGATTTCCTTCTGCTCCTCATTTAATTCAAAATTCACTTTTTTGCCTCCTTTTTTTCAGTTTATAACCATGCCCTTTATCCTTTCAACTCCTGTATCTTGTCTTTCAATGCAGGCGCTATCTTGAATAAATCGTCAACAACGCCGTAGTCGGCGAAGCTGAAGATAGGTGCGTTGGAGTCTTTGTTTACGGCTATGATTAGATCCGAGTTTTTCATTCCTAGAACATGCTGGAAGGCTCCGCTTATTCCAAGGGCAATGTAAAGTTTTGGCTTGACTGTTTTTCCAGAACTGCCTACTTGACGGTCGGTTGAAAGCCATCCCTTATCCACGATTGGGCGTGAACAAGCAAGAACTCCGCCAAGGGCTTTCGCCAACTCTTCAACCATGGGCATGTTGCTTTCATCTTTTATTCCGCGTCCAATGCCCACAAGTACTTCTGCGGCTGTTATGTCAACTCCTCCTGGGGGAGGCGAAACATATTCGATGAAACGTTTCTCGGTTGTCTCCTCTGTAAGTGGAGAAGACACTTCCATTGTTTCCCCACTTATGTTTGGTTTTTGAGCTGCAAAGGCTGCCTGGCGGACAGTGACAATGTAGCTTTCAGATTTGCGGACTTTTGCCTTAACATTTACTTTGCCACCATACATTTGCCGTGTTATAACGAGTGTTTCACCTTCAAAGGCTAGGTCTATACAGTCTGTTGCGAGCGGTAGCTTCAAAGCAGCTGCGAGGCTTGGGGCTAAATCCACACCGAAGGATGTGTGTCCTATCATAGTTAACAATGGCTTATGTTCCTTTGTCAGGTTGGACAACACTTTCTGGTAGGCTTCGGAGTTGAAGTTCTCCAATTTTGCATCTTCAACAAGAAAAACTTTTTTCGCGTACTCCGAAATAGTTTTGGCGTGTTCTTTAACATCCTTGCCTAACAGAACTGCTGTCAAATCAGTGTTTGTTTTTTCGGCCAGTTCTTTGCCCTTTGTTAACATTTCGAAGGTTATGTCTCTGATTTGTCCCTGCCTGTGCTCAGCCAAAACGAAAATTTCCGTCATTTATATCAGCCCTCTTGATTTAAGAATTTCAGCGATTTTGGTTGTAACCTCTTCTGGGCTTCCCTTAATGAATTCCGCCTGTTTCTCCGCTGGAGGCACAAAAATCTTCTCCACCTTTATCCAGGAACCCGTTTCACCAACTTCGCTTTCGCTTAAGCCTATGTCAGCCAAGCCCAGAACCTTTATCTCCTTTTTCATAGCCTTCCTAATGCCCATAATTGAAACGTATCGCGGCTCGTTTATCCCCGTCTGAATCGAGAGAACCGCAGGCATTTTCACCTCAGTTTTTTCTTCGAGGCCTCCTTCCAATTCACGGTTAACCTTGGCGACGCCATCGTCGAACTCGATCTTCTTAACCATCGTTGCATGCTGGATCCCAAGCAATTCCGCCAGTATAGGTCCAACCATCGTGTAACCGTCGTCTCCGGCTAGAGCCCCAGTCAATATCAAGTCGAAGGACAAACCCTTGATCGTGCTCTGCAAAATCTTTGCAATTGCATAACTATCAGAACCTTGAAACTTCGGGTCTGTCAGTCTCATTGCCTTGTCTGCGCCTCTGGCTAGGCATTTCCTTAACGTGCTGTCGGTATCTTCAGGACCCACGGTTATTGCTGTGACTGTGCCTCCAGACTTCTCTTTGATGCGAACCGCTTCCTCCAGTGCGTAGTCGTCCCATTCATTAATGTCAAAGACAAGCCCAGTTTTTTCTATAGCCTTCCCAGTGGCGTCAATTTTTATCTCTGCTTCAGCTGTTTCTGGAACATGCTTAACACAAACGATTATGTCCAAGCTTTCTTTCCTCCTTGAATGCCAAATTTCCATCTAACATTATTACCTTTTCCGTCTATTTTCCCCTCAATTTCCATATTAATCTTTGCTGTGAAACATTGCACAATGGCATGAAGATAATGAGAATAAAAATGTAGTTCCTTCCTTCACACACTAGGAGGCTTCGCCCCGACAGTCTCTTCTTTAGAATCAAACTTAATCTTCCTTTCTTCGAACTCAGGGGGCGCGCGCGTAAATACGTAAATAAGTGTAGTTTGGGTAGATATTTACAACCCGATTGGGTGAGCAAGAAGTTAAATTAGAAGAGGTTATTGGGATGAATGAATCATGGAACCATGAGTTTGTCAACATAGATGGATTGCGGATGCATTATGTGACTCAAGGAACGGGAAAGCTTGTACTTCTTCTCCATGGTTTTCCTGATTTCTGGTACGTGTGGAGATATCAGATTCCCGAATTGGCTAAGCATTTTCGAGTTGTGGCGCCAGA
>JAOUPS010000062.1 GCA_029879735.1 Candidatus Bathyarchaeota archaeon | reverse complement strand
AAGTTTTCTGGGTAGAATGGCAAGGCAAGGGCTAGGCACATTAAAGCTTTCGCGTCGGCGCCTCCGAAACCTCCAGAATAGAAAAGGATTATAGCGAAGGCTGCTGTCAAGCCGAAGCACATCCCGTACATCTGGTAAAAGGCAAGTTGTGGGAATTCGTAAATAGAAATTTCAAGAAAAGTTAGCGCAAAGGCAAGTGGTGCAAACAATATCCAAACAGTGTTGCTAACCTCACGGGTTTTATAATCGCTCCAAGAAGCATAAAGTAGAAAAACAAAACACAAAGAGACACGAGCACCGTCTAATATTGAATTCATTCAATGACCTCCAAATCTTGCAATTACAGAAGTTTATAAGAAGAAAGAACTAAAAACAGTTTCCAAGATAAAAGCATGAATAGTAAGAAGAGTATCAGTTCGTAAGTTTCAAGATCAAGGTGATGTCTCTTCAAAGCTTAAAGCTTCGCCAAGTTTTGGTGAAATCTGGAAGTGATATCTAGTTCCATTTGCATACGGGTAAGTGACTACTATAGTGATTGTTCCACCATCTTTTACAACGATCCTCGTTGCTAGGTCATAGGTTACTGTCGATTGCGGTTCTGAGTTTACATAAACTGCGTCTATTTCAGCATCGGATGTTCCTGTGTTTCTTACGTAAATTGTAATGTTGTCTGATTGCCAAAGACATGGTGCATCCTTCTTAAGGAGAACCCCTGCTTGTTGTCCTGCGCTGCTCATGTACGTCATTACCCATGCGTATGTTACAACTATGGCTGCTACTGCTATGACTATTAGTAGCAACGTGGCTAATATCGGTGATATTGCTTTTTTAGATTTCAACATGTTTCTTGTCAACACGTGTTCACCTTTTACTGTGTAGCAAATCTTCAGATTATTTATTTAACTTGTATGAATCGGGAATCTGTATTTAGAATAGGTGGATATGTATGTTTGACATAACATAGATGATTTGTCAAAGGAATTTTATTATCGTGTGTGTTATTTGAGCGCGTGTGTTTAGCATACAGGATGTAGTGATTAGTAAGATTTAATAAATTGTTATTCTATAATAATCTAGTGAAGTTAAAGAGCACCGAGTGTTTAGAGATGGATTCAAGAAAGGTCTGGAAGTTGCTTCATAGAAGGCGTGGCGTTAGCGTAGTTGTTTCAAACGTGATTCTTACTGGTGCTGTTATTGCGGTTAGTTTTGCAGTGCTTTTTTGGACGCAGTATCGGTCTTCTGCATACAATGAAGAGTACAGTGAAGCCATGAACGCTGACATCGCTAGGCTCAAGGAGAGGTTGGCGTTCGAGTACGTGTTCTATAACACTACTAGCCCGAAAACATTGTCGGTTTATTTGATGAATTGCGGAACAATAAATGATACAACCGTGAAAACCGTCTACGTTACCACTAGCACTGGCGAGCCGATTAAAGTGTTTTCCAGCATTACCTTAATGAACTTTAATGACGATGAAATTGCAGATCAAGATTTGGATAGAGGCGAAGAAGGATACTTTGTGCTTTCTTCACCTGGTCTTGCACCTGACACTAGTTACTCGGTTCGAGTTGTAACTGGAAGGGGGTCTACCTTTGACCATAAATTTATCGCTTAGGCAGAAATTCAGGAAACTTCTAACTAATTCGAAGGGTTTCTCGTCCGTGATTGGAACAACGTTCATGGTGCTTGTGATGATGTTCTTGGGTACCAGCGTTTTTATGTGGACACTTTCCCAAAACACATTGTATAACGAAGCGGTGAGAACGAGAAATCAGGAAGAGGCGGATCGCGTTAATGAAGGAGTCGTCGCACTTGGTGGAAACTATTCTGTTTCAGGAGAAGATGTCACGGTATTGGCCATACTTAAGAATGCTGGTTCAGTTGCGGCTCAACTAGTAAACCTGTGGGTCCTCGATACTAATCAATCAAAATACACAAACAAACTCGTAAATCTGAACATGAATCCTGGAGATAGTAAGTCAGTCGTGTATACGGTGTTCATTCCTGAAACAGGTGCGAATCATACTTTCGCTTCGTGGTTTGTGACAGCAAGGGGGAACACGGTGCCACTAGAGAGGGAGTTAGGAGAGAGTGTATTAGTTGCGCAAGTAGCCCAAGGAATAGGGTACTTGGCGATGGACTTCGACAAATTCAAATATTATGAGTATGCATCTGATTACGGGTTGAAAGATTTTCCGACTGGGAGTGGCGGTTACAGTGTGCCCACAGCAGAACAAGTAGTTTTCGGCTTAAGATTGACCAACTATGACCCAAGTGGTGGTAAGAGATCACTTACTCTCAATAGCCATTCATTGATTTGGATGTACTTTCCAACAATTGGCAAACAAGTAAATTGGCATATCGTGAATGTTGATGCTAACGGAACCATTCAACCGACTTACTCCGCTATTACTCTTGCATATCAAGAAACAACTACGGTCTATTTTGCGTCGAAAAGCGACGGGAGTTTCAGCGGGGCAAATGACAAAGTAAAACCAGGGAGTGGAGGACCTGCAGCTATTAACCTCTTGCTACTGGGAACGATCGGTTCTGATGAATATGGACAAAACATACCCTTTGTTTCGGTGTATTGTTCATAGTTGCGCGCGCGAGGCATCACCCTGAGCTGTGATTTGATCATCGGCTGAGTAGAAATTCAGTTTGAATACGCAGCAAATGGTCTCGAAGAAGATGTTAAAGCTGCTCTCAAGGAAAAAAGAAGCCATTTGCCAGTTTCAAACGCCACACGATCTGCCTATGTGGGAAAACTAACAAACTTCACTTCTCCGCGCGCTAGTGTTCACTAATCAGTCCCAGAAAGCCTCAAACATCAAATCTTGCAGTATCACACCAGAAAAAGTTCATCTCTTTTTAAAAGCTTATGAACATTGGCAAGAGTTTCGATGCAACCACAGATATTACAACCAGTATTGTTGCGTGCTTGAAGCCTGCTGAAATAGATTCCTCACTTATTTTCCCAGCCACCAACCCTATCAGATAATTGTTGAAAATGCACGCAGTTGTGAAAGTCACAATTAATGAACTTAAGTTGTCGGCAGGTGTTGTTTCTGCGACGCCTAACGTTTGCCCCGTGAAAGTTAAAATCATCACCGTTGTTGCCACGAGCATAATTGCGGCGAAGTACGGCATCATTACGTAAGGGCGGACAGCCATCTTCTTTTCCTTCTCAACCTCCTGAGTCAAGTTGTTAAACCTTGCAAGCGACTCAATCATCCCTATCGTGCCACCACCAACATCGATTGTTTCCACCAACAGAAACATAACTATCTGGGTCATCCAGCTTTTAGTCCGCTTAACAAAATCCATGATCACCTTTCTAAGTGGAGACCCCCAAGAAATCTCCGAACTTATTTTGCGAAGTTCCTTGCTAAATCTGCCATAATCACGGTTTGCAAGGCTTTCAATACATTTTTCTGGAGACAAACCAGTTTTCTTAACTTCCGTCAAATCTCTTAGAAAACTACTTACCCCTTGTTCGGTACTGATTTTTTTCCTTGAAAGTTTGTTGTGCAATACGGCAGCCGGCGCGGTTGTGATAAACAAGGCTATGGAAATTGCAATAGGCAAGTCAATTATTGTTTGAAGTGAACTGAAAAATGGAACTTTCATGTATCCCATGAAATCCGTGAGCAATAGTAACAATAACAAGCCTATTACACTGCACACTCCAAATATCTTGTATGGACGCATCTCTGTCAGAGGGGACTTAGGTTGCATGCTGTGCGCCAAGTAGATAAACATTAACGAAAGCATAGGCGTAAACAAGTAAGTGTATAGAATTATGCCCGAGTACGTTGACATTCCTGTGCTGAAAATGGATTCCACGCTGAACAGAATGTAGAAGCAAAGAGACATCAAAACCATCACAATTATGAAAGTTTCAAGAAGCATTCCAAGTCGTTCGGCTGCAGCCTTCACACGCATAGCCCTAGTTTTGAAAATGTCCTCAGCTTTTCTTTCAAGGAAATGCCGGATGTCACCGCCTATGATAACTGTTGAAGCGTAGCCCGAAAGAAAATCTTTGAAAACGTCTAGTGGATTTTTCTTCGCTGCATTCTCAATTGCTGTCAGTGGATTTATTCCGAAAATCTCCACGTCTTTTATGATTTCTCTAGCCTCATCTCTCATCACGGGCATCAACTCAACTTCTGTAAGTCGTTTAAAACTTGTGTAGGGTGCTATGCCTCCAGACGCCATAACGCTAACATAAGTAGCTGCAAAGGGCATCTCCCTCTCCAAGCTGCTTGCCCTTTCACCGGCTCTGGACATGGGTATCAACATAAACCCTATCATTACGTAGGCTGGAAGCGGAACCAAGAAGATGATTGGAATAAACAAATAAAGATACAGAATTACTAAAGCCATTATCGATACTGGAAGCGATAGTAACGCTATGAAAAACATTAATGAAACATACGTTTCCGGGTAAATCTTGATTTTCGCCCGATCCAGATGATCCTTAAACTCGACGACGCGCTTCAGAAAGGAGGGAGAAAATCTACCGAAGAGGCGGAAGGACCAAGCCTCAAGGGTTTCTAGGAACGGCAATTACCTTTACCTCCTCCCCTGCAAGGACTTTTTCATACATTGCCTTTGGCCTAGCGTAATACTCTGCGATTATTGCAGCTACCTCTTTGTAACTTCTGATGTCACGTTCACGCATCCAATGTAAGACCTCTTTACGCCTCTCTATCGCAGCCAACAACTCCTCTTTGCTAGCATCTGTCCGCCCAGAAATTGCTGATAAGATCACACTCTTATCGAATGTTGGTAAATGCATGTCTTTTGTTGGGTGCCATTTGAAAACGCATCTGTAATCTTCGTAATCCGCAATCTCATTAACATTCATTATACGCCTATAAGCCCTTTTTTCTGTGCCTTTTTTTAAGTGAACCCTTTGAATCGATGAAACAATATGCATCAATGGAATGTAAGCAGGTGAGATGTCCATTGGTTTTTGCGTTAAACGCTTGACCGCCGAGTCTAGGTCTTCAGCGTGCATTGTGCACATGCCCCCGTGGCCTGTGGCCAAAGCTTGAAAAAGCACGTAGGCTTCTTGCCCTCTCACCTCGCCTACAATTAGGACATCTGGGCGGTGCCTCATTGAGGTTTTCACAAGGTCAAATAGTGTTACTTCGCCGACGTTACTTCCGCCTAAACCATAGCTTTGTCTGGCGATAAGCGAAACCCAGTTTTCATGCGGTAGATTAAGCTCCGCTGTTTCCTCTATGGTTATTATTTTGCTTCCAGGCTTGATCAGGCAAGCTAAGGCATTTAGTGCTGTAGTTTTTCCAGCCGCTGTCCCACCTAAAACCATTATTGAAGCTCTGTTTTCGAGACATAGCCAGAAATAGGCTGCCATCTCCTCGGAGAAGGTGCCCACGTTTATCAGGTCTATTATCGAGTAGGGGTCTTCTCTAAATTTTCTGATTGAATAAGCTGTTCCGAAGGGTGTGACTTCACGTCTGTAACAAACCGCCAGTCTGTGCTTGCCAGGTAGAGACGCATCTACTATTGGGAACGCTGAGCTTACGTGCTTTCCAGCCATGTGTACAAGCTTAACAACCATGTTGTCAAGCTCCTCGTCGCTTTCAAACTCAAGATTCGTCTCAATACTCTCATATTTCCTGTGCCAAACGTAAACCGGCTTATTAACCCCGTCACATGAAATGTCTTCAATATCTGGGTCTCGCATCAACGGGTCGATTCGACCGAAGCCCACTAGGTCTCTTTCAGCATGATAAAGAATCTTATACCACGAGACGTCTGGCAGCCAACCCAAACTTATTCGGTATTTGTCAACAATTTTCTTAGCTTCTTCTGCGAAGAATTTTCTAGGATCAAGGATCTCTTCTTTAGGTGATTCTATTTCTGCAAGCAATATTTCCAAGATGCGGTCGTAAACGTTTCTTTCAAGCGAGTCAAGCTGAAGCTCGTCTAATATGTACTTGTGTTCGCCCGTTTTCGGGTTTTGCACTATAGCCACGTGAGCAAAAGGTTCGTAAAGAGGCGATCTCTCTACAACTTTGAATCCTCTGGGTATGGCCTTTGGCGGAGCTGACGGAATAGCCACTTGTTCATGTTTCCCAATGTTAATTTTAATCCGAATTTTCTTTAGTCTAGCTAGGGTCTCCTTGAGTCGAAGTCTCTCCTTAAGTCGCAGTTTCGTCATTGCATTTCTCCCATGCATTTTATTGATATTCTGGGTCTATTAAATATTATGTCTTATGAAGCACTACTAGTGCTCCTCCTCTTCAACGAACAACATAATGATTTTCAACTTGATCAGAACAAGGACTATCACTACAATCGCTATCGGGATGATTATTAGAAGTATTGTCGTTATAGGCCATCCGCCCCCTGTTTCTGGGAGAGTTTCCGGGATCACAGTTACTGTTGCTTGATTTTCTCCGCTTACGTATCCGTTTTTGGTCGCGTTGGCTGTTACGATGATGGACAATTGCGTTATTGTTTTCGGGGCATTAAAGACAAATGTACAACGACCTTGTGAATCAGTAGTTCCATTCGTGACTGAAAAGTTTCCATCACTAGAAAACATTGTAACCGAGGCATCGGCGACAGGAGTTGCGTTGCACTTAACATGAACAGTTACAACGGTTGACTCTGTAGAATTAATTACAGACGAAGAGGGCTTAACTTCAACGCTGAGTATTCCAGGATTGACGGTTACGTTTAATAGGTGTTCTCCGTCAACGTATCCAATTTTTGAGGCTTGTGCTATAATGGTTATATTACGCGGTGTATTAACTTGGGGTGCTGTGAACATGAAGGTTACATTGCCATAACCATTGGTTAATCCCGTAGTCGCGGAAAAGTATCCGCCATTTTCTGACTTTATGGTGACATTTGCGTCTGGAAAGGGAGCCATGGCGTATGTTACATGGACAGTTACATTTATTTTCCGTTCGGAAACGGTGACATCGGGTTCAGCAGTAACTTGGGCAGATAGCACTTTCGGTACTACAGTGATTGCTGTGTGTCTTTCTCCGTTCACGTATCCACTTTTTGCTGCTGTTAAATTGATGGCGGCGTCAAGCATTATAGCTGTTTGGGGAGCAGTGAAAACGAATGTTGCGGTGCCGTTTAAGTCGGTGACCCCTGTTGTTGTCGAAAAGTTACCGCCACTGTCTGATGACACTGTAACCGTTGCGTTTGAAATCGGAGCCGCATCAAAGGTTACGCGGGCATTTATAGTTGATACTGCTTCAGAGACAATTATAGCAGGGTCGGCTGTTACTTCCACAACAAGTATTTTGGGTTCTACAATTATTGTTCCTTGACCAAGCCCTTCTGTATGTCCCATTTTTATGGCTGTAGCCGTGATAGTGACGTTGATCTGGCTTAGTGTTTGAGGAGCGGTGAAAATGAATGTCGCACTGCCGTTTACATCTGTAACTCCTGTAGCTGCTGAAAGATTACCATAATCAGGTGACAATATGAGAAAGGCGTCTGCAACTGGCTGTTCAAAGCCAACTGTCACGTGGATATTCACAGTTGCTGTCTCTTCCGACTTAATTGTTGCTGGTTCAGCGGTTACTTGAACTGTGAGGGGTGGAAGAACCTTCAGATACTCATGGTCAGAGCCGTCTGCATATCCGGTTTTGGAGGCCCTTGCAATGATTCTGACGTTGCTTACTTCCGTGACGTTTGGTGAAGTGAACGTCGCTGTGAAGGAACCAGTGGAGTTTGTTAAACCCGATAGAGGCGCGAAATCTCCACCTTTCACTGAGAACAACGTAACAGTCGCGTTTTCCATAGCACTTATTCCAGCGGACACATAAACTGTAACTGAGATTTGTTCATTACAGCCAACAGTATGATTACTTAGAGTGACAGACGCTTCTAAGGGTGCAAGGTTTTGAACGTTTATTACTACCTCAGCAATGTCACTTGTGACCCCAAAATCATCCATCACTGTTAACTTTGCGTTGTAGGTTCTAGTTGAGGAGTAGTTGTGATTGAAAAGCGATAATGTTGTCCAGCTGCTGTCGGTTCCGTCTCCGAAATCGAAGAAGTACTGGTCGACACGTCCATCATCGTAGGAATCGGTACCTATGAACGTGACGTTTTGATTTGGTGCAACTAAGGTCTTATCTGTCCAAAGGATCGCCGTGGGAAGTGTGTTGTCATAGTCAATGGAAGCTGTTAGAAAGAATATGAAATCGAGATTCACTCCGTCGCCAGCCACGGGATTTCCCATTCCACGCGGATTCAATGATTCATGGTATGGTCCGCTTTTGTCACCCCAGTAATTATGTTCTGCATTAACGGCAGTGTTGAGCGAAACATCCATGCCTAGGCTGTTGTCGTAGATGTCGTTAAGGTAGGCTGTATGGTCTTTTCCTTCTCCGTAGAAAATTCCGATGGTGTTGTTTGAAATATAATTTCGGGTAATGAATGTACTTGTGTTGGTCGAAACGTAAAATCCATAATAATTTTCTGAGACTGCATTGTTGAGAATAATGGTGTTGTCGTAAGCGTCTGCTGCAAGAAGTATTCCACTTTGCTTATTGAGCAAGATTCTATTTTGTTGTATGTTTATCTCTGATGTTAAGTTTCCAGCTAAGGTTATGCCGTCTCCACTTGACGTTATGTTGTTGTATTGTACATGAACCTGGCTCCCCCCAGCTATGTAAATGCCGCTCATGGCGTTATTGACTACTAAGCTTCTCTGGATGTTTAAGACGCCATTCTCCACTGTTATTCCGTTTGTTCCATACTCTATGATACAATGTAAGAATAAAGACGACTGTTTTCCAGTGAAGTTAATTGTTTCCCAGTCTCCAGCTTCTGGTTCATATTTGTTCGATGTGAACGTTATCATTTTGTCCTTTGTGCCCTTTGCAACAAGTCTTCCTTCCACTATTAGCGAAAAACTTCCTCCAAACCTCACTTCAACTTCAGGCTCTATTGTTAAAGTCACGTTTGGACAAACAGTCACATCTTTTGACACTACAAAGGGGCTGTCCACCAAAGTCCAAACAGTATCTTGTGTAATCAAACCTTCAACATAAGTTGCGTTTACGATGGGAAATAGCGGTTTGTCTGCAAGAGTAAGGGTGCTAAAAGTTATGGTTAGTAAAATGGCGAACAGTTCCAACTTTTTCTTCATATTCACGCATCCGTGCTTACAGTCAACCCTGCAGTATCCCTCTAGCCGATATTGGTTTAAACATTATGAATCTAGAATAATTATGGAGTGTTAATTTTGTTTTACAGGCCGGGATGTAAATGTTGACAGGAAAGATCATCAGGTCCAACATGGTATCAACCAAATATGTTTACACATCATGTTTATTAAACCTTACGATATCAGATTAGAACTTGTTGCACGGTGGCTATCATGCGCACTTAATATTATAAGAATTTTGTAATAACTGGGGAAAGTTGGCGTCATCTTCGGAAAATCCGCTTTTTCTTTTATCTGAGTCAAGTAAAGATGAAGCTGTTTTTGTGTGGTAAGTCACCATCATTTTTAGACCTTCATGATTTGTTGTTGTAGGCGGCCTAGGGAGGCCACAACAACATTTAAGCCAGTTTCTGCGCAATTGGAAGAGAACCTTCACCACATGTCTTCCTTGGCTGGGACTCTTTCACTTGTCGTTGTCTACGATGTTCGTGACGACGACAACTAAACCGTTCAAAAGTAGTAGTCCGATAGGCCTTAGCGACTACTACTTCTTTTGCGGCTTCAACATTTATTTGCTGCTTGAAGGCCCGCCATGATTCGGAGCTGAATACCCTGTTGAGACAACAGAAAACGTTAGAGGATGTGAAGAATTGATCGTAACAGTCTTCGAATACGCCACAGAAAGACGCGGAATCAAAATCTGCCGCCAAAGGAAAAAAACAGCCAGATGCAAAATAGTCGAAGTCTTCATAAATGTTCAAAATCTGTGGCAGTGCATTTCGCTGCAAACGAAGAAATAGGCAAGAGTTTTAACGAAGTAAAAGAACAACCTAGAACGCAATGGAGAGGAAACTGCTTGAAAAGCTTTATGGCAACTGCTCTAGACGACTTCCCGTTAATAAAAACTGGAGATGACATAGCCGAAATAATTGTCGAAACAGCTAGAAAAAACGGCTTGAAAATTGAAGACGGAGATGTGATAGCTATTGCACAGAAGATTTTTTCGAAAGCTGAAAATAGGATAGTAAGACTTAGAGAAATTGTTTCATCGAAGAAAGCTGAGGAAATCGCAAAAACAACCGGGAAAAGCCCTAAATTTGCCGAACTGGTTTTGAGAGAGACAAAAAGGATAATGAAGGCTTCTCATGAAGTGTTATTGGTGGAGGATAAACGCGGTTTGATCTGCATAAACGCTGGAATAGACAAGTCAAACGTGGAAGGCAGAGGCAACTTCACGCTATTGCCAGAAAACCCAGACGAATCAGCGGAAAAATGTCGCTTGGAAATTAAGGAACTAACGGGAAAAAATGTTGCAGTAGTTGTGTGTGACACCTACAGTCGCCCCTTCAGACGTGGACAAGTGAACTTCGCTATAGGTGTGGCTGGAATTAATCCATTCAAGGATTATCGAGGAAAAGAGGACCTCTTCGGGCAGATTCTGAAAGTAAAAAATGTTGCGGTGATAGATGAGATCGCTGCAGCGGCTGAACTGCTTATGGGACAGGCGAGAGAGGCAACACCAGTTGTCGTATTTAAAGGCCTAAACAATGTTACACAGTTATGTGAAGAACGCAGTATGAGCGAACTACAGATTTCAAGCGAAGAAGACTTGTTCAGAAACACATTGTAATCATAGCCGTTGCAAAAACGGATTACTACGTTTTTCATCACCAAGCCTTGTTACCGGTCCATGTCCAGGATAAACAACAAGATGGTCTGATAAGCTTGCCAATTTCTTCAAAGAAAGCCGCATATCCATTTGAGAGCTTTCGGGAAAATCTGTTCTTCCAATGGAACCCGAAAACAGCGTGTCCCCAGTGAAAACCCCCTTCTCCCCTAGAAGCGATATACTCCCACGGCTATGACCCGGAGTGTGCATAACTTTTAGGGTTATTTCTCCGAACTTCACCGAGTCTTCATCATGCAACAGTATGTCTGCTGGCGGCGAAGAACCCCCAAAGCCGAAGAAATCTCCAATCCTCTTACCTGACTCCCCAAGCATACGTGCATCATATTCATGAATCAAAATAGGCGCGTGAAACTTTTCTTTTGCCATTCCGTTCCCACATGTGTGGTCTGGATGGCCATGAGTATTCACAATAAATTTTAATGTTAAGGCGTTCTCATCGACAAACCTAAAGATTTTTTCGGCTTCAAGGCGGCCATCAAAACCAGGGTCAATGATAATCGTCTCCTTTGTTTGTTCGCAGCTTACAACATAACAGTTTGTGAAAAATCGGCCAACCGTAAACATCTGCGCTATCATAGCCATCAGCCATTGAAGATAAATTTAAAACTAATAAACCGTTTTGTTCCTATCCGCACATATTAACGAGGAAACTTCGGTGGTTTAGATTCCAAATAAATTCTGAACGAGAACGAACGCGCAATTCCAATAAGCTTTTCTACTTCTATTCACTCTAGTACAACAAACTATGATAAAAGGAACAAGAAGTCATGAACGAAGCAGCAGAAACACCCGATCAACACACCCCCCAAGCAGACTTCGAAAAATTAACTACATTGGTCTCTGCAGAATTCCAAATAGAAGAGGCCCTAATAGAACACAACGTTCCCACATACTATCTGGAGCAACCACAAGAAACAAAGCAACACTTTCTAAGACTGCTAAAAAATCTAGAAACAGCGAATTCGATAGCGCTTCTGCGAAGAAAGAATGAAAGAATAGTTTTGAAGATCGTTCCGAAACCTCCAGTGAAACAAAGCAACATACTCATAAATTGGATATTGTTTTTCGCGACAATTGCAACGACTTTTATCACAGGTTATATGCTCTCCTTGGGACTTGTTGAAGAAGGAGCAATGTCCAATCCTTTTGTAGGCGGTGCAACCTTTACGATAGCAATAATGGCTGTGCTTGGCATGCATGAGATGGGTCACAAATTAACTGCAGACAAGAAGGGGATAGAAGCTACTCCGCCATACTTTATTCCCGGACCGCCACCGTTTCTGGGCATGCTCGGAATAGGAACTTTCGGTGCAGTTATAATGCAAAAGTCCCTTCCACCAAACAAAGATGCTCTGTTTGATGTAGGTGCAAACGGCCCAATCGTTGGATTTATTCTAGCTGTCATAGTGAGTATTGTGGGACTTTTGTACTCTCCGATGTTTCCAATTCCTCCAGAAGGTATCAACGGCCTTCCAGCTCCATTAATCTTTGAACTCTTCGCTGTCTTTGTTGTAAAGCTTCCGACGAACTACTACATTTTGTTACATCCCGTTGCTACCGCTGGCTGGGTCGGCATGGTCGTTACCATGCTTAATTTGTTGCCCGCTGCAATGCTTGACGGCGGTCACGTAGCCCGATCCCTAGTTGGTGAGAAAACCAGAAGTGTCCTAACTTTTCTGTCGATATTATTATTGATTGTATCAGGTTTCTGGCCGATGGCCATTTTTGTGCTTTTCATATCCATGCAGAGGCATCCCGGTCCGTTGGATGATGTTTCCCGCTTATCCACGAGTAGAAAGCTTCTGACGATTGGTTTAATAGTAGTCTTTGTTTTGTGTTCATTTCCGCTTTTTCCGATTTTCTAGATCAGGTTTTTGTATTCATGTCGAACTGGTAAACAATAAGATTTATTAAATATTGCGATATTGGATATCTTGGAGAATCTACCAAAAAACAAAACATGTTCAGAATACCCTCTGAAAGGTAATCCACAATGAGGGGAGCCGTTATCCTCATAGCCTTCGTCTTCTTGTTTTTATTAGCATCGCTGCTAATTCCATCACCGATGTTTCCAGGAAGCTTTTTCTGCACGCTAATTGGAGGAGCGACAAACGAATATGCTGGATATCTAAGTGCAGTTTTCAATGGTGTTTTTTACGGTGTCGTTTTATGGTTAGTCTTTGTTGTCATAAGTAAGAGACTCGGAGAGGAAAGTGGCCCCTAATCGGTTTTTGTTGTTTCAGCTTCCTTCTGGCTGTGGTAAAAAGCCTGTCAATCTGATTTTGCTTCCACAATTGTTACACACTAGGATTAGCTCCGCTAGCTCGTCATCTTTAACTTTTGTTTCCACGATCGCGTAGATCTCTTCAGTTTCATCATCTGGAGATATCATGACACCACATTTTGGGCATGGAAAGGCTCCGTCTCCATCGATCTTTGTCAAATCAACACTATACATCATACTTCTTTCAACAACGGTTTTCTTCATTGTTTTGAACGCCTCTTTATAGGTTCTGATAATTCTCCATGGTAGCCAAGAGTATAATTAACAATTATGAATCACTAATCTATATTACAAGTATGTGCGAACAGTTGGAGAGCATGAACCAGCAATTATTAAAGAAGATTCAGTAAAGGTTGCATGTTCATAATAAGTGAACTAAAGTTAAAACAGTTGATAAGTGTGTATAAACTTGGAAAAATTCGATGTAATTATATGGAACAAAAGGAGAAGGAACTCGTTTAACTGAGGCTATGTTTTGGATGAGGCTTGAACTGAAGTTAAACTGCTTGAATAATATAACAAGGGTAATGCAAGCAGCACCGTGTTCTTCCCTCTTGTTGTAAGGGTATATTTCACTCTTAA
>JAOUPS010000133.1 GCA_029879735.1 Candidatus Bathyarchaeota archaeon | reverse complement strand
AGGAAAGTTTGAAAGTTATGGTCTTGAGTGCGTGATATGAAATGAAGGCAGCCATGCTTTACGGCGTAAAAGACTTGAGAATCGAGAATATTGAAGTGCCAGAGGTTGGAGCTGGCGAAGTTCTTGTTAGAGTTAAGGCAGCAACAACGTGTGGAACAGACTTGAAAATCTTCCAAAGGGGCTACGTTGAGAAGGTCATTAAGCTCCCAACGGTTTTCGGTCATGAGTGGGCTGGCGAGGTTGTTGAAGTTGGCGGAGGCTTGGAATGGCCAAAAAAGGGTATGCGAGTCCGCGCTGGCAACAGCGCTCCATGCTTACACTGCATAATGTGTCAGAAGGGCAAATACAACCTTTGCGAGAACATGATCTGGCTCTGGGGCGCATATGCAGAGTACATCAAAGTTCCAGCTCGCATGGTCCCAGTTAACATGCAAGAGATCCCGCAGCACGTTTCTTATGAGGAAGCCGCATTTACCGAACCGTTGGCATGCGTGTTGCATGGAGTTGAAGAGGCAAGGGTGAAACTAGGCGACACCGTAGCAATAATTGGTGCTGGACCAATAGGATTGCTGCATCTCTTGAGCGTTAAGAAAACGGGTGCTGGAAAGACGATAATCATAGACCTTGTGGATGAAAGGCTGAACTTTGCAGAAAAACTCGGCCCAGATGAAACGATTAATGCAGGAAGAGAGAATGTTGTGGAAAAGGTTCGGCAACTAACAGGCGGGTATGGTGCAGACGTTGTAATCGAAGCAATAGGATTACCAGCCACTTGGGAGCAAGCCCTAAAACTTGTTAGAAAAGGCGGAACCGTCCTAGAGTTTGGCGGATGCCCACCCGGAACAGAAATCAAACTGGACACGGAACTGCTTCATTACGGAGAAGTAACAGTCCTAGGCACCTTCCACGCAACGCCTTTACATTTCAGAGAAGCCCTAAGCCTAATCTCGTCTAGAACGCTTGATGTTAGACCCCTTGTGACGCGTAGAATGAGGCTGGAAGATATCAAAGAAGCCTTCGAAATTCTTTCCACATCCAAAACCGAAATAAAAATAGCCATAAACTCATAAAAGTAAAGATGGAGATCTTATGGTAGAAGCCGATGGCTATATTCTAAGAATAGCAACCGAGAAGTGGGTTGACCAAGTTTTCAACATCGCAATCTACTATACTGGTGCCCGCAGAAAATGGAAAGCAGGGCAAACCATAGTATTCATGCACAAGACCAGCATCGGAGATGCCGCCATAGGTTATGGCGTGATAGAAAATGTTTACGAAAGGGATGAGCTTTCTGAGGAGGAAAGACTTGAATGCGAAAAATATGGCTGGAAAAAAGCCATAGAATTCAAGTACATTATAAAATTCGAAAAACCTTTACCGGTTAAGGAAACTTTTCTAAAAGATTTGAAACTTCGCGGAAAATATCTCCATGGTTTGCCGCTTAATAGGGAGCAGTTGAACGCGATTATAAGTCGAGCTGAACGCCTACAGCATTAACGAGTGTTGACAAGAAGATTGAAGACTCGGGCATACCAAAAGTCTTAAAAACTTTCCATGTATGAATGAGTGGTGAGGCGAGAACATAAATGGTTTACTGCGTTAAATGCGGTGCAAAGAACGAAGACGATGTTGCAGTATGTGTTAAATGCGGCGCACCTTTACAAGCTCCGAAACGTGCAACTGCTCGCAAGGAGGGCGACTGCTTTGGTCCACGTGGAGAAAAGCGCGTTGAAGAAGAATGCTTTGGTCTCCCTTACGGCGGCGCAATTTTCGGAATAATCTTCGGCGTAATAATTTTGATTTTCGGGGTAGCATGGGTCATATCAACATCCATTGGGATAGAGATAGATGTGTGGAAGTATATGGGTCCCTTCATCGTGATTGTTGTTGGAATACTAATAATTGCCGGCATTGCTTACAGATTTAGCCGCAGATCTTAATTACCTATTTTTTTAGTTTGCAATCAAGTTTGCAAGTTTGGCAGACTTCTTCGTGTTTGTTCTTAGAAAGGAGAATTCTTGTCAGAAGCCAGAAAACAAAAAGACCGACAAGAAAAAAATTCAGACTCGAACTTTGAACTATACAATCAATTCCAGCGATAATCAAGAGCATTCCAAAAACAAAAAGGGTGTTAAGAGAAAAACGGATCAACCGCGAATGAACGTCAAAGAACGTGTATTGCAGCAGACACAAAGCCACTCCAGTGATACCAAAAACAATGAGAAACAAGCCATCTGTTCCAACAAGCCATTCAAAAAAGAAGTAGGAAAACGCTCCAAAAATGGCTAAAACTGCCCCGAAAAACAAGCCCATACACGCGATGCAAAAAGTTTTCTTGCCTAGTCTAAATTCATGATGGTAAAAACCTTGGCATTCTGGATGATGCCCGTGTGTTAGAACCACTCCAAGAATCTTCGATGATCTTTGAAAGCCTTCCTTTTCATGATCTGAGACTCCACTGCTTGTAATCTTTTCGTCATCATGAAAAATCATGGAGCACTGTCTTGGGAAAAAGACGGAAATCATCCCTAATAGACAGATAAGGATGAAAAGCGAGCCCGTAGATTGTTTTCGCCACCGAAAGTTATCTTGAATTTCTGGTGGAAAGAAAGCAACCAGTGTTATTAGAAAAAAGCTGAAGAGAGAGACAATAATCAAGAAGTAAAGAAGCCGCTTTCCCGTCTGTTTTCTAGGCATCTGGTCTTCTCCAAAACAGACTCTTAAGCTCTTTCATAACTCCTTGCCCAGCTAAATATCGATAGGTTTTTCTTTTGAGCTTGTTCGTTGAGAAGATTCCTTTCAGTCTCCTAGGTAGAGAGCCGTAAAAACTTCGATAGCAGTTGTAAAGCTCTTCTTGCACCTCCATTCTTGTCAGGTATTCCGTTGGCATGATTGCATGCACCATGTCATAATGTGTCCAGTTAGTGTCTTCGATCCATCCGTTGCGTTCTGCTTCTCTGTAGATTTTTGTTCCAGGAAAAGGTGTCAATATCATAAATATTGCTAAGTCAGGGTCTATTTCATTCACAAATTCTCTTAGACGAGCTATCGATTTGGCAGAATCTTTTCGTTCTCCGATGATAAGTGTTGCTTGAGCAAAAATGTCGTTTTGTTTAAGAAGTTTTATTGCTTTTTCAGCGTCTTTCGGATTGATTTTTTTGTTAAAGGCTTTCAAGGTTGATTCGCTGGGGCTTTCCACACCCAAGAGAATCCAGCGGTTTCCAGCTTTTCGCATCTTAGGCAAGAGATTGCTGTTCTTGATGATTTCATCGCATCTAGCCTGCATAAACCACATGATGTCGTCTGCAAAACCTCGTTTAATTATTTCATCACACAGTTCGCTAGTGTGTCTGCTTAAGCCAAAGTCGTCATCTGTAAGCCAGAAAAACCGAGTTCCATAATTTTCGTAAAGAAGCTGCATTTCATCGGCAATTCTTTTGGGTGATTTTACTCTCCATCTTCCTTGCCAGAAAACCCATTGGCTGCAAAAAGAACAGTTGTGTGAGCATCCCCTTGATCCTTCTATTAGGGCATATCTAGTTGAAGAGCCAGCCATCATCGTGAAGTGATATTTATGGATTACATCTTCGACGAAGTGATAACCTGGAAACGGCAGATCATCCAGATTTTTGATTAGTGGTCTTTGAGGCGTATGGTGAACCTTGCAGTTATGTCTAAAGGAGAGCCCTTTAACATTCGATATGGGCTTTCCTTTGGCGTAAGCGTCTACCAGTTCAGCAAAGGTTTGCTCTCCTTCTCCGCGGACAACTATACCTATTTCTGGATAGGTTGCTAAGCTTTCTTGCGCCGTCGCAGTAAAGTGTTGACCGCCTACGACTGTCAAAATTTCCGGTTTCACTTTTTTAGCAACTTCCAATGTGCGCAATATTGAATAGGCATTGCATGTGGCTAAGCCGCTTGGAGCGACGATGTCGGGGTTAGAATTTTCGATATATTTTTCTAGTCCTCTCCAGTCGATGTTTTTTGCTTGACAATCTAGAACTTCTACTTCCACATCGTTAGTCACCTTTTCCAGATAAGCCGCAAGCTGAAGAATTCCCAACGGAGGCGGCAAATACTCTCCCATAACAAACCAGAAGTCTTTTGGCGGTTCCACAAACAAAACTTTCATTTTCACTCAGTTACAGAATACAA
>JAOUPS010000061.1 GCA_029879735.1 Candidatus Bathyarchaeota archaeon | reverse complement strand
ATCCCTTCAGCAAAGGTCGAGGAACCAAGACAGCTTCGGTCAAACAAATTCACCTTTCAAAAATGCGATGCATAATGAGTTATTACACTACTCGAAAGTATGCAATTGCTGTTTTCAAACATGTTAAATGTGGACCGGGCGGGATTTGAACCCGCGACCTCCGCCTTGCGAAGGCGGCGTTCATACCAAACTGAACTACCGGCCCGACTTTCTTTCAGAAAAGAACTTCGACTAAGAAAATATTTAGAACTTTCGTTTTCTTTTTGAGTTTGTAGGTATTCGAGGATTGAGGTGAGAGCTTGCTCCGTGATTCTGATTATGTTCAGCTTGTGTTTTCTTGTTTCAGCTAAAAGTGTTGGCGATATGGTTATTCCGACTGTTTTTTTAGGAGATTTCTTTCGTTTTTTAACTCGAGTGAATTTCCCCAACTTACTCGAGTGATTTTTATGGTATTTAAGGCGGCGTTCAATCATGGCTCATTCCTTCTTTTGTTTCTGCCTTTGCTCCACAGTATTGACATTCTCCCGAGGCTATGGGAATTTCTCTACCACATTTGGCGCATTTCTTAAGAAAGCTCTTTGGGCGTTTCGGAAGGCGTTACTCCCCCATAATGGAACAAGACTAACTTACATCTGGTGCAACGATAGGCTCCCACATTTGGAAGAGTCCATAATTTCCAATGAACAACAAATTCCTGCCCGAGCGCCCACAACTCATGTTTTTCACTACTCCACCTTATTGCCTCAGAAATAATGTATCCTTTCTCCATTCCCTCACCACACTTAGGACACTTCTTACCTTCACTTTCACTCATGGCTTAACACTTTCCTCAAGCATTTGAAGAAAGTTTTTGGTTGTTTCTTTGAGAATTTTCGGTATTTAAATATTTGATTATAACTTTAAAGAACTTTTCTGCTTCCTTAGCGCGCGCTACCAAAGAAAAAATCAGAATTTCACAAAATCTAACTTATTTATAAAGTAGAAATTCAGAAACTTCTTGACTAATATGAAAGTATTGTTCGTATGCTCTGGAAATGCACATCGCAGTCCGTTAGCAGAAGCTCTACTGAAAAAATTAAGACCTGACTTAGAAGTGGATTCTGGGGGAACACACATTGCTATTCCAATTTCTGAAAAAGTAAGAGAATATTTAACGAAGAGAAATGCAGAACAATACCTCAAGAAAGTTCCTGAAGGTCTATACACTAAGCAACTTGACGAATACGATCTTATAGTCGCTATGGAACAAAGACACAAAGACTACGTTTTGAGCAGATGTCCAGAGTGCAAACGTAAAACAGCTTTGTGGAACATTGAAGATCCATACTTCATGGATAAAGTTGACGCCGAGAAGATTTACGAACAGATTAGAGACAAGGTTATCGAACTAGCTGAATCAGTTTGAATTTGTCTTATATTAATGATTAACCAATTTCTTCTCTAATGCTCCCTCAAGTTTTTGAGAAAATTCCGACTATCGGTCTAATTGTCCTAACAAGGTCTCTTGCCTTCATCTCAATAGAAACCGTATGCAGTCGAGCATTAAAGTTGACCATGTCATTTTCTAGTATAGACCTGTCTAGGTATGTAGAAAGACTATGTAAGTTTCCGAAAGGACGTACGGAGCCAACTTCGCATCCAGTTATCTTCAGTACTTCTTTTGGCGAAGCTAATCGTACTTTATTAGTGTTTACGATCTTCGCCAGTTTTTTGAGGTCTATTTTCCTATCGGCAGCAACTAGACCCATAACAAAACTTCCTTCCACTGCCTTAAGCACAAGAGCTTTTACACCAGTCTTCAATTCAACTCCTCTGACCTTTGCCGCTTGCTCAGAAGTGTAAACTGGCTCATGCTCCGAAACTTCATAACGTATTCCATTGCGATCTAACAATTCCTTGATTAGCTTCAGCTGGAGAGCTCCCATTTTCACATTAATACTTGCTCTTGACTTTCTACTTTATGATTCAATTAAGATTTTATAAACTTCGCGCGCCCTACTTTATAGCCATAATAGAATCTACAATAAAGAGAACTCGTTTTTAACCTGCTTCAACGAAGTCAAGGACACAGTCCTTTGAATTCCTTTTCGGGAGAGAACATTTCTCAAGAAGTTAAAGTACTGATCTTGATCCTTTGTTCTAACTCTAATTACTAATCCCCATTCTTCAGTCACGAGGTCTATACTCTCAACTTCTTTATGCCTAGCTAATACCTCTGCAACATTTCCAGGGTCAGGATGTTCTCTAAGGGATGAAGAGACGAGAATAAATGCACAAAACCTCTCATTGATTTTCTTGTAGTCAAAAACAGCATCGTATGTCTTTATTGCTCCCTCTTTTTCTAAACTCCTCACTATTGTAGTGCGTAGTAGATGAAGGTTTATTCATTTTCTTGGCTATTCTTACTATTTGCCCTGAACACCAACCTTCTTTGAACAGTTCAATCAATTTGGATTTCATTTTCTTCATATAATTGAATGATGTTCGATTATTTAAAAATTTTTTACTCAGAATTCGAAAACAATTCAAGTAGACAAATATAGAGGAACGTTCTTTATGTTAAAATGCTTGTTTGAAGAGGTGATTGATGTGAGGAAAATGTTCGGAATGAAAGGGAGAGTTGGTTCAGCAAGAAAAATACTGAAGGCGTTTAGACTGATCAGCGAGAAGGAAGATCTTCCCGCTTCTTCGGGTGTGTATGCTAATCAAGATTCAAAACGCCCCAAGACTTTCAATTTGCAGGCCCACACTGTAGGAATTCAACGCATGAATGAGATCGAATTTCAAAAGGCCATGACAATTTCACTGTCTCGCCACGAAAAATGGACGGCCGGAGGACCTTACTAAGCAATAATATGACACACACGCCTAGGACAGGCACCGCGTTCCAAAACAAACATTTGAAACAAGGAATTTCAAGTATAGGGCATGCGAGAAAATAGCTTGTATTACGGTCCCAATAGATGTCAAGGGTTAACAGATTGGCTTCTCAAACAAGCAGAGAATCATGGAACTAGAAAATTTGTTCTAGAAGTTGGAACTATCTGTTCTAAAACATAGTATTAAGAATGCGTTGTTGCACAAGTATTAACAGATGTATGAGGAAGTGGTAGAACGCAGTTTTGTCTCCCTTCTCTCCTTTCTCCCTTTTACCACCTTCCTCATGAACATAGACTTGAGTATCTTGCTTACTCATATAGCTTGTTAGGTTATCTTACATTGTTATTGGTGTTTATTATTGTGTTAAAGTATGTGTGGGTGTATTTATGCAGTCATCTATTATTAAATCACCAAGACTGTAGAAGTGGTTGTAATTTGATTCCTTAGATTATCTTATTTTGTGTAAGGTATGAAACCCAGTTAGATGAATCTGGCTCTTGCATCTATTGCACTGCAGAAGTATTTTTTCTAAACTGTCTTCCTTCATCACTGGTTCTAAAATAATGTAGACTTTTTCTGTTTTATCATCAGGAGATATCTCAATTTCACATCCAGGACATTTGAATACTCCTCTTCCTCTGATCTTAGTCAAGTCGACAGTATAGAACTTGATTCCTTGCAATTGCAATCTCTCCCAACTGTCTATGAATACTATATCATATCAAATCTAAATGCTTAATGGAACAATGTTCCACACTACACAGACCAACCTCAGGAGAAATCATTCGCAAGTCTTTCTATGAAGTCTATAGAATGTTTGTGGATTCGTTAGATGATTGCTATTATGAACAAATGGCTTTCAAGATTCTCTTTAAAGAGGAATGAAAAAAAGGAAGATATTATGCTGTTGCTTATAGCTATTCTTCGGCTACTATTAATGTTAATGTTGATGTAATGCTGCTTCGTTTTCTGATACATTGGAGTACAATTTCTTTCAGTTCTCCCATAGTGTCTGCTTTGAGTTTTGCTACTATGTCGTAGACTCCGTAAACTACAAAGGCTTCCTCGACTCCGTTAATTGCTCTCACTTTTTTAAGTACATCCGTCTCTGAACCTGTTCGTGTGCTTATCAGCACAAATGCTGTTTCCATCCTATCTTCCTCGCTGTAATGTTCGTTTAATTCACACTGAAGTATTTTAACCTAGAGTCCAGCAGACTGATAGCCTTCAATATTTTATCTCTTAATTCCTTGAACAAAAGACTCCAGTAATGTCTTAGGAAGATGTTTCGTGGAATCCTTTCCTGCAAAAGGTCAACTCCTAGGTATTTGGCCAAGGTCGTTAACGCTTTAACGACACGATCTTTTACATATGTAGAAAGCAGATCTAACTCTCGCAAGCTCCCAGAAATCACGTAATGATAACTTTTTTAGAGTAACAATAAATGTTAGAAGCATTCGCTCTAGAAAACTTCTTAAAAAGATAGATTTTATACTTTGACCATATTATGTGTCTTGCAAGGGCAGCGTTCATACCAAACTGAACTACTGGCTCTCTAAAGTATTATCAACAAAGTTTATTGGATGGCTGAATTCAGGGGTTCGGGTAATCCTCCAAAGTTCTTTGCGGTCATAGGCACGAAAACGCAGCTTATAGTGTCTACAATGAAGCCTTCTAAAGCTGCTAAGGCAAGGCTGAATATTTAGTCATAAGACAGATAATGCGGAAACATCATTGCACTAGGTATGATTTGTACGAGTCAGTCCAATCCTGAGTGATTCGCCGTTGATCTTGTAGTTCGCAACGTGTGCCTCTTCGGCGGGTTCAGCCTTACGTATCGATGTTGATAAGGTCTCTGAGGCGATGTAGTTCCCATGGGTGCTGAAGACCTCGGTGAGCCTTGGTCCTGCTTCATAATAGACCTCAATCTGATCAGCGATGTCGAAACCCGCGTCTTTACGTTGATTCTGTACACGACGCACGATCTCACGGGCCAAGCCTTCCTTTTTCAATTCTTCAGTAACGACTGCGTACACTCCAACAATGATGTCTTGTTCTTTCTCCAGAATGTAGCCTTCTTTCGGTTGAGTGCGAACTTCGATTTCCTTTGGGAGCAACGTAATGACATGATCGTCCACTTCGACTTTGATGCTGTGGCCTTTCTGGAGTGTTTGGTTGAGAGCGTCAGCGTCCATATCGGCTACAGTTGCACATAACTTGGGAAACAGTTTTCCATATTTTTTGCCGAGCAAATGTGGCAACAGCAATATCTCGTAACCAACCAGTTCCCTTTCTTGAGTGGTTAGGAATAATTCCTTTACGTTGAGTTCATCTCTGATTAGATCTGTGAAAACTTGCAGTCGCTCCAGCATAGGCTTTTCTGCTACAACCTTTGCCTCTTTCAACGGCTGTCGTAGCTTTATTCCTGCCTTGTTGCGTGCTGAACGGCCTAGACTGCAGATTTTTATAGTTAAATCCATGTCTGCCATTAGTTTTTCGTCGATAAGGGACGTGTCAGCTTGTGGCCAATCGTTATGATGCACGCTCTGCGGAGCGTTAGGATTTACACTGCATACTAGGTTCTGATACATTTCTTCGGCGAGAAAGGGAAGGAATGGTGCTAGAAGTTTGACAGTGGTTGTCAGACAAGTGTGTAGAGTCGTGTAGCCAGCTTTCTTATCTAGGTCTGCTTCGCTCTTCCAGAATCTTCGCCGTGAACGACGCACATACCATTTAGAGAGTTCATCCACAAATTGCTCTAAGCTTGCGGTTGCGCCACAACTATCATATTTTTCTAGGCAACCAGTGACGTCTTGAACAAGCACTTGAAGCTTTGATAGAATCCAACAATCTAAAACTGAGTATTGGGTTGTAGCATTCTTTGGGGTCCACTTATCTAAGTTGGCATATGTGACAAAGAAGTTATAAACATTCCATAGTGGCATCAAAAACCGTCGCTCGACATCCTCCGCTAGAGTATATCCGAAAAGTATGTTTTTTTCCGGTTTACTTCGACAGTATATCCACCGCATGACATCCGCGCCCATGGTTTCAGAAGCGTCGTCAAACTCGATCATGTTGCCCGAAGACTTGTGCATTTCCTGTCCTTTTTCGTCCTGGACTTGGCCGTGACCAAAGCACGTGCGAAAAGGCGGACAGCGTTCCAGGATGGTGCTCATGGCTAGCATAGAGTAGAACCAGTTTCGAAATTGACCTGGCAAGGATTCGCAGATAAGATCAGCTGGAAACCATTTTGCCCAATAATACCTGTTGTGTCGATAATTAAGCGTCGAGTAGGCAACAATACCGGCGTCTAGCCACGGATTGCCCACGTCTGAAATACGGGAGGCAACCGCTCCACACGTCGAACATTTGATTTTGACCATATCTATCCAGGGCCGATGAGGGCTATGTCCTTCGAAATCCTTCCAACCCTCGACTGCTCGCGACTTTAGCTCTTCATCACCGCCAATAACATCGAAGTTACCGCACTTCGGGCACTCCCATATCGGCAACGCCAAGCCCCAGTACCTCTTCTTGGAGATCATCCAATCATCCATATTTCGTAACCAATCCAACTCTTGGTATAGGCCAAAATCCGGAATCCAGCGAACCTGCTCGGCAACTTCCATGATTTGATATCGGAGGTTTTCTGTCTTCTCTTGTTCAGTGATTTGTTCAAGGGGCTTGTCAAGTTTCCTTCCCATAAAGATGAACCACTCGTTGACAAGGCGGAACACCAACTCACTGTCACAACGCCAGCAAACTGGGTAACGATGTGTGTAATCCTCCACCTTGAAAAGCAAATCTTTCTCTTTTAAGTTACTTATGATTGGTTGAGCCGATTCATAAACATGGGTTCCTGTAAGCCAATCGAATCCGTCAACAAAGAACCCAAACTCGCTTAGCGGGGCCACAGTAGGTAGATCATGTTGCTTGCCAAGCTCCAAATCTTCTTTTCCACAGCCAGGCGCGATGTGGACGATGCCAGTGCCCTCGACCTCACTCACTTCTTCCCAAGGGATAATGCGGTGAGCATCAACCGCCCCATGCTTCTGCTCAGCCATGAACTCATCAAATGGGCCGATGTAGGTCCAGTCGAGCATATCCACTCCCATGAGTTCTTCAATTAGCTCGTAGTTTTCGTTCGCAAAAACGCGACCCAGAGCCGCCTTAGCTAGATACAATATTTCATCGTTGTACCGAACTTTTGCGTAGAACATGTCTGGATGGACTGCTGCTGCAACATTGGAGGAGAGAGTCCATGGAGTTGTTGTCCAAACCAACAAAGCTTCGTTTGGTCTTCCACGAAGGGGAAACCTAAGGGTAACTCCAACATGCGTAATTTCCCGATAACCCTCGGTAACGATCTCATGTTGAGAGAGGGCTGTGGAGCAACGCGGGCACCAAGGCATCACATCTCTTCCTTTGTATATCCATCCGCGCTCATGACACCTTTTGAGTACAGCCCAGATGGTGTAGTTATTCTCATCGGAGAATGTGAAGTAGGAACCGCCCAGTTGAGGTGAACCCAGTCTGCTGATGAGACTCTCCACAGTATCAGACACTGGACCTGTGGAACCTTGAACAGTCATGATCTCTTCTCGACTTTCTAGGCGGTCAGCCAACTCACGTAAGAGTTCTGGGTCATCCCAGTTCATCCAGTACCCTAGTCGAATTGACTGTTCGACTTGCTTGGCAGCGTAACGTAGAGCTCGCTCCTTGCATCTTTTAACGAACTCGGCGACTCCGTAGCGTTCAATGTCACGTTTAGATTTGAAGCCAAGATTCCGCTCCACTTCAACCTCTATCCAGAGCCCCTGGCAGTCGAAGCCGTTCTGGTAACGAAGTTCAAATCCATTCATAGCCCTGTAGCGTTGAAACACATCCTTGTATGCGCGCCCCCAGGCATGGTGAACACCCATTGGGTTATTTGCGGTTATCGGGCCGTCTATGAATGACCAACGCTTCTTGCCTCGGTTTAGGGCTACACGTTTCTCAAAGGCACCTGTGTCCTTCCAGAACTTTAGGATTCGATGCTCCAGCCTTGGAAAATCAACTTTAGACTTCACTTCCTTGAACATCTTTCATCCTCCATATGACCAAAATTCACATAGATCCCATCTTGCAGTCCTCTAAAAGTTCTGTTTTCTTCTATGATTTTGGCGGACCATAGTCTAAACGTCATCAAAAGTCTTGAGTCAGCCTTGAATTTGACGGTCACCTTTCATCCCTAGACACCCGCCAATACACCAAAATAACAACAGAAACATATAACCTTTACCCACAACCTTTTGGATCTATGGTGCAACTTTCTATCTTCGTTTCCTGAACAGCATTACACATTCTGGTGATGTGCAGAGGTACTCGAACCCGTCTCCTACGAGTTGTTCTGTTTCTTTGGTATAGAACATGCGATGCATAAAACAACATTAACAGCAAGAAAACGATTACCTAGTGGTAAAAAGTTAACTAGCAAGTTTAATGTTAGATGTGACTGCAAGGTAAACAACGTTAAATATAACTTCAGTATAAAAACGATGTGTGAGTGGGGAGAATTATGGAAGAGAGGTCTCTTCTCCCTTCCCTTTCTTCCATCCTCCTTTCTCCCTTTCTCCCCACGAACAAAATAACCCTTCACACACTTATAGCTTCTGGAAAAATCCTCTAGCTCTAATATTAATGTTACATTCTTCTTGAATGTTGAGACCAGTCTAACCGTAGCCAAAGCAAAAAAAGATTTCGAGAAGCGAAATATGGTAGAAGTTTCTTCTATACCTTTTTAAATTGAAGTTTCCCCTCTTTATGTATGGGGGGAGGAGCTTCAAAGTCAGAGAATGGCTTGGTGACGGCCGTCGTTCTAGTTTAGATGTCATCGCAGATATTTTGGATACTTCTCGCGGTGGAGTTAAGAAAACTCATCTAATGTATCATTGTAACATGAGTTTTGCACAGCTTGAAAAGTACTTAAGCTTGATTCTGAAGACAAGACTTGTCGTGGTCGAGGATGATGGACCCAGGTTTTTTTTCAAAACTTCAGGCAAGGGTCGAAGATTTCTGAAGTCCTATGAGAGTTTGAAGGCTCTAATGGAATAGTCTTCTAAAATAAATCTCTGTTTTGAATTGGTTAGTAGCCTAACTGACGCAAAAATGCTAAGTCAGGAAGATTGAGTGGAATATCTTTATTTCTTTGTCGTCTCAAAAACTATTCTCGTTTTGGATAGATCCACTAACCAAGCTCTGGATCGCCAGTTCTTTTTCGACTTCCCTTTTCTGCTGAAAAGATTCAAAATCTTCTTCTCCTCCCACTAGAAACAGAGAAGGAGCCCGAAACCAAAATAAACGCCATGATGATCACAAAAAACAACGCAAGCATCTCAAATCCAGCTGAAGCCATTTCTTCAAACATTTTCCCTTTTCTCCTAGGCTACAACAACAGTCTTGATGATCTAAAAGAGAAGTTCCCACGAATGAAATGAACGTTCTCGAAGCATATTTCCGATGCTGATATATTAAGATGCTATTTCTTCATTTCTTTGTATAGTTCAATTTAGCCACAGTTCTTGCAACAAAAAGCCAATATTCTATCACCCGAGTATTGACCTTCCTCAGCTAGTGTAATTTCCGCGCGCGCAGTCTGCACCGATTGTGGAAACGAATGCGAGGTTCCATTCAAACCTGACCCAAGCAGACCTGTTTACTGTCGAGAGTGCTGGACAAAACGGAGACCCCTGATAAGAAGACTCTAATGCAAAAGCTTGCGGGATTGCGGTATTTGAGGCTATTCATAGTACCCATAAAGAATGGGGAGTTTGCGGGAGATGTCGTCACTCTTAACGGATATAACCTTTTTGAATTGGCGATTTATTTCAAGCTCTTATTCTAAAGGTATTTTTCTTCCGTCGAAGTCACGCTTTGATACTCCGAATTCCTCTTCAACTTCTTTTAGTTGTTCCGCTGTGAATACGGGGCCGTCTCTGCATATGCGGTATCTGCCTATCACACAGCTTCCACATAACCCTATGGCGCATCGCATCAAGCGTTCCAGGCTTACTTCCAAAGCTATCCCATACTTTTCAGCTAAACCGAAAACCTTCCGCATCATTTGCTCCGGACCACAAGTGTAAATCATGTCGAACTTTTCTTTCGCCAAAAGCGATTCTAATGGAGTTGCAACCAAGCCTTTAACGCCGTAACTGCCATCCTCTGTTGCCGCAATAACCCTTCCTTTTCCTCTGCCGCATATTTTTTCCAGTTCATCCATCAATAGGAGTTCGTCCCGTGTTTTTGCACCAACGACGAACACGAGCCTTTCTGCTTTTGCTGTCAATTTTTTAGCTAGAAAGAGTATTGGAGCCAAACCTGTGCCTCCGCTAACCATCAGTATTCTCCCCGTTTCTGGGGTGAAACTGTTGCCGAATGGTCCTCTAACACCTATGATTTCTCCTATTTTCTTGTTGTGCAGGGCTTCTGTTGCTTCACCAACCTTCTTAACAAGTACGGAAACTGTTCCGTTTTCTTCCGTGTTTAGTACGCTTAACGGGATTTCGTCTGCGCGTGGAATCCAAAGCATGAGAAACTGTCCAGGCTTGGCTCTTGCACATGTTTTATCTTTAATCGTGAATGTTTTCACTGTTGGACTCTGGTTTTTCATGCTCAGGATTTGTGTTGTTCTTGTGCGGTTAGCTGCAATGCGATAAGCCGACAATTTCCTTCACGCTCTTTAACCCTTTCTTTTTTAGATAAGCGTTGATTCCGCGTATAATGCTTTTAAACATGTTTGGGCCTTTTATGGCAACTGCAGTGCCGATTTGAACTGCTGAGGCTCCTGCAAGGAGAAATTCCGTTGCATCACGCCAGTTTGTTACTCCACCGCAGCCTATTATTGGCAATTTGACTCTCTCGTGGATTTCGTAGACACATCTGACAGCGATCGGTTTTATGGCTGGGCCCGATAGCCCGCCTATCTTGTTGCTTAGGAGGGGTATGGCTGTTTCTGTGTCTATTGCCATGGCTTTAACAGTGTTTATGGCGGTTATTGCGTCCGCACCAGCTTTGGCTGTAACCTCTGCAATTTCCGCTATATTCGTAACGTTAGGAGACAACTTAACAAAGACGGGTTTCTCCACAACAGTCTTAACTTTCCTAACCACTTCCGCTAGAAGTTTCGGATTTTGCCCAATTTCCGAACCAGTCTCCCCAACGTGTGGACATGAGACGTTAAGCTCTACAGCATCAGCGCCAGCATCCACAGCTTTTTTGGCTACCCTTACATATTCTTCTGCTGAAAAGCCATAAACGCTAACAATAAATGGGACATCGAAATTTTTTGCTTCACGGATTTCCTTAATGAACTCGTTTATTCCAGGGTTTGGAAGTCCCATAGCGTTTATTAAGCCGCAGCTAGCCTGAACCACTGTTGGGTTTGGATAACCTTTCCTCGGTTTTAATCCAACAGATTTGGTGACTATAGCGCCAGCTCCGGTTTTCACAATATTGCCTAAAGATTCTGCGGATAAACCCAAAATTCCAGAAGCCAGCATAGTCGGATTAGCAAGCCTCAAACCAGCCAAATCAACACCTAAACGATTAATTTCCAAGGATTATGCCCACCACTACTGTTTTTAGTAAAGGTTATCACTTTATTAAGATAAAGCTTAGGAATAGTTAATTGGTGCTGACGAATCCGATGATGGATGTATAAAATGAAAGCTGTAATAATTGAATGTCCATTCGGGGTATTGGCTTTCAGCGAGGAGAATAAGCTATTAGAAAAGGTATTGTTTCCTAAAAAGCCGCAGATGGCAGCCAAAGCCCTCGTGAAGATTGAAACTGGAAAAATAGTGGATGAAGTTGTCGACCTAATTAACGTACTTCAGGAAAGTGGTTATGACACTTTTGTTTTTGAGAATGCAAACCTCGCCAAAGAGGTTCAAGAAAAGTTAAGTGTCAAGGTTAAGATTTGTAAACCTTGTAAGGCTGGCAAGATTCTTCGCTCCAGCATGGAAAAGTTTGCTGTTGAAGTAGGCTTCGTCAAGGACGTTGAAGAATTTAACCGATGGATGCATAGCCTAAGCTTAGAAATTACCAAGCTCAAGGTTAAACGGGCTGTTGAGAAAAAAGACCTAATCATAGCCCAGGCAATCCAAACCCTTGATGATTTAGATAAAACCATAAACTTGTTCATGAGCAGGATAAGGGAATGGTATGGCATCCACTTCCCGGAGCTCGACCGCCTACTGGACAAACATGAAACCTACGCCCGCCTAGCTTTTAAGTTTGGAAGCAAAGACAATCTCACGGTTGAAAAATTAGAGAGAGAAAGCATACCAAAATCAAAAGCTCAGCAGATAGCCAAAGCCGCAGAGACATCCATGGGCGCGGACCTAACAGAAACAGACCTAGCACAAATTCAAACGCTATGCCAAAACGTTCTGGAGCTATACCAGTTAAGACAAACATTGGAAGACTATCTAGACAAAGCCATGGAAAAGGTTGCACCAAACACAAAAGCAATCGTAGGCTCTTTGTTAGGAGCCCGTCTGATAGCTCTAGCTGGAGGCTTAACAAATCTCGCTAAGAAGCCAGCGAGCACAGTACAAATCCTAGGAGCGGAAAAAGCCCTTTTCCGTTCACTTAAAACTGGGACGCGACCGCCGAAACACGGGATAATCTTCCAACACGCTTTATTACATGAAGCCGAAAAATGGCAAAGGGGGAAAATCGCCAGAGCCATAGCTGGAAAACTAGCCATAGCCGCAAGAACAGATGCCTTCGGAGACAGGTACATAGGCGAAGACCTGAAAGCCTCCCTAGAAAAGAGAGTTGAAGAAATTCACAAAAAGTATGTTCAGCCCCATCAAATTCCAAAAAGAAAACCTAAAGGGAAAAAGAGGAGAAAGAAGAGACGTGCAGGTAAGGGTTAAGCCGCATCCCCAGTTTCGAGCGATTTATCAAGTAATCTTGGAAAATGGAGCTCAAAGGCTAGCGACAAAAAACCTGACGCCGGGCAGAAGCGTTTACGGAGAAAGGCTCATACGCTGTGAAGATGTGGAATACCGCCTCTGGGATCCCTTTAGAAGCAAGCTGGCGGCAGCCATCCTAAGAAACTTGAAAACTGTTCCAATAAGACCAGACCACAAAGTGCTCTACCTTGGTGCAGCCTCTGGAACAACCACAAGCCATGTCTCAGACATAGTTGAAGAAAAAGGTCACGTCTACTGCGTGGAGTTCGCACCAAGAGCCATAAGGGAACTCGTCAACAACGTATGCGCTTTTAGACTCAACATGTCGCCTATACTTGAGGATGCACGATTCCCAGAGAGATATGTAATGTTCATCAGCGGAAAGGTTGATGACGTGTACTGCGATATTGCCCAGCCTGAGCAAGCTAAAGTCTTAGCAGATAATGCTGACCTATTTCTAAAAAAGTCTGGGTGGATAATGTTCGCCGTGAAGGCCCAGAGCATAGACGTGACGAAGGAACCATCGGAAATTTACAAGCGTGAAGTCAAAGTTTTAGAGAACCGCGGCTTCAACATAGAAGAGGTTGTGTACTTAGAACCATACGACAAAGCCCACGCCATGATAGTTGCTCAAATCTAATGAACGTATCCTCTATAAGATAAGTATAGTTTATATCCCACAACGTTATGATATTTTATGTGCCGTTTCGATGACTTATGTGGAGATGGAGGGTGTAAAGGCCGCAGAAGCAATAATGAAGGAAGCAGGTTTTACGGTTTCTCAAAGGTGCTGTTCTCGGCCGAGCTGCTTCGACTTCGCAGCCAAGAAAAAGAAAACCATAATTCTTATAAAAGTTCAACCAGACATCGGAAATGTTTCCGCAAACGACTCCTTAGATCTTAAAGTTATATCTGAATGTGTCTCTGCTACTTCGCTGTTTATAGGCAAGAAAACACGTGAGAAGCCACTAGAAGACGACACTGTATATTCAAGATACAATGTTTTGGCTGTCACTCTGAAAACGTTTGAGAACATGGTGTTCCGCAAAACATACCCGCTAATCCAGGCTGGTCCAGGAGGCTATTACGTTGAAATTAACGGAGAGGCAATTAAGCGGAGAAGACAAGAACTGGGTCTGTCCATCG
>JAOUPS010000132.1 GCA_029879735.1 Candidatus Bathyarchaeota archaeon | reverse complement strand
TGCGCGCCTAGCGGTGGAGACCTGCGTTTTTCCACTTTGGGAGGCTGTTGACGGCGAACACTCTTTGTCGGCTCCGAGTAAGGTTATTGCTTTAAAGCCTGAGCGCAAGAAGCCGGTTAGAGAGTATCTGAAGAATCAAGGTCGCTTTCGACATTTGTTCACACCCGAGTTTGAGCACATCATCGATGAGATTGAACATATCGTCGATAGGCGGTGGAAACTGCTACTCAAGAAGTGTGGTATGGCGTAAATTCTAAATTAGCACAAGCAGAGCGACTAAAAGAACACCAGTCGCTGAGAACAATGAAACAGCCAGCCTTTTGGCTTCCCTAGCCGTTTTTTCAGCGAGAAGACAGAGCGCGCCTATCTGTTCCTCTCCAATAACCTTCACCCCAGAAATAGTCTCCGTGCGCCACGAAACCTCTGAAAGCTCCAGATCATTCAACGCGTCTATCGCAACCTGCCGAACATAGCTAATGAGCTTTGCGTTGTCCATAGCCTCGCCGACTGGATGATAACCGCGCTCCGTCAACACGACACCGTTCACTGAGTGGGTGTCCGTAGTGAGAACCTCGCCTTCAGCGATGCCGACTTCTCGAAGGCCTGACAGGATTTCTTCTCGTAGCCCAGACACCATGTTGTTTCCGTCGATGGTAACGTAAGCCGTAGTCTGGTCGCCAACCCTAACTGCGATTACGGTTATGCCTCCGAGCCCCATGCCCTCCTCAAGACCAAATTCTTCTGGAACTATCTTTGCGGCTCCTACTTCAAAGCGAGTGCGCTCACGGCTCAGCGCCTCCTCTAGGCTGCTAAGCGCGGCTTTTTTCAGGGGTTCCAGCGCTTCTTTGAGGTTAAAGGGTCCATCGACGCTGTTGTGGGCATCAATCACAATTGCAGAGGACAAACCTCGCTTCTTAGCCTCGTTGACAATGATGAACTCCAACTTTTGGGGCAGGTCCTCCATGGTTTTAGGTGAGAGAGTTAACGTGAGGAGGGCGCAGTCCCCGAAAACTTGGCAGCTTGCACTCGCTTCGTTTTTCCTAGCCCGGACTAATGGGGTAGCTCCGGAAAAGAGGGGAGAGAAGTCAACAGAGCCAAGGGTTCTTTCCACAACCCTTTCACTCTGAAGTTGAGACGAGAGGTCAAGCTCGTGTCCAGCCAGCCCGTGGGGAACAGAAACTACACACTTCAGTTTGTTTTCTAACGCATCTTGAACCATGTAGGGAAGGAGACTGCTCCCAACGTTTCTGAAAGGACCCGAGTGAAGAGCTGGAACAATCATCACAGCCTTAATTTTTTCGCGCGCTCTGAAAGCCAGTATAGAAAGTTTTACGTCTCGTTCGCATCCAAGCTTCTCAAAGAAAACTTCAAGTGGCGCGTTCAGGTTTTCCGTCCAGTTTGCCATAAACGCCTTAAAGAGAGGAAGGGAGGGTATTCCGAGAGTTCTATGGCCAACACGGTTCACAAGAAACGTGAAAAGGGAAACCGCTAGCACAGCGATGAAGGTGAAGACAGCAGAGAGGAGAAAGAAATCTGCATCCAGACTTCCTAGGACAGAGCCCATGAAAAAGATGGAGATGGGGCACAGCGCTGGTTGCAGGATAGATGAAATGAGAACTCCTTTGTGATCCGCAAATGAGGTTGTAGAGAAAACCAATAAACGAAGGATGAGAGCAGCAGAAAAGCCCAAAAGGAAGAATTTAACCCAGAAAACGGGGTTTCCAAGGAAGACGCTGATGAGGCTGCCAAGAAAGATGAAACCAAACCACGTCAGACAGGAGAAAAGGGAGAGGGCGGAGCAGCGCCTCAAGTTGAAAATTGGGTCGCTCCTCATAAAGCCGCGGTAAATCATGAGGTCTGCCAGCGAAGCGAGAGAAAAGAAGACTGTACCGAAAATCAAGCCCAAAGCCAAACCGGAGGAAGTGGGGCGTAGCAGGAAAATTGTCAGAAGCCCGCCGAGCACGCATAAAATAGATAGCCAGACCACGATTTTCTTGTGGGATGGAAGCGTAAAGAGGGACGAATAACGTTCAACCATCTTGCCCATATACTTGTCTAACGAATCGTCGGAAACCAACTTGGGTGCTCACTTCCTGATGAGGTTTTTTTAACGTTACAGCTCAAAAAGGTTGAGGTTGCGAACGATGCTAATGAGAGCTAAAAAGCCAAAAACAAGGCAAAAACGGTACTAGGGCTATGGAAAATATACAAGAAAGGAGAGATGCGAAGATTTTGTCAGAAAACTACAAGACACGAAAAGCGAGAAGACGACGTTTACCCCATTTTTGGGAGACCTGAAAAGAAAAGGTGTAATTATTTCGTAGGAAAGAGGAAAAGGAGTCTGAGCCGTGCGGAGGCCGAACATTGAAGGGTAAGATAAAGTTTTATTGTTGATTGTCATAAAGAGCTTTGTGGATGAACCGTGTCTGAAAGTCGCCTGCCGCCAACCGTGTTTCAGATGCTTGAACGGAACGTAGGGCGGAAAATAATAGCGATTTTAGATCCTTCTTACGGGTTTGAGGGTACGTTGGCCGCTGTTACACATTCGCCACCTGGGATATGGCTCTCCGACGCTGACGCGATAATACTGCGGGCTACGATAGCGCAGCCGATGCCTCAGGTTGTGGGTAAGGAGCATAGAAGTGAGGTGTTCATTCACCTGAACTCGGTTCAACGCATTGAGGTTTTGCATAAAAGGGAATAGGCGCTAACGATCTCGAAAACAGTTTTTGTGTTTAGGGGTGCGGGAGTCTTCGAGGTGAATAGAGTGAGAGAAGTCTTTCGCTACAGTGTTAGTTTTGCTTGCCCGCACCGTCTTTGTTATGCAAAATCACACAGATAAACTTTGAGGTTTCTTCTATAAGAAACTTCTATGCAGAATTCAGTTAAAAAGTAACATTTTTTCGGTGTGATTCAGACAGGAATTTTAGCTAAATCTTCCTATAGAAACGGTAGTAGTTTTAGAGAATAGAGTTGTGCGAGGACGCAGGCGATTATTAACCCTACTGTTAGGATTATTACCAGTTCAGGTCTTATTCTTATGCCTTGGGTTTCCTCTTCGAAGAAGCGGAGTAGACCTGCGCTTGCTGCTGGCATGGGTGCGCTTTTCTCTCGTTTTTTCTGTCTCTTACTTTTGCTCATGGGGGTGTCTCCGAGGCTCTATGCGAGAAGTGTTTCTCTAGTTAATGTTGTGTTGGTTTCGAGACTTTTATTTGTTGTGCTGTCGTCCATTTAGTGGGGAAGAACTCTAAGATGCAGCCGCTTAGCAATACCGCTGTTTGGACCATAGGGTATAGCAACAGGTCTGTTGATAGGTTAATGGAGCTGCTTAGGGAGCACAAGATCAGAACCCTCATCGACATACGCAGTTTTCCCACCTCCAAAGTTGAGCACTTCAAGAGGGAGGAGATGGAGCAGTGGTTGCCTGAGCACGGAGTTGAGTATGTTTGGCTCGGAAAAGAGTTGGGTGGATACCGCAGAGGTGGATACCGAGCTCACATGAAGACGAAGCTGTTTAGAGACGGGGTGAGGAAGCTTCTTGAACTCGCAGAAAAGCAACGGGTGTGCATCATGTGCATGGAGAAGAACCCTGAGTACTGCCACCGCCGCTTCGTCTCAGCATATTTAGAAGGGAGAGGCGTGGAAGTAGTACACATCATTAAGAAGGGACAGGTAAGTCTTATGAAATTCAAAGAGGTAACGATCATCTCATTGAGGGAAGAAAATGCGAATCCGTGAGTTTCAGGACATGATGCGTCGGATTTATTTTCACCGAGACTCCGAGCGGGGAGCAACCGGGACGTTTAGCTGGCTCGTGGACGAGGTTGAGGAGTTGGGTGCAGCCATAAAAGAGCGGGACAGAAAAGCCTTAGAAGAAGAGTTCGCCGATGTTCTTGCTTGGTTGACGTCCCTAGCAAACGTTGTTGACATAGACTTAGAAGGCGCAACGATTAAGAAATATGATAATAAGTGTCCTAAATGTCGTCAAGTGCCATGTAGCTGTCCCACTTAAGCCCACATTTCTTTTAAGGTGTTCGCCGCACAACCCCGAATAACAGTATCACAAGACTCCTAACAACAAGCGATAGCCCTACGAAAATGATGAGCCAGCTGAGAAAGGCGAGCCACTCGATGTTTGCAGCTGACAAAATGGTCAAAAGGTAACCTGCGCCCAGCCAAAAGACTATTCCCGAAAGTGTTCCGGCTTTTCTGCTCAAATGGTCTCCAA
>JAOUPS010000131.1 GCA_029879735.1 Candidatus Bathyarchaeota archaeon | reverse complement strand
TTCTGTTTTCTGAAGCTTTCAGCTCTGGAATGTTATAGCGGTCATGCTTAAATAATCTGTCACGCTTAAACACTTAATTGAAGAACAGAAAGAGAACAAAGACAGGTGAATAAAAAGTGAAACTGTCCAAGTTTAAGGCAGCTTTGTCGATTGGGCTTATACTTACATTTGTCTCCTTGATTTACGTTTCTGAAGAGCCTTATTTTTGGGTTGACTGGACTTCAACTTATCCTATCGGAGGTGCTTTGACCTATGGTTTTCCTTTCGGCTGGATAGCGTTAGGGGGTCCAAGCGTTTTTTTCAGTCCTTTCGACGTTGTGGCTTTTCTGTTCGACATAACCTTTTGGGCAATAATCAGTTATCTAATACTAGGTTTGGTAAGCGCTTATCGTCTCCATCATCATCTACAGTCCAAGTTTCAAAGATCTTAGGGATAGAACACTTGCAGCTATTAGCCGATCGGAGAAATCTCTTCAATCCAATTTTCTACAATGTTTAAAGCTTCTGTGAGTGTTGTAGCCTTGACATCAGCTTCTGAAGGCTTTCCAGAAGTTTTATTCCCTCTATCAAGGAAGATTGTATACATGCCAAGCTTCTTTGGGATTCTTATGTCTACAAGTAATTCATCCCCTATCATAACAGCTTGACTTGGCTTAACTTCAAGTCTCTCTAACGTTTGCTTGTGCATTTTTGGATTGGACTTTTCACAACCCACTTCATAACCTGTGGTAATGACGTCAAAATATTGCTGAAAAGGCTTTATTGCAGGATAGAAGCAGAAGCGAGCTATGGTAGTTACAATTGCAGTTCTTAAACTTAGCTCTTTAGCCTTTCTAACGGCAGGAACAGCATCTGAGAATAGAGTTAGGGTCCTACGTTGTTGATAAATCATAGTGAGTTCTTCTAGAGTTTTAACGTTCACTTCAATGTCTAGTCGGAATAAAACCTGCTTAAGATAGGTTTTCCAGCTATCATAGCCATGTTTTGGATAATCTATCATGCCAACATAGTGAGAAGCAGCATCCAGAGATTGAGGATACACTCCATAACCATGTGCCAACAAGAATGCCGAAATCTCTTCCGAGCCTATTGGATCTCTGACATAAGCCAACGTGCCATACAAATCAAACAGAACAGCTTTCAAATTCATCTTAGACCAACTCTAAAAAACAACACAAAAGTCCTATTTAACCGATACAGACTCTACGAAGAAGCGAACTCACCCACTTCCCAAATATTCCAGAGTTCATAGAAAGAAAAGTTCACAAACAACGGTACAAGTTACATTGTTTTTCGTGGAATGTTTACTGGTTACAAATTCAATCTCAGAATACTACTTCTAGCTAGTCAGATTATCAGTTAACGATAAATATGTAAGTAGACGAAAGTTGATAAGGTGTCCAACTTGACAAGCAAAATACTGATTCTAATGTTTGGAGTGAGTTTGCTCTTAAGCTTGAGTGGTACTGCAAAATCCTCGCAGATTAGTACTGCTTCGTTCATGTACGGGTATATCGGGGGTTCGCTTGAATTTGACGAAGAGGCTCACCCAACCAGTACTATCACGTATAATTTGACCGTAGTAGCATATCTTGATGTTACCATCTACAACCTTACACTCAGGATTTCAGGCCTAGTGAAAGAAAAATGGCAAACACTCTACACAGAACAAATAATATCGTATTCCATGACAGAAGATGAAAACTTTACAAAGCAGATAATAGTCACCTTGCCACATAACACGTCTGGAAGACTTTATTGCATTATCGAAGCGTCAACAGATAAGGGCTTTGGCAAGACTGCTTTTTATGCAACATACGTTAGGACAATTACCTACGACGAACTAATAGATTTGTATGCTGAACTTCTAACAAACTATAGCACGTTACAGGCTGATTATAACCAGCTCTTGACGAGCTACGATTCTCTAAATTTGACTCATAGTTCATTTGTATCAGAATATGGTTCAATGCAAACAAACTATAACTTACTTAACTCCAGTTATGACTCCTTGACGACAAGTTACGACTCACTAATGTTTAATTATGATTCGTTGCAGGAAGATTACACTTACATTAAAACAAAATATGACGCTTCGCTAGGAGAATTGAACATCGTTAGAACTCTGATGTATATCTTCACCATAACAACTGTGATCTTTGTGGCTACAACTGTCTACTTTAGAAAGAAAGCTCCATATGTTGTTCTTCGTAAAGAAACCGCCATAAAGCCAGATAAAGAATAGAGGCGAAGAAGTACTGTCAGAGGAATTATGAGTACCGTCACAAAGGTTTGGCGCTCAAACATGCTAGTCAACGCTCTCTCCCAGGGTCTTCCCTATTTTGGAAAGACGAGAGAAGAGGTATCGAAAAAGCGAAAGGAATGGCGCAAACGCCATAATCAGTGTGGATTTTGAAACAAGTGACATGCTTCAAGGAACAGCCCCAATGCATAATAATCGTAAGCATCCAAGCAGAGGATAGGTGATTGTTGACGCACACAAAACCGCGAACACCCAGATCCCCAGCAAAGCCACGTACTCTTCAGGAAGCACAAACAACCCAACCGAAGGCACACACATCTACACGTCACCTCTACAAAAGAAATATCGGACTCAACAAGGAGAAAGACTAACCAATACTGTCTCGGCTCACTCTGCATTGTGCATTCAAACAAGACTTTCCTTATAGGATTAACTCTTAGAAGTTTTATCAGTTATGCTTAAATAGCTTCTCAGATACAATTCGTGCGCGCGCGCGGCCGTTTAACGGAAAAGTTTAAGGGTTAAGCCAACGCTAAATGTAAAAGAATAGGGGGGAAGTAGGAAAAATGCTGATTGAATGGTCAGAACTTGTCGAATGGCCAGGTGTGTTGCTTGTTTTGCCGCTTATATTCGTAGTGTACCTTTGCGGTGGTGCGACTGTAACCGCGGTTGACTGTGATTTTCTTGTCGGCATACTCGAACACAACCCAGACTGCTACTTGGAAATCATGCGGAACGGGTTGCTTTTTTTGGTTTTGCCCCCGGCTGTGGGCTTGGCGTTCACCGTCGTCGCTTTCGTAAGAGAGAGGAGGAACTCCTCAAACGGACTTCGCGGTGTATTATGGCTTCCCCTAATGGTTGTCGGCGGCTTTCTCTCTTGGTGGGGATTCTACGGGGTCTGGTGGAACTACGACTTTTACTTGGATGCGATACATTATGCAGAGAGGTGGTCTTCCGTGGATCTTGCGGAGCCCCTTCTAAGACTTTATGCAACGGCAGCGGCAGGGGATATTCTCTGGCTGATTGTAGGTCTTCTCTGTCTGTTTGCAGGCCTTCTCCTTATGCTTTCACCCGTATTCAAATGGGTAAGGGAGAAGCGCACCCCCACAACAAATTAGGCTTCGCTTTTTGTGTGGAAAGGGCGTTACAACGTGCCTCTTCGGCTCAAAAGAGTGGAAACGTTGTAGAAAGCCAGAAGGGAGAAAACAGATTGAAGATAAAAAATGGTCGCCAAAAAGGAACACTGATGTTGCTTCTGTGCTTATTCGCGCTGCTCTTCACTGCCCCGGTGAAAGGAACAACTGTTATCATTCGACAATCTCAGCCCAGATGCACCGTCTATCCGGCGAGTATGGTCGTTCAACCTTACGTAGCTGGCTATAGTACAACCGACCATCTTGATGGAAATCCCACAGAAGGACGTGCAACGGCGCTGCGTCTAACCGTTTCATTCACTGGAACAGATAAATCCGTCATCCAGACCGACAACTGGTTGATGGCTGGGATAACCGCTCCGGGACCTGACCGTATACACGGGTGGCCCGATGCGATTGACTGGGGATACGTCTTCAGCCTTGTGTTGGACGGGGTACGCTCGGACCCGTATGTTCACGCAGAAGTCTGGCAGTGCCATGAGTGGACTTTCCCCCATGCTACCGCAAAGTGTGTTTCCAGCTGGAACGGATTCATATCCGGTCTCACAATCGACTCCGAAGTCACTCTGACTATGGAGTGGGGTGAATACACACTGGACTACTACGCCAAAGTGGGAGGAACCACCCACCACGTATACTCTTACACTCCGAACGCAACCGCAAGCCACTATTTTATGACTGGCACCGTGGAGCGAAGGAATTTCGCGGGCTGGCCTATTGGAGGCACCGTGAAGTATTTCGAATTTCACGCCTGGAGCAAATACAACATTGGACGGGTTGGTTGGCATTCGTATCTGAGCTATCCTAAGTTCATCACGCTGGGAGAATCTTCATGGAC
>JAOUPS010000060.1 GCA_029879735.1 Candidatus Bathyarchaeota archaeon | reverse complement strand
AGATTTTTTCTTCTCTTCCTGCTTTTGAGTCGAGACCTCTGAGATGGCGATCTATAGAAACCGCGGCTTTCTTGCCCGCGGCTATGGCTTCTATCACCGATGCTGGCCCTGTGACCGCATCTCCTCCTGCGAATACTCCTGGTATTCTTGTTTCAAGTGTAACAGGGTCAACTATAACGGCATTTCTTTGCGTAACTTCAATTTTTTTAGGTAAGAATGATGTGTCTGGCGTTTCCCCTATTGCCAGTATAACTGTGTCAACTGGAGCTGTGAACTCTGAGCCTTCTATTGGTATTGGGCGTCTCCTTCCGGTTTCATCTGGCGGTCCTAAACTCATCCGGATGCATTCTATTGAAACAACCTTTCCATTTTTGCCAATGAATCTTTTTGGAGAAGCTAAGAAAAGAAAGTTGACACCTTCAAGTTTTGCCTCTTCAACTTCCCGGGGATGCGCAGGCATCTCCTTCTCTGACCGTCTATAAATTATAGTTACTTCGCTGGGACCTAGACGCTTAGCGGTTCTAGCCGCGTCAACAGCAACGTTTCCTCCGCCTATCACCGCCACCCTGTCTCTGAGTTCAGCATGCTTTCCAGAGTTTACATCTCTCAAAAACTCAAGTGAGTGAAGGACACCGTCTAAGTTTTCACCTTCAACGTTTAGACTTGAACACTTTTGAGCACCGATGGCTATAAAGACGGCTTTGTAGCCTTGATTGAACAAGTTGGCTATTGTTATGTCTTTGCCTAGTGTTGTGTTTGTTTTTATTTTCACACCTAAATCCAAAATAGATTGAATCTCAATGTCAAGTACTTCCTTAGGCAAACGATATTCTGGTATGCATTCTCTTAACATGCCGCCGGGTTTGGAGGCTTTTTCGAAAACTGTCACGGGATATCCCATCCTGACAAGCTCGTAGGCTGCTGCAAGCCCGGCAGGACCAGAGCCGATTATGGCTATCTTCTCATTATATTTTCTTGGTATTGGATTTGGTTTCTCATTTTTTCCCATTTTAAGCTCATAATCTGTGACAAGTCGTTTTAGAGCTCGTATGCTTAGCGCTTCATCTATTTCTTTTCTTGTGCATGCTTCCTCGCATGGGCTGAAGCATACTCTCCCGCAAACTGCCGGAAGAGGAATATGCCTTCTTATAACTTCTAGGGCTTCCTTGAATTTTCCTTGGCTTATAAGGGCTATGTAGGCTTGAATATTCACTTCGGCTGGACAAGCCTTGCGACAAGGAGGATAATATTCTTCGGTAATCTTGTCAATGGGCATGATGCTAACCTCAGATGGTCTTTAAATCGCAATTGTAAGAACTTTAAAGAACGCATATCACAAATATTAAAATTGCGTCACCGATGATTTAATTATCCCATACAGTAATTTTTATATTGCTGGTTATTGCTCATATGAACTTCTTTAAGGAGGTCTTATTATTGATTATAGTCCAGCAGAAACCGCTTGAAAAAATTTTTGCGATGACCGAAATTTTTCAAAACTTCTTGATAGTGGGTTGTGATGGATGTGCTGCAATAGTACAGGCTGGTGGCGAAAAACAAGCTGAAATCTTGAAAACGTTGCTGGAAATGCACAGAAGACTTGGAGGCAGAAACGGCTCAAAAATTAAGGCAGTTTCAATTTTACGCCAGTGTGACAGACAGATAGCAGCATCCTCACTCCATCCGTTAATCGAGGATTATGATGCTCTGATCAGCCTAGCGTGCGGAGTTGGAGTTCAAACACTCGCGGACTTGTACCCAAACAAGATAATAATTCCAGCAAATGACACAATGTTCATCGGAATGCATGACACGAAAGAGGGTAAGTTCTATGAAATGTGTCGGGCATGTGGAGACTGCATCTTATTCGAGACGGGAGGTATATGCCCAATAACCAGATGCGCCAAGAGCCTCCTTAACGGACCTTGTGGAGGACAAGCGGAGGGAAAATGTGAGGTTGGCGGTTGGAAAAATGAGTGTGCATGGGTTCTCATCTACAATCGCCTAAAAGAAAGGAATAAGCTTGACTTATTTACCCAGTTTAGGATTCCCCGTGACTATAGAATTTCAGAGCATCCGAGGGAACTTGGCGGAGAAATGCTGGCGGAGGAAAAAGAAGGAATCAAAAAGGAAGAAGTCATCAGCGGAGGCATGAAGAGGGAAGCGTATAGTGAATTAATGAAGCAGATAAGCGAAGGCAAGTTTGTTTTTACGGGTGAGCTTGAGCCTGTGAAGACGACGAATCTTCATGAGGTTCTTGAAGGGGCAAAGATTTTGAAGGGTCATGTTGTGGCCATAAACATCACGGACAATCCAACATCTTTTGGGTACATGAACGCTCTTGTGCCGTCTTACATGATTCAGAGGAAGGTGGGTGTGGAGGCCGTTTATCAGATGACCACGAGGGATAGGAACCGTTTGGCGTTGCTCTCTGATGTGTTGGCGGCTGGTGCGTTGGGGATAAAGAATATTCTGGTTCTTACGGGTGATCACACGACGGTTGGTGACACTCCTGAGTCTAAGCCTGTTTTTGATTTGGATTCTGCGACTTTCACTTATATGATGAGGAAAGTGATAGACGAAGGTGTTGACTTGAAAGGTAACAAGATAGAGGATCCGCCCAAGTTTAATATTGGTATTGCTGCCGCGCCGAACGCTGATCCTTTAGAGGCGGAATTATTGAAGATTGAGAGAAAGGTTAAGCTTGGGGTCGATTTTATACAAACCCAGTGTGTTTACAGCGTGGAACAGGCTAGACGTTTCTCGGATGCAGCGGCTTATCTTAAGACTCCTATACTGTTTGGTGTCGCACCTTTCAAGTCGATGGCTATGATGAAGTGGATGATAAAATTTGTGCCGGGGATAAAGGTTCCGGAGGATGTTGAGCAACGTCTTCGCAGAGCAAAGGAGAAGAGTAAGGAGGCATTTCGGGAGGAGAACGTTGAAATCTTTGGCGAACTACTTCGAGAGATTCGTAAAACAACTAATGCTGCTGGAATCCACATGATGGCTGTTGGCTATGAATGGATTGTGCCAAAAATCATCGAGAGGAGCGGAATAGCCTAGAAGACAGCGACTTCTGTATATATCTGGAATTAGTAGTTATAATCCTCCATTTTTATAGGCTTCAAATAGGTATCTAATAAAAGATGAAAGCAGATGTCAGATAAGGGTGAGAAGTCCTCAAGTCTCGACATATTCCAACTCTTAACAGAAACAGCCGAAGAGGAAAGGAAAAAACGAAGGGAGGAGCTTCTCGCGCCCTTAGGCATAAAGGAGTTCTTTGTTGAGGGAAGCATAACCATTAACAAGCGAACCTGTCAAGGAGTAGAATGTAAACTCTGCATAGAGACTTGTCCAACCAACGCTTTGTATTGGAGGGCTGGAGAGGTTGGGATAACGGAAGAGCTTTGCATATACTGCGGGGCGTGCGTCTTAAGCTGCATAGTGGACGACTGCATGAAAATTGTAAGGAAAAGGTCAACGGGTGAAGTTGAAAGGTTTAGTAAGCCCAGAGATTTTATGGTGCTTCAACATGGTATTAATGGGATGAAGCGTTGCCAGAGAGTTGAAGATGTTTTCCCTAAGGCTGAAGATTACCTTGAGCGGCATCGTGAGTCGAAACAATAAAAACTATGTGTGCTGTATGACTAGACCCCCTCCTATGTAGGTTGTATCAAGTTCTAGAACGCTGTGTTGGACTGTTTAATGCTATTTGATGAGTTTTAGTTTGAATAGGTCGTCTAAACTGGTTATCTTGTTCACGTTTTCGTCTTGAATTTTGCCGTTGCGGTCAATTAGGTATGCGGTTAGCCCGGCTCTTTGGGCTCCATTGTAGTCTGCTTCTATCTCATCTCCGATGAAGATGGCTTGGGAAGGTGCGATCTTTAACCTTTGTAAGGCATGATGGAAAACTTCTGTATCTGGTTTCATCTTTCTTAAAGTGTCGATCACAATTTTGACGTCGAAGAGGTTTTGTAAACCTACTTTAGGCAATATCCCGTCAACGTCACTTTGTAGTCCGTTTGTTACAAGTCCTATCTTTAAGTCTCTTTCTTTCAGTAGCGGTAGTGTCTTTTCAACATCTGGATAAAGGCTTACATTGGAATAGTCCCACCAGTGAGTTGCAATGAATTCTGCCAGCCTTTGAGTATTTGATTTGACTTGAAGGTTGCTTAGGATGTGTAGATTCCATTGGACCCAAAACTCGTCAAGAAGTTTTGTCAAATCTCGAAAACAAAGTCCTTTCTCTGCTTTCAACCATGCTTGGGATATATCCTTTAAAGAACGATTGATTCCTCGATTTTTTAGTATCCTTTTAATCACATGAGGAATTTCCGTGGTTTTGACTAACGTACCTCCCAAGTCAAAAAGCACCGCTTTCACTTGATGTTCGCTGGATTCCATTTTTCTCAATGAGTAATTAGATCCTCGATTATTAAGATTACGTACGCGCATTCAGGTGTCAAAATCTATTGGCAACTTTAAAGATTGGCAATAGTTTCTAGTTGGATATTGGAATAATCTACAAAAGTTGAAAAGAAAAATGGAGGGTTTGCGGGCGACATCGCCAGCTGCTTCAGCGTGCGCGTGATTACAAACTGTGAACTACGCGCATTCATAGCAGCAACTGGTGCCGCAACATACTCTATCATATATTCGTTTAATCTTGTGTCGTTCCAGTTCTTCCTCTGTGTCAAAAGGCATGCCACAGATCTCACATTTATACGTAGCCAATGTGACTCATCAAAAATATCCATTCCGTCGCTATAATGACTTTCCAATATAGTATATATTCTAGTATGTACTCAGTCTGCAACTTCTGGGAATTATTTATATTGTCGCTCGAAAAGAAAGAGAGATCGCGAAGGAAATACAGTATTAGTGGTTGTTATTGTTTTCCGCGATTAGTCGTTCATACTCTTTTTGTTGTTCTAGTTCTTCTTGTTTCCCTATCATTTCTAGTAGTTCGATAACTGAAATCTTCCGTTCTGATTTTAATGTCATTTTTCCGATGTCTGTTGTTTCCACAATTTTTCGCGCTCTTTCAACAGATTTGCTTCCGCCCAAGACTATAATTCCATGAATAGCTCGTTTAGGCGCACGCGAAACTTTTCAAGTTCACGCCCAAACTTCTTTTTTGGCGTGTCTCCGTTTATCCAGTCTTCGTGTCCTATTTCTAATATTTCGCTTGGTGTTTTTTAGAACCATTCAGCAAACTTGTTAACGCCATTTTTGTATTCTTTGTATGTTGCTTTGTTTCTGCTTTGTCTGATGTATTGAAAGAAATCTTCGGCTGTCATTCTAGCCGTTATATTCGTTATCACATCTTCTAACGCTTAGACGCAAAAAAAGGCTTATGGTATATCGAAACCGTGTCATATCGCATTATTGCGACTTTACTGGAGATAACTCCCATTTTAATTGATAAAAGTCGATGTTGCTTTCGTAACGGTTGATGGAAAAGAAATTACGTTTTGCTTTGCCATTTTTCCTGTAGGAATTTCGGGATGTCCGATGAGTCTCTTGGGCCAACGAGCACTTGCCAGCCGCTTAACTCTTCAATTTCACCGCTTAGGCGTGCTGCTTTTCCTGGAATTATGAGTTTTCTATGCTTAACCTTGCTTTCAACTCCAGACTCCTTTATAGCCTCGGCAGCGGTTTCCGCCGTCAGCTTTCTTCCAGCAACAGCACTGTCCACAGCTATCCCCTCAGTATCCACAACTATCAAGTAGCCACTCACTTTCCCCGATTCGATGTCTGAAGCCACAGTATAATATGTTAAAGCGAAGTTGGTAGTCATCATCACCGGCGAGTTCTCATCCACAGTGCCGAACACCCTCAATCCAGGCTCAACAGCCACCGGCTTTCTAGGGTCCGTGTAAATGTTCTGCCTCAATACGACGTTTGGAAGAAGAGTCCAGCCATCACAACTGTGCATTATTATGACATCCGCGAAACGGACAACCAACATGGCTGCCAGATATGCTTCTCTCCACTTGGCAACTTCTTCCGGAGCTTCACCTCTTTCCATCCAAGCAACCATAGGCACTCCAATCGTCGGAAAACCTAAAAGTTCATCCCCGCCTTTGCACGCAGCCCTCCGAATCATCGTAAAATTGTTCAAAGTGTCGCCTAAGCCATCGCCTGAGAAAGTCCCCGGATCCAACACAAGGTCTTCAACACCATACTCGAGCAGAGTCTTTGTCAAAGACCGTAGCAGTTTCAGATTATTTGGTGCAAGAACTGTTAGTGAACAATCGTACATCAAAGCAAGTTCAGCCATTTCTTTCCAGTTGTCCTTTGTTGCTGCGTATAAGAGCGGTTTAGATTTTGGGGCCGCCATCAACCCAGCTTCTAGTACGGTTGGATTTAGTGAGCATAAGATTAAAGGTAGATTTGTGTTTTCTGCCACCCTTTTGACAGTTGTTCTAAACTTCTCTGGATCATTTGATGTGGAACGGACAGCAATCATGTCAAGTTTTAATGTTTGTCCAATGTATTCGAAGCTGAACTGCCCTGTCCTCTTTATCCTATCCAATACGTCTTCTTCAGACATCTCATCGGTTACGTCGATTGCCACTGCTGTTGGATTGAAATATGTAAATTCATGGCGATACATAACGAGTTTTCCGCCGATTTTGACAGCCCTGTCTCCAACACCCACAACAACCTCTTTTACGGCTGGCTTCAACATTTCCTTCAATTGTTTGTAGGCCTTCTCATGTTCTTTCTTTAGAAGCGGAGGACACTTTTCAATTGGGACCTCACGGTTCACAACTTTTGTTGCAAAAGCCATACAGTTTTCTTCGCCACATTCCTTACAATTTGTTCTAGGAAGCAGCTTGTAAACATCGATCGGACTTAGCTCTCTAATACCAACCTTTCTTTTGCCCTCTCTTTCACTCATATCACTTCACGCTCCAAGCCTAAACTTTCATGGAAACCCATTCTGCAAGCGCATCAGCATTGCCAGAACTTCCACTCGCCAGCTGATTAATCATATCTTTAAGGGTTTTCACGGCAGCTGGATGCATCATCATAAACAAATCCACACCAGCAAGCAAAAGCGTCAAGGCAGTCGTCACTTCCCAAAGGGGGCCTCTCAACTCACGGGGCTCCCACTCTGAACCCATCTTCATCCACGCCTCCCTTGCCGCCCAAGCATTCGTTGTTCCAGAAGACATAGGGTGTGCAAGTTCAGGGTCTCCCATCAAAGCAGCAAGCCTCGCCCTCTCCATATTAGTAAAAGCATAGTCAAGGCCATAACCCAAAGCAGCAGTCGTCAAATCCATAACAATATCCTTCTTCGGCAAGAAATCATACAGTTTACGGTTAAGCTCTCTAGCCAAGTTCAGATCCATAGGAGTAAAGGACAGCGCAACGTGCCCATTTTTGTTCACGAACTTTGCACATCTCTCAACATCCATGTCCCTGGTTATCGAGCTTATCAAGAAGCGTTCTCCAGCAAAGGTTTCAGCAACCGCCTCAAACATATCCGCGTCCTTCTTCGGGTCACCGCAACCGCCAATAACCAGCGGTACATCCATCGCTTGGACAACATTCTCCACAGTCTTCACAGCCTCCTGAGGAGAAGCGTCCTTCAGAAGAGGGTCGATGCTTATCAGATGAAGCGTTATGAGATCAGCTCCAAACTTTTCAACTGCAAGCTTAGCCCAAGCCGCGGGATCTTCCAAAACATCCCTTACATGCATCTTCACAGCCTTAGGCAAGGGAACCTTCATGTCAAAAACGTCGAGGGCTATCACTGGAGGATGAGGAGTTGGTCTTTCAAAAGTGTAAAAGGCAGGTGTGGTTTCGCCTCCAACAATCACTGGTTTTCCACGAGTTCCACCATCGCTCCTTGTAGCGCCAAGCTTCACCTCAACAACTTTACCCGGATAGGTCTCAACAGGCGGAATGAACTCTGTTTCAATTATTTCAGTGGGTTTAACCTTCACTGGGGGGGCGACTTTTGGCTGAGCAACCATGGGGGCCGCAACAGCACCCGGCTGTATCCATATCTCTAGATTCCCAACATCCATCTCAAAGTCTTCAAGTTCTACTTCCTGAAGTTTTGCGAGAAGCTCCATCAAGCGTGAGCTTAGCTTCAGCCCTAAAAATTCCTTTTTCTTTTCATTTTTTGGCAACCTTTTCACCTTTTCTTCTTGGTTTTTCACTTTTAACTGAGCGGATGATGACTTTTTTGGCGTAGATTTTTGCGTCTTTTAGGATTATTTTGAACCCGCCGGCAGTTATGGGTATGGTTGCTGCTGTGGCAACAGGCACCAGCGGGGATTCTTCTCTTGCTTCGGCTGGCACAGCTTCCTCAACAGCCACCACTTCCTCTTCCCATTGTTCTACAACTGGGTGGTTTCGCTCCTTCAAGAAGGTCCTCAACTCGTCAACCGTTTTCGCTTCTTCTTCAGTAGCAACTTTGTCGGCAAGTTCAGTTGGAATGAAATCCTTCACCCTTTCCTTCACTTCTTTTGGCATCCACACGACGCGGTTCCATCCGCCATCAGCTTGTAGAAACTTCGGAGACCGCATATACTCGATTGATATGCCGTGGAATCCGTCTACTTGGCGTCCGCCTGCTGTGGAGTCAGCGAGTGTTGAGAAGGCTAACCCGTTAACTGTTACGTCTCTGTAGCCTCTGTGCACGATGCCGAGGCCGTCAACTTCTGGAATGTAGAAGGCTGTACCTTCGAAGCATCCGCATGATGTGTGAGGATAGCCGAAACCCGTGTAAAGCCAAACCTTTGTGATTTCGCCTAAAGACTTCTTCTTTACAACATCGTTTACGCCTGAGTATTCTCCCTTATCAGGGTCAACAAGCTCTCCTTTTTCGATAGTGAAGATGGGACCTTTCGGGTCTATTCTGGCTGCTGCCCTTCCGTCAAACCAGCTTATGGCTCCGCAGTTCGAATATCGCTGGGGTGTGATTACGCAGACATGGGTTGGCGCGAAAGACTGGCATAAGACGCATCCATAAAACTTATCGGCTTCCTCGTCCTTGAGCCCTCTGGCTCTGGCATCTCTTGCCTCATAAATCTGTAGAGCTTCGTTGTAGAGGTCCTTTACTTTCTCAGGGTCGGTCATGAAAGTTACCTGCATCTTTTCAATTATTGGTAGCTCGCTCTTGAAGAGTCTGTGAAGAACTTTTCCAATGTATTGGAAGGAGTTCAAGCCTTTTTCGAACGACTTTTTGCTAAGTCTCAACCAGATGTCATATCGCTGGTTGAGGTGCATAAACCCTTCAATAAAGTTGCAGTACTCGTGTATGCGTCTTTCGACTACTCCTTCAAGTTCTGGTTCAAGTTCGGGACCAGCAGCTTCGATGAGAATGCCGAGGTTGTAGCTTTTTCCCTCCTCCATATCTTTCAAGTCCGGTCCTATGACGACTACTTTTCCATCTGCGACTTCTTCTGGCTTTTTCACTTTTGTCAGTTCGAATTTTTCTTTGATGTTTGGTCCGCCGAGTTCAACGTACATTTGTTTTCTTCGAATTCTTTCGCCTTCGTAGATCACGCCTACATCGACTGGTATGTCTTCAAACATGGACATTTTTTCACTTCCCTCCTAACTTACTTAATAGTGTCTCAAAGCTTTCATTCCAATCCTTAACCGAAAGGTTTGGAAATGACCAGGTTGCGTGGGGGTTATAGAATCTGTCCAGACTTATGGTCTTAAGGTTTGTGGAAAAGTGTTTTAGCCCAGCCAATATTACAAATCCCATGTAGTAAGGGAGTCCCATGAACAACGCGAGATCATACGGTCCCATTCCATCTAAGCCTTTCCATTCTGGATCCTTAAGCCTATTACCGATGTCCATCGCATGCATGTTAGCTGCGGAGTGAAATTTCCTCCTGATAAATTCGCTTATTGTATGGGCTGTGGCAACCACTGGGATTCCCGCGGTCTTACTCATGCGGATTGCGTAATCAATCATTTTGACATCGTCTGAATAATCCTTAGCGGCTAAGTGTCCAACGATGAGAATGGGACGCTTAGCTCTCTTCACCATGGCGACAACTACTTCTGGCTTCGATATAAGGAGGGCTTTCTTGGGACCTGCGATCTCAGCTTTCTGCCACGGTTCTGCCTTTAGACCCATGTCATTCACCTTTCCTCTTTCTGATAAGCCTAGGCAGCAGCGTCGGGTCTGGGATACTCTTCTCCTTCCATCTTTTTTCCTCTAGAATCTTGAGAATCTCGTTCTTCATGGTGATGGGTATATCGGCTTTGTTTCGAACGAAGAGCTGTATGTCGTCAGGCATGACGCCGTAGAGGCGCTTGTGGAGGTCGATGTAATGGGTTAGTTTTATGGCGCGACCCTTAGTTGTGTCGTTGGGTCTCATACACAGCTTTGCTATAAGCACCATGGCTTCTTCTTTGGTTTCGGCGGTTGTGAAGAGATGCTCAGGGGCTGGACCAGCATAAACCTTGTCGCCAGTTCTGGCGTCATACACGTACCAATCTTCCTCCTTGTCCGCTCTCCCAAGGAGCATGCGCCGATACTTAGATCCGTGGGGCCCAACAATAACTGGCACCCCAAGCCTCCAGAAGCCAGAGGCTATCGAGGCTGCCTTCTGAGACATGGCGCCCCAAGCGAGTCCCACCGCGCCCACTCGGTTAAGGATATAATCAGCGATCTCCTCGTAGTTAGCTCGCAGTTTTCTCTTCGCGAAAATGCTTGCAATCTTGATAGCTGCTCCTGCTATATGGGGGTTGGAGACACATGAACCCACATTAAGGATGCCGCCAGCCTCAAAGGCGCCAGGATATTTCTCGTAGAGGCTCTTTCCTTCTTCATCTTTCACCATGGCCATGGACATAGCCGCACACCCTGACGAGACAACGATAAACCTGCGCTTAGCGAACTCCTCAGCGATCTCCGCAACCTCCTTTCCACCACGGGGGTAATTGGCGCACCCCACAATGGCCACCACTCCAGGGATCTCGCCGAAAACTATGGGTTGCCCAACCTCTCTTATCTCTACATCCTGGATTGCACCTCGTCCAACCCGCATTTTGAACTTCTCCTTCCACAACTGTTCTTCTCCTGCTTTCACGATAAAGCTGTGTAAGGGGAAGTCATTTGGACAAGCGCTGTCACAGCGAGCGCAACCAATACAACTGTCAAGAATTTCAGCCAGCGGGTTAAGGTCCCCTTTAGCCGCCGCTTTAATGGCTTCAGGTATAGGTTGATCGTTTGGGCAGGCTCGCCTACACTCGTTACATACCGTACATTCTTTGGCAGCCGCAACGATTTCTTCTATTTTTGGGATAACACTGAATTTGTTTCGCCTTGGGGCAACTTTCATCACAGTTTCAACTGCAACTTCTCCAACTTTATCTGGATCTAAAATTAGTACTCCAGGAACTTTTTCTTCCACTAGGTCTGATATTATCTCCTTAGATGGACTTTTGGTTCTATTTTCGAGTCCTAGACAGTTTTTCGGGCTCGAAGCGATTACTGGTGCTTTGACTTTTTTGGCTTCAACCAACGCGTCTGCCCGTATACACTGTTCATCAACTACGATCAGATCGGCTAATCCACTTCTGATGTAACGCAATTGCCAAGATATGGGCCCAACTATCTTAGCCATGGAGCTGTACCGTGTGATGTCGTGGGCAGTGCAGCATATGCCTACAACCTCGACTTTACCCATCAATCCTTTGTCGGTTAGGTAGTCGATTATCCCGACAGAAGAGGGTACATTATGACCGACGACCAAGATCGTGGGTTTGGAGATGTCTGCTATGGCAAAGCCCAGATCAGTTAGAGGGGCTTCAGGATCAGCCTTTGGGAAACCAAGGACTGAGATCTGCGCTAAATCTGCGATTTCCATGCCAACTTGATCTACCATTCCAGCATGGAGAACTTTGGACTCAAAGTCTAGATTGCTTCCCTCTTGCCCGGTATGAGTGGCGGAGAGAAGATGTGTAACCTGTTCCTCGCAGTAGTCAAGAGCATCCTCCAAATCTTTTAGCTTTTCAGGTTTGATCCCGCAAACCAGGCGGGTCACTGGAGCCTCTACATCTATGTTTAAGCCTCCAACGTCAATTGGGCTGTTTCGACCGTATTTTTCTATGAGGTGTTCGACCAGATGCCTTGCATGGGCAATGTGGGTCGCAGCTCCGATGCAGCAGGCGAGGAGGACTATACGTGACTGCTGGGCTGCCATATTCAGTCCACAGGCTCCCCGTTTGTCTCCAGTTAGGTCGCATTTGCCGAATGTACAGAGGCAGCACACATCACAGAAGGGTAAATAGAATGGTTTGTAACGTTGAAGGAGCTTCATGTCCCACTCTCTTAAAGTTGTTATTCCCGGAAAAGGTGTCGGTCCCATGGGTTCAGCCCATTTTTCTTCAACAATTCTACCGATTGAAAGTTCCAGATTTTTGATAAGTCCAATATTAGTCTTCAATTCATCTATCTTTACATGTACGCCTTTCCTACTCAACTATAAACACAACCGAAGATTTTGAAGATGTAAAATTAGCGAAGCGTTATTTTAAGCTTTTCTAGAAATATATTCTAGATATTATTTGTTCGATTTCCCAGTGAATTTAGCCCAAAGATAATTCAACAAGTTAAAGACTGGGTGCTGATTTACGGCTTGTTATAACCAGCTTTCTCCATTAATTTTTTCACAGAAATGTAAGCAGGCGAATTTGAAGATAGATTTAGCAGAGATTTCCCAGCAAGAACGTATTCCTCGATCTCTTCGTCATAAGCTATCTTTCCCAAATATTCCAGTTGTGTCACCTTTTTGGCTTGACTCTCTAGGTGTTCCGGAAACCTGAAACCGCCGATAAGGTAGAAGTTTTTAAAGTCTATCTTCACTTCTTTGGCTATGCGATATGCACGTTTGACATGATCAAAGGATTTCTTAGAGGGATCGATTACGTCGAAGACATCGTCAATCCTTGCTGAAATTCTCCGGTTTAGATGTTCCAAGCCTGCTGGAGAATCTACAAGCACATAACTGTAGTTTTTCGTTAGGGAACCCAATGCTCCCTTCAGAGCTGCATCTGGCAGACAGTAGCATCCTTCAACCCATTTTGTTCCAACAGCAATAAGATCGAAATGATCGCCTTCGTACATGCCTTTTGTCCAGATTTTGCTTTCAATTCGCTCAGTGGGTGGAATGCCGACTGTGGTTCCGCCTTCTTCTAAGAAAGTTTCCACAAGCACCTCTGAAATGGTCTTCTTTCCAACCTCTTCCAGATCTACACCAACCATCTCGCCAAGGTTTTGGTCCGGGTCGACATCAACCAAAAGCATGGGAGTGTCCCCAATTTCGATAAAGTATTTAGTCATTAGAGCAACGAAGCTTGTTTTTCCGGTCCCTCCACGACCCATTGTTACAAGTATTTTCATATACCTCTTTCATCTCCTCTGGTATTTTTTGTTCTAGGCTTATTAGTTACCCTTTGTGATGAGTTTTTCGCTTAGATTTCCTATGGCGCGTACAGCAGGTGATTCCTTATACTTAAGGGGGGTTTCTCCACTCATTTCTGCTTCCAGCACATTCTGGTCGAAGGGTACAAAATCTAGAATCTCTAGATCATTTTTTTCGGCAAATTCTTTGATGGTTCCTTTCTGAATTTCATTTCCTATCTTGTTTCCAACCAAGAAGACTTGTTTAATATCAGCATTCGTGGCCAGATCATGAATTTGTTTAGCAGTTTCAAGGGATTTCATATTCGCATCTGCGACAACCAGCATGGTATTCACATGTTGCGCTGTTCCTCTGCCCAAGTGTTCAACACCGGCTTCCATGTCTAGAATAACCACTTCGTTTCGTTCTACCACTAAGTGACGGAGTAAAGCGCGGACAACGGCGTTGAATGGACAAGTGCATCCAGAACCCATCGACTGCACGGTTCCCATGACAATTAAGTTCACGCCAAGAGGAGTCTTGATTGAAAAGTCGCGGACGATATCGTCCACTGTGAAGGAGAGACGGTAAACACCCGAGTATCCTGTCTCTGTTTTAGATTCGATTAACTCCTTGTTCTTCGATATTGGCACTATGTTGCGTGCTTCCTCTAACGGCACATCCAAGGTCAAAGCAAGATTTGGCGAAGGGTCAGCGTCAATAGCGATCGTTTTCAGCTCTTTACTTGCGAAGGAGTATGCTAGACCTCCAGCGATTAGGGTTTTACCCACACCACCCTTACCGGAAACTGCAATTTTCACCGGATTTTCACCCTGTTCCTAAAGTCTCGCAGACTTATTTACGTTTTCGCAAGCACTAGACATGTAGGCAAAAGTGTAACGTGGCAAATTATGATCGGTTTTTGAATTGTTTCAGGAATTTTTCATATACTGACCTAGGAAC
>JAOUPS010000130.1 GCA_029879735.1 Candidatus Bathyarchaeota archaeon | reverse complement strand
CCAACGAGGTAGTCGAAGCCAGCAATCCAATGGATCTATACAACGAATTACTTAAGGCTCACGGCACAGTTCTATTCTCAGGGCTGTCCAAAAAACTAGGAAAAATCGAGATTCGAAAAGCCTAGACCCTTCGGCGTGCAGCATACGAATATCAAGTGACACAAATAAACATAAAACATAACCTTTTCGTTATTTTTAGGGCAAAACATATATTCGCAAAGCTTGGACTTAGTTGTGCCCCTGATTAAATGTCTAAATGTAAAGACTGCATATTTTCCAACTACTTCGTACTAGAGGACAAGTACTGGTGTCACCAAAAGAACATGTATGTGGACCCAGAACAGTCTCCATGTGAAAAGTTTAAACCACTCATCTAAACAGGCGCGCGCAGGGTAGTTAAATAATTAGCTTTTTGGGTTGTCTGTAGATCTTCCATGATCATCATTTTCAGCCTGCTTTAGGGTGGAGTGGAGGATTGTAGTCGACGTTGAAGTTGAGGTGGAAGGAGCACTGGCACATGGAGCTCGAAAACAAACAAGAACGATCCTACTGAACTCTACCCTTGTTGTGTCATCCTATCCTTTTCTGGTTGGTCTGTCATGCGAAGTGGGATATGCTGCCGGTTAAGTCTGGACGACCCAACTTCAAAGCAGCGGTCGCGCGCACGATTTATGGTGAAAATATATAAAACTGTGTGACTGTGGCACAACAGCAACATAAACTTAAATATCTGGCCCCTTCAAAACAAGATTATTGGTAATGGGGCGCACCGGAAATCAGGGGCAACCTAGAGCAACTAAACGTTTTCTAAACTTTAGTTGCACGTGCGCCCTATTACCGAATTTGGCCGAGGTATTCTAAAGTGCTGTAGGCACATTCTGAGTGGAAACAAAAAAAGAGGTAGGTTACGAGAATAAGCTTAACATTATGACAATGTTGGAAACTACCAAACACAAGCGCGCGCTAACTGTCACTTTGTTAACCTAGTAGATCAGAATATTTCTACTTTGTGGAGTGCTTGCATGCAGGTGAAAACGAAAAGATGGCACGCGCGCGTGTAATATAACATAAAAAAGGGGGATAGGAACGGGTTCTTTAGCCACTGTTCCTGTTCATGTATATTGTCCTAGAATCTGCCGTATAGACTGTCGGCCTTGAACTCGTAGTCAACAAAACCTTCTTCGCTTATGCTGCTAACGATCATTATTGTATAACTGGGTCTCTTGATGCCGAATCCTGTGCCCTGTTCTGTTTCGTCCAGTTGCATGTCCAACGGAATGTAGTAGGTGTTTTTGCCTATCACATAGGCTTGGACAACTGTCACCACAAAGTCGGCTGGCCCTACCTCAGCGCGCGCGCGAATCCATGTTTCACGTTTATCCCTCAAATACTTAGCAAACAGCAAAGCGCGGGCTTTTGGAACCTATCCTGGAAATCCAAACTGGAATATATTGGCAGACTTGAACAAAGACAATGTCATAAATATTAGCGCGCGCGGTGTTACTGTTGTACAACAGTCACATACACTTAAAAGTTGCATATAAAATTATAAGAATGAGGTTTGGGGAAGCATGTTTTCTGAAATAATTCTCCTTTCTCCTTTCAGATTTCCCCAAGCCTCTATCTCATCCACAAAGCATGTGCCAAAGGTTGAAAGATTATGTTGAGAAGCAATCTTCAAGTCACCAAGGACAAATCAATGTTTCAGTTCCTCTTCTTAAAAGATGACGAGAATCAGAGCGTTGAGGTTGAGGAAGTTGAGGAGATCGACTTTAGAAAAGTCAAAGAACATCTTGAACAGGGAGAGTCAGTCTTCATCACCCCTAAACGCAAAGAGAAAGCAGAAACAAGACTGGTTGAAGGATAGTTGTAGCGCGCGCGTTCATCTTCTTTCTATGTAAAAACAGATGCAATCCACCTGCCTAAGTTTTGCAATAACCTTTTCCAGTTCTTTTTCGTCAAGATGACATCTTAAGGGTTCAACCATTTCAACTCTATAATTCTTAGAAAGATGTTCGAATATACGCCTCCATTCTTTTACTGTGAAGTGTCCCCCTCTTCCTCTAACTTTGTCCTTATCCTTCTCGTGCGGATAAAAGCATTCATAGACTATTACTCTCTTTCCATAACCAAATAAACGCTCGAAAACCTCCTTTTTCTTGAACTCGTATACGCAACATTTTTCGTCATCTCTGCATTTATGGTCCTTAGTTCCTTCGCGGTCACGCAGAATGCATTTTCCTGTTCTAAGATGATGCAAAGTCTTGCTCACCAGAACGAAGTCGAATTTTACATTCCCAACGGTTTTCTGAAGTTTTTCATCGTCAAACAAGCTACAATCATAAAACTGGATATCAGTTTGTGTGAAGAGTTTGGATTTTTGCGCCAGATCTTGAGCAAAAAGGTAAAGTCTTTCGTCTATTCCTACGATTTTGTCTGGCTCGAATCTGAGAGCAATGTACAGGGGCTTAACGCAATCTGTTCCCACATCTAGAATTGTCTTTCCATGAAGCCTGTTTTCGTCGTCGGCTTCAAAAGCATCTTCAATCTCAGACAATTCTTCCAGGGGATCCGTCCATATATGCCAATCATCCTCGTATTTCGGTTCTTCCTCATCGCATTCCTCTTTTTCTACTCTTTTATTCTTCTTCTGTGACACGCATTTCACCTGAACGACATTTGTCGCATGAACACTTATAATTCAATCCCTATTTCTTCTTTTGCTTCCTGAGCGCCCGCGTTGTGGATGAGCTATTCTAATATGCTAATGCCATACGTGTCTTCTTCGGGAATTGGGAACCAGCATGGGAACTCGTTGGGAACTAACATGGGAACTGATATGGGAACTCCATCATTGCACACTGAATAATTGCAAGGATCAGACGGAACTGGGACAGCTGCAGTCAAAATTTGAGCATGTAAAATTTGCTGATCTTTCATTTTTTTCGTTGTTTTTTCAGCTTTCGAAAGTAACAACTAGCAGCAAGAACAAAGAACTGAAAGATTTCAAAAAGTAAAATTTTAATAAGAAAGTAAAATTTGTTCTTTCCCTTGGATCTAGGGGGATAACGCTTTTGTGCGGTAGTATTCCAAACGGGCGGTTCCTCTTTCGTTGACTGAGTAGCGGAAAGGTGGTTTCCTCCAGATTCCTAGATAATCTGTCTTTCGGTCCACTTGCCCTTGCCTGTGCAGACGGTAAAGGGTCATCCCAGCATTTGGCACACTAACGTCTAAAGCACATGAAACGTGCTGGCTTGTGAATCCTGATTGTCTTGTAAGAGTTCCAGAACCACAGTTTTCAACTGATTGTAGGATCTTCTCTCTGCGTCCATCGATACAGTCCCAATTATCTGATATGTAATGAAAACTACTTAAAACTAATGTGGTTTGCACCTGGCGGATGAGAACTAAGTGCCAGCAGTTAGTTTCATGCATATAATGACGGTTAAACGCACATAGGTTCTATAAGTAAACTCCAAAAGGCTTATTCTTTCGGTTACCTTGATAGTTTTAAGGGTGAGACAATGTCCGTGGAAAGGAAGCGTTGCAACAAATCGCGTTGAAAAAGGAAGGGTGATAAAGATGTCTGGAATCGAACTTAAGAAGCCGAAGAACTTGGAAGACTTTCTAGCTCTCAATCAGTTGAAGCCTACAGATCCGGAAATCGTTGAAAGGATTTGCGAGATGATGGATAAAGCCTTGGAGGAACATCCGAAATGGGCGAAATACTTGCGGGAGAGTTATGGGCGACTAAGTAAAAACCAGCGCATGATCTTAGAAATCCTAAAACAACAACCAATACTGAACACCAAGGCAATTGCTGAACTGGTTTTTCTCAAGGTTGTAAAATATAGGTCCAAGGAGTACAGCTCCACTCATCGGAGTCTCTGTTCGCTAGAAGAGAGAGGGCTGGTGGAAAGAGTTCACGGTTGGCAGCTGCGAAAAGCCAAATAGCGCGCGCGCTATAGCTTAAACTTTCAGCCGACTGTGGAAATGAAGCTCAAACGTTAGCATTCAAAACAATTTCTTCTTGGGATTTGGTAATGATCCAGGAGAAACTTGCTGATGAGAAGATAACTCGGGAAGAGCTTGGTCGTTGGCTCTTTGATGCTGCCGACATTTTGAGGGGTGCGGTTCGTCCTGAAGGATATGGCCGCTACATCTGCCTTTGCTATTCTTCAAACGACTGTCCTATCTATATGAATCATTCGACAATACATGGAATGATGAACCTCCTTCAAATGGAAATTATTGGAGCGATCATAACCCTCCAGACGAAGACAAAGACAAAATCGGAGACACACCTTATATCATTAATGAAAACAATGTCGACAGGTACCCTTTGATATATCCTTACGGTTTTGTCCCTAGCC
>JAOUPS010000129.1 GCA_029879735.1 Candidatus Bathyarchaeota archaeon | reverse complement strand
ATAACTGGACAAAACGCTTTATCTATCATGGCAATCTTTACAATTCATGCCTGTGAACCTTTTCTGTGATGAGGCTTATCTCTTATGCATAAAAGGAGCGAAAAACCGTGTATGTAACAAGTGTTGATAAAGTTAGAGAACGTGAAATGGACGTGGAGGGTGCACGCGGTGTGAAAGTTAAGTATCTGCTGCATGAGGGAGTGGGAGCCAAAAGACTTCAGTTGAGGCTTTTCACAATAGATGTTGACGGTTACACGCCACTTGAAAAACACAAGCACGAACATGAGGTATTCATACTTCGCGGAAAAGCCCTTGTTCAAGGAGGAGACACTGAAGTTGTAGTGAAAGAAGGCAGCATCATCTTTATCCCATCATGGGAGAAGCATCAGTTTAAGAACGTGGGCGAGGGAAAACTGCAGTTTTTATGCACTAAAGAAACTGTTTCTTAGCTCTCATTTTGATTTTTATCATTCACTCCTCTTGCCTCTTTTGATTTTTGCGGTTCTTTCTGTTGGTTTTTGTTTCTCTGTGAGGAAACATCCGTTTCGGGCTTTTCCATAGGCTCTTTTACTTCAACCTTGATTTCTCTAATCATATTGACTCCCAATGACGCAATTTTTCCACCCGCATACATAATGAAGAACATTAGCATATACCAGAAAACCATGGCAGCAAGTTTGTTCAGTTCTTCGCCTGAAATCAGTAACGAGCTCTCAGTTTCTCCCGGCATCGTAAGGCGAATGTCTGAAAAGTTGAACAAGTTTGGAGGAGGGCTAGCACCAGTAAAAACTTGCACCATCTGATAAACGGAAAAGAAAATCATAGCGATTCCTATGGCTAGTAAGACATATCCTACAACCTTTTCATCTTTCATTTTCAACTTCATACATTTCAGCCTCAACTATTGTTTTATTATAGCTAAATAAATGCTTTCTTTTGAATCGTCAAATAGGAAAAGACCGAGAAATCTCAACCTTCAATTTCAAAACTTTTTTCAACCTTTCCCTTGACTTTTCGCAGAAACTCACCAGCTGGAGCACCATCTACAATTCTATGGTCGTATGAAAGACTCAGCATCGTTATAGGCTTCGTTTCAATTTTTCCATCAACTACCACTGGTTTTTCAACAATTCTTCCAACGCCAAGTATCGCTGCCTCAGGCGGATTAATTATAGGCGTGAAGAATTCGACACCATACATGCCCAAATTTGTGATTGTGAATGTCCCACCAGTCAAATCTTCTCTTGCAAGTTTCCCTTGCCTAGCCTTCTGTGTCAACTCTTCAATGGCGGCATCTATCTCTCCTAAAGATTTCTTGTCAGCATTATGTATAACTGGAACGACTAAGCCGTTTTCCGTTGCAACAGCCACGCCTACGTTCACGTCTTCAAAAATCTTTATCTGGTTGCCCTCAAGTGTTGAGTTGATTATTGAGTATTCGGCTAAGGTTTTCGCAACGGCTTTCACGAGAATAGCTGTGTAGGACGCTTGAAGTTTGTCATGCAATGCCATAGCATTTGAAGCGTCAACCTCCATAACTACTGTGCTGTGAGGGACTGTTCTAAAACTTGCGGAAACGCGTTCAGCCGAAGTCTTTCTGAAACCACTTAGTGGAATGATTTCTTTGACTTTAGGCAGAATTCCACGGGTCTCTTCAATAAACCTTCTAACATCTTCCTCAACTATCCTTCCGTCAGGTCCGCTTCCCTTAACGAGGGCTAAGTCTATTCCATGCTCTCTTGCCAGACGTTTCGCAGCCGGCGAAGCCAAAATTCTCTTTTCAGCTTTTTCAACTGCTTGTGGCATCTCCACAGATATTTCTGCTTCTGAAAATGATTCGTCCGGAGCCGTTATGATAGCCAAGCCCGCGTTAACCGAAGCGTCAACACCCTCCTGCACAAGAATCTTTCTTAATACCCCTGAGGCTGGCGCCTCCAAATCGTAAGTGGCTTTTTCCGAAAAAACCTCAACGAGGGGCTCTCCCTTCTCAACATTGTCGCCCTCTTTCTTGTACCATACGCCGACAGTACCCTCCTTCATTGTAAGGCTAAGCCTCGGCATAACAACCCTAGTCACCATCTTTAGACAATCTCCTTGACCGCCTTAATTATGGTCTTCTCGTTAGGAATCACGTATTGCTCGAGCGGTGGGCTAAACGGGACAGGCGTGTCTGGTTCAGCCACGCGTTTTATTGGAGCATCAAGATAGTCTATTGCTTCTTCAGCAACTATGGCAGCGATTTCGGCACTCACACCAGCGGTTTTGCAGTCCTCGCTTACGACCACGAGTCTTCCAGTTTTCTTGACAGAATCAGTTATCGCTTGCTTGTCTAGAGGCGTCAAGGTTCTCGGGTCAACAACTTCCACGCTTACGCCTTCGGCCTCAAGTTCCTCAGCTGCATCAAGGGCTTTATGAACCATGTACAATGTGGCTACTACTGTCACGTCTGAACCATCCCTTTTCACATCAGCAACACCAAAGGGGATGGCATATTCCTCTTCTGGAACTTCACCTTCAATTGGATACAACAGCTTGTGTTCGCAGAAGAAGACCGGGTTGTTGCCGCGTATGGCTGTTTTCAACAGTCCCTTTGCATCATAAGGCGTTGACGGCGCAGCCACGTACAATCCTGGAACGTGCATGAACCAAGCCTCTAGGCTTTGCGAGTGATGCGCCGCGATGTTCACTCCAGCACCGAAGGGCGTTCTAATCACAAGCGGAACCTTCACTTGACCGCCGAACATGTAATGTATTTTTGCCGCTTGATTTGCAATCTGGTCCATGGCTAGGGCTGTTAGATCTCCGAACATTATTTCCGCCACTGGACGCATACCCGTTATCGCGGCACCTACAGCCGCGCCAATTATGGCTGACTCTGATATCGGTGTGTCCCTAACTCTCTCATCTCCGAATTCCTCGGCTAAACCCTTTGTGACTTTGAAGGCTCCTCCCCAGTATTTTCCAATGTCTTCGCCCAGCAAGAAGACTGTTGGGTCTCTGCGCATCTCCTCTCTCAACGCTTCTCTCAACGCTTCCTTATAGGTTATCTTCCGCATTTTTTCCCTTCCAAATTTAGGTGTAAACGTCCTCTAAGGCTCCTTCTGGAGCTGGATATGGACTTTCCGTGGCAAATTTAACGGCTTCTTCGATTTCAGTCAAAATTTCCTTCTTAACTTGTTGAATTTCAGCTTCCATCAGAACGTTTTTTTGCAGAAGTTTTTCCTTGAAGCGTCTAATCGGGTCTTTACGCAGCCATTCTTCAACCTCCTCTTTGGGTCTATATTTGGCTGGGTCGATCCGTGAGTGCCCCTTGTGCCTATAAGTTTTACATTCAATAAGGGTCGGTCCCTCACCTTTTCTCGCTCTTTCAACAGCCTCGCGTGTAGCCTCATGAACCGCGAGGACATCGTTTCCATCCACTGCAATGCCAGGAATTCCGTAGGCTACGGCTCTGTCTGCAATGTTTCCTATGAGCACCACTATTGATTGGCGGGTTCCCATGGCGTAGAGATTGTTTTCGCAAACAAAAATCACTGGAAGCTTCCATACTGCGGCCATGTTTATGGCTTCATGGAACGTTCCTTGATTTGAGGCACCATCCCCGAAAAAGCATGCCACAACCTGGTCTGTTCCTCGAAGTTTTATTGATAGTCCGGCGCCCATGGCTATTGGTATTCCAGCGCCTACAACGGCTGTCGCTCCTAACATGCCTACGCTGAAGTCTGCGATGTGCATCGAACCGCCCTTGCCTTTACAATAGCCTGTTTGTTTGCCTAGGATTTCAGCCATGACTCGCTTTGGTTCCGCACCTTTGGCTATACAGTGTCCATGTCCCCGATGCGTACTCGTAATGTAATCGTCTTTCCTAAGGTTGCTGCACACACCGACCGCCACCGCTTCCTCTCCACCGTAAAGATGTATCGTGCCTGGAACTAAGTTTTGAGCGTAAAGTTCGAAAACCCTCTCTTCGAAACTGCGAATCTCAAGCATTTTCCTATACATCCCAACAATTTTTTCCCTTGTTAAACCGGTTTCCAAATTGTCTTCTCTCCATTCCTAGTTTTATCCTTTTAGAGGTTAAGATACTTTTATATTATTTCTAACGGTTGTTGATAGCCTAACGGAAGGATGCAAAATGACTTCTGCGCTCAAATGTGCCATGACGTTTCTGTGTTTAGCCAGCGTTCCATTCGTTTTATTTTTAGCTAATTTTTCATATCCTTTAACAGTCGCAAAGGATAACAATATAAACCTTCTCAAATACGAGGTAAACGACGTTTATGTTGGAAAACTTAAACATACAATCGAAATCTACAACAACGCTTTTGTTGAAATTAGAGGGGGGAAACTTCTTGTTCCTATTATTAGAAATGA
>JAOUPS010000059.1 GCA_029879735.1 Candidatus Bathyarchaeota archaeon | reverse complement strand
GAATTTAGAAATAACTGAAATCTCATTAGCACGTGCGCTGTCGCCAATTAAATCTCAGCTCTAAAATAAAATTTACACCACCTTATAATTTAAGTAATAGAATTCACAAGTGTTAACGAGTATTAAAGGAAATGTTGGAGGTGCGTGGCTCTCGGAAAAATTCTAGTTGCTTGTGGATGGCCATATGTAAACCATCTTCCGCATTTAGGCACCTTAGTACAGGTTTTGTCGGCTGATGTTGCAGCCAGGTATTATCGAATGAAAGGCGAAGAAGTCGTCATGGTCAGCGGTTCAGACGAGCACGGAACACCAATAGAAGTAGAAGCTGTAAAGCAGGGAATCTCACCAAAGGATCTGTCGGACCGGAACCATAAGTTAGTGTCTTCTCTCCTTGAAAAGTGGGGAATCTCCTTCAACAACTACACTCGAACGGAAAGTCCCGTCCATAAAGACTTCGTAAGAGACTTCCACCGCAAGATAGAGAAGAACGGGTACGTTTTCACTCAGGAGACTGAGTTGCCCCGCTGCCCAAACTGTCAACGTTTCTTACCTGACAGGTTCGTTGAAGGGAGATGCCCGTTTTGCGGCGATGAGGAAGCCAGAGGAGACCAATGTGAGAAGTGCGGTAAGCTCTTGGATCCAGATAAGCTCATCAATCCCCGTTGCACGATCTGCGGGACAAAACCAATTTTTCGCAGGGTTACCCACTGGTACTTTGACTTGCCGAAGTTCGCTGAGCAACTCCTGGAGTACATAGAGAACAACAAGCAGCTCCCCGGGAACGCGCGGAACTTCAGCCTAAACTTCATTAAGGAAGGATTGAAGCCGAGGCCCGTAACCCGAGACAGCAAATGGGGAATCTTAGCGCCCTTCAAGGGTGCCGAGGACAAGACACTCTACGTCTGGTTCGAAAATGTTTTAGGCTATGTCTCAGCAACAATTGAGTACTTCAGAGACCGCGGAGAACCAGAAAAATGGAAGGAATATTGGTTTAACAAAGACGCTAAGACTCTGTATTTTATCGGAAAAGACAACATTCCATTTCACACGATAATTTTTCCTGCTTTGCTTTTGGCCTCTCATGAAGACTACAATTTGCCATGGAACGTTTCAGCCACAGAATTTCTCCAGTATAAAGGTGAAGCTTTTTCGAAGAGCCGTAGAATCGGCGTGTGGATAGACGAAGCATTAGAGCTGTTTCCAGCAGACTATTGGCGTTACTTCCTAATTGCAACAAGACCTGAAACGAAGGATACAAACTTCTCATGGGAACTATTCATCGAGAAAGTTAACGCAGACCTGAACGACACGTTCGGCAACTTCATCCACAGAACATTAACATTCATAAACACACGATTCAACAGCGAAGTTCCGAAGCCAAGCCGCCTAGATCAGGATGACGAACGTATCCTCAAAGCCCTTGAAGAGAAAGTGAAAACAATTGCCAAGGAAATCGAAGCGTGTAGGTTGCAATCCGCCGCAAACAATACGATAAGTACAAGCCGTATCGGAAACCAGTACTTGAACGAAAAGGAACCCTGGAACGTTATCAAGAAGGATATGGGCAAAGCGGCAAACACAATTTATGTAGCAGCGCAGGTCGTTAAAGCCTTAGCAATCGTTTCAGCGCCATTCATTCCATTCGCAGCTGAAGAGCTTTGGAGAATTCTGAACTTGCCGGGAAGCGTTCACGAACAAAAGTGGGATGAAGCCCTAAAACCACTGCCAGCAAGCCATAAAGTAGGCAGAGCCAAGCCCTTATTCCAAAAAATAGAAGCGGACAGCGAGAAACTTGCCGAGACGCTGGAAAAGGTTAGAGAAAGATCGTCTAAGACCGCCTAAGTTCGTTACGGCTGTGAAACTTTGCAACTTAAGATAGATCTTCACATCCACACTTTCTATTCTTACGACTCTCTGATCACGCCAAAGGAACTAGTTTCCTATGCTAAAAAACGCGGATTAGACGGGGTTGCCATAACGGATCATGACCGGATTGACGGCGCATTAAAAATAGCCAAAGAAACCGACTTTCTGATAATCCCTGGAATAGAGATTTCAAGCTTAAACGGGCACGTGATAGGGCTTAACGTTCACGAGTTAGTTCCACCTAAACTAGGTGTTGATGAAACTTTAGATAGAATACACGAGGCCGGCGGCATAGCTCTAGCCTGTCATCCAGTAGTCTTCTTCAAAGAAAGCCTGAAGGGACACATAAGTCCACGATTTGATGCAATAGAAGTGATAAACTCTTCAGCGTTTCCCTTTAATTACTCTGTAAGGCGTAGTCAAGAAATCGCTTCGCAGCTTGGAATCGCACGCGTCGCTGGCAGCGACGCCCATTACGGACCAGAAATAGGTTACGCATACACGCTTGTGGATGCCGAATCAGAAGTTGACGAAATTGTCACAGCAATAAGAAAAGGTTCATGCTCGCCCCATGGCAAAGCCATACCCTTAACAATGAGACTTAAAAAGCAGCTCCTAGTTCTTAAAAGAAAATTTGGCTAGCAGAAAGGTTGCTCAAGGTTTTTTTAATTGGTATAGGTTCAGCCTTACATAGTGAGTGGCGATGTCCCCGCACATACTCTTTTTTCCATGTTTTCGTTTTTCATCTTGAATAAGAAAGCGCGCGTGAAAACAGAATTCTTCTGCCTTCCCTCCATTAACTTAGTTTTAAGAATCTCAAACTGTTTAGAAAGAGTCTAAAGGCATTTCAAGATTTCATCAGTGGATTTTACCTTCAAGAACACATCTCTTGCAAGTCTTACAACCGCGTCATGATTTTCTTTTGTGGTTCCAGTGCATGCATCTTCGACCAGAAGAACATTATATCCCAAATCTGCACCGTGGATAGCTGTTGCTAGAACACATTGGTCAGTCAGGAATCCCACGATGATGATGCTTTCAATATCCATGTTTCTCAGGACGAAGTCAAGATTGGTTCCAGTGAACGCCCCTCCATTGGTTTTTGGAAAGACCAATTCCCCCTTGGTGGGGGTAACCTTTTCGAAAAACTTTCCTCTTTCTGAGTCCATCGGCACAATAAATCCAGCTTTTCTGTTTATCTTTGCTGTGTGCCTAGGGTTGCTAGTCTGTGCTCCTAACTTGATGTGCATTACATCGAAACCTTTCTTCCTGCAAGCCCGCAATATCTTCTGTCCGTTTCTTACGACCTTCTCAACTCTTTGACCATATTCTCTCAAAGTTTTTCTAGCTTCTTTTTCAGACAACCCCGCGTCTAACGCTTCTTTAAGAAGAGCTTCTGAGCTCACAAGCTTCTGCATGTCGATGAGAAGCAAAGCCGTCTTCCTTGGCCTTATTTCAAAGTCTGGAAGTGGCTTAGCTAGAGCCTTAAACAAATCTTCCATACTTAATCTTCCCATTTCTTTATCCCTGAAGTTCATCTTTTGGGAAACACAAGTAAACTATTATAAAAAACATTCTGATAGTTAAGAAGGCGGCTCCATTTGAAATAGATTCAGCTTTAAATCAAGCGGTTTTTCTGGTTCTGCGTAAGGTTCCAAGTTGAAAAGTTGAGGTGCAATTGTTCCGAATCCGCTTAGTACATGAGGCGAGTTCACACCGGTCATCACGAGCGTAACCTTTAGCATGCCTGCCAATTCTGGGTTTACCCTTGCACCCCAAATAACTAAGGCGTCGTGGTCCATCATCTCTGTAACTACTTCTCCCACACGATTTACCTCTTCGATGGTCATTTGACCGTCTCCTGAAACGTGAATCAATGCTCCCCTTGCACCCGCATAGTCCACATCCAAAAGCGGGCTTCTCAAAGCGTTTCTTACAGCATCCTCCGCTCGGTTTGGCGCATCAGACTCCCCTACTCCGACAACAGCTACTCCGCCCCGTCTAACAATAGTCTTGAAGTCTGCGAAGTCGAGGTTAATCAGACTTGGAGCTGAGACCGTTTCAACAATTCCTTTAATCATGTTCGCCAGAACTTGGTCTGCGACCCTGAAAGCCTCATTGATGGGTAGTTGAGGAACAAGCTGCATGAGTTTGTTGTTGTCTATTACAACCACGGTGTCGCATTGCCTCCGCATCTCAGTTAAAGCGTTAGAAGCATACTCCATTCGACCCTTTTCGATACGGAAAGGTGTTGTCACGACACCAACCGTTATTGCCCCCTTTCGCCTCGCAATCTCCGCTATGACCGGAGCAGCCCCCGTTCCAGTTCCACCGCCCAAACCAGCCGTTATGAAGGCTATATCTACATCTGTGAGCAAATCCTCAATGCGCTTCTTCGATTCTTCAATTGACGCTCTGCCGAGTCTCGGATCTCCGCCGACCCCAAGACCCTTAGTCAGTTTTTCACCTATCAAAATCTTTTGATGAGCCCTTGAAGCGTTTAGGTGAAGCGCATCCGTGTTTAGTGCAATGCATTCGGCGCCGGTTACGCCCATTTCCATTAGTCTAGTCATTGTGTTGTTGCCTGCCCCTCCTACACCAAGCACTACTATGCGGCAGTAGCCTAGGGGTCGAACCCCCTCACTTACTGCAACATGCCAAGCGCGCGCGAGTGCATGTTCTACAGGACGCATTTTAGCCAACTGTTTTCCTCCGCCAAACCTCATCGTGTATTAAATCACGGATCGCCACACGAATCGCTTCAGCCCTATTTGGATAAAACCTTTCGTTCACAAGCTGATCCAGCGCCTTGATATAAGGTTCAGGCAGATAGAGTGTGATCAATTTCATTAAACTCCTCCCTCCATTGTAAGTTATAGAAACTGTCTTCTAGGCTATAGTTCTATGTAACATGTAATAAATATGTTTTAAACATGTCGGTTCTTTTTCTTTTAAAGATTACGCAATCCTCATTTCAGATTTCTGTAAATTCTGGTTTTCGCAACCTCTATGTTTTTATTCCTTGTTAAAGCATTTAATGTATTGCCATGGAGAAGATGCGAGTTTTCATTAAGAGTTTTGGGTGTTCGACAAATTCGACTGATGGTGAGGTTTTGGCAGGATGCTTAGCGGAGGCTGGATACAAGCTGGTGGATACTGTTGAGGCTGCGGACATAGTTATCTACAACACTTGTGCCGTTAAGGGACCGACTGAAAACCGCATGATGGGAGTTTTAAAGCGGGTTCCAGCAGACAAAAAGTTAATCGTCGTTGGATGTTTGCCTCTGATCAATTTTGAAAGGTTATGTAGAGAGGTGCGTTTTGACGGAGTTTTGGGTCCGGCAGCAGGCGAAAGAATTGTTGATGTTGTAATGCGTGTTTTGAATGGTGAGCGGGTTGTTGCCTTACAAGACGTTGTGAATGCTAAACCCAGCCTGAATCTTCCTCGGTTGCGGCTAAATCCCGTTATCGGCATTGTTCCTATAAACTATGGCTGTTTAGGCTCGTGCGCTTATTGCTGTGTAGTTTTCGCCAGAGGTCGTCTAAGAAGCTATGGCATTCCAGAAATCGTAGAAAGAGTGAAAAGAGACATGGCTATGGGGATTCGGGAGTTTTGGGTAACCTCTCAGGATACAGCCTGTTATGGAAGGGATAATGGCACAAACCTTGCGGAACTGCTTAAGGCTTTATGCGACGTTGAAGGGGATTTTAGGGTTCGTGTCGGCATGATGACCCCAAACCTGGCGAAGAGCATTCTGGAAGACTTGATTCAAGCCTTTCGAAGCGAGAAAATCTTCAATTTCGTCCACTTGCCAGTTCAAAGCGGCGACAACCAAGTTTTGAAGCGCATGCGACGATTCTACTCCATAGACGATTTCAAAGACATAGTGAACGCCTTTAGGGCCAGTTTTTCAAAAGTCACGGTAGCCACGGATGTTATTTGCGGTTTTCCTGGAGAGACGGAAGAAGCCTTTGAAAGAACCTTATGCTTGATCGAGGATGTTAAGCCAGACATAGTTAATGTTTCAAAGTTTTTTGCAAGACCAAGGACCGTTGCGGCTGAGATGCGGGAAGATTTTGTGCCTTTTCCGGAGATTAAGCGTAGAAGCGGCTTGGGAGCCGAGTTAGCTAGGAGAGTTGCTGCTGAGAGGAATCGAAGTTGGGTTGGCTGGACTGGGGAGATTTTGGTGGATGAGGTTGGCAAGGTTCCCGGTTCTTGGGTTGGACGCAACTTCGCCTACAAATCAGTCGTTCTAAAAAATGCTATCTTAGGTAACATTCTTGGGAAGACTCTGCGTGTGAGAATCGTCAAGGCTTTTGCGACTTATCTTGAGGGCGAGGTTGTTGAATAAATTATTTATGTGAACACGTTGTATTTTGTGTTAGGAGATGAAATGTTTGAGTGAAGAGAACGTTGTTGAGGTTGGACATGTAACTCATTTCTTCGCAAAAATCAGCGTTGCAGTTATAGAGCTTAGCGCGCCTTTGGCTGTCGGCGACCACATACTCATTAAAGGACCTACAACGGATTTTGAGCAGGCTGTTGAGTCCATGCAGATTGAGCATGAAAATATTCAGAGAGCTGAGGCTGGGCAAAGCATAGGCTTAAGAGTTGTGCAACGCGTAAGAGAAAGAGACATGGTATGCAAGAAACTATAAGACTCTCCTCCTTCTTTTTGTTTGCAACCGAACTATCTGACGAATCGAAGCATGTAATCGTTTACTGTTTGCAGAAAAGTTTCTTCTAGGTTTATGCCGTAGTGTTCTGCCAGAACAAATGTCATGTAGAGCAGGTCTGAAAGCTCTGTGGCTAACATCTCCTTTGTTTTGGGCTTTTCAGGAGGCTTAAAACCTTCCAACCCTTTGACTACAGCGGCTACTTCGCCAGCCTCTTCGAGCAGATCAGTAACCATCACAAAGGGAGTCCAGCTTTTGCCTCGCACCGAGTCAAGCTTGTTGTTAATTTTTCTAAATGTTTTCCAACAGAGACGTTGAGCATCAAGTAAATTTATTGCCAAGTTATCACCCCAAAATTGAAAAGCCTCTGGTTTATTTTACTTTTCGCACATCCTACTCGATGTGAATGCCGTTATTCCTATCAGATCGTAGGCTGTCTTTCTCTTTTCAGTCAAGATCTCTATCAAAACGACTCCCACCCTCTGAGTTAAAATTTCACGCACACTCCTAGGATTGAGTAAAAAAACTCTGCAAAGTTTTATTCCAACCTTGACTAGGGCTGAGAAGCGAGTTAGTCTCTGCTTGAAAACGCCCTTGACGGTTTTTCCTTCGATTTTGACAAAGCTAACCATCTTGCAACTTCCTAGACTGCGATTTAGGGGATTATTTCGCATCCATTATACTTCATAAATTCGAAATTTTCAATTCTGATTTTTCCATCTTTGATAAGCTTTCTGATTCTTGGCAGTTGCTTGACTACTGCGTTTATCAGGTTTTGCGCGGTATTACAAACTAGACTGTAGGCTTCTATGCTCCACCGTTTGGTTATGTTTGCATAGAGGCAACGGCCGCCGCAAACATTGAAGATATCGCATCTTGTGCATGGTTCGCTGACGAAAAATTTCTTCAACTTCAATGGGTCTGCGTTGCTCATGTGTCCGACATAGTAGTCCTTTATTCCCCACATGCTTGGGCATGGAACAATATGACCGTCTGTCTGTATGGCGTAATTTATCCATCCCGCTCCGCAACGTAGAGGACTTGTTTTTTCGCCTGATTTAAGTGACTGAACAATTCCAAGGAATGGGTAAACTCGCAAGACAGCCTCGTTTTTCTCCATGTAATCGACCCAAAACTTGACAAGTTTGCGTATTCCAGGGTTATAGTTTTCTTCGCTCCATCTTTTGAAGTCTCTTCTTGCAAAGTCTTTTTTCCAGAAGCCGGCGTTTAGCTGCCAATGCACGGAAGAAAACGAAAATTCATCGTTATTTAGAAGCCATCTTACTTGTTTGTAGATGTCCGTTTGCTCCATCACAGTCATTCTGGCAGTCAACTCGCCTTCAAAGCCGTTCCCTTTAATCAGCTTCAAATTATCAATCACTTTTCTAAAAGCCCCCTTTCCCCTGTAAAAATCCGTTAATGCCTCGTCACCGTCTATTGAAACAAGAATTGTGTGAAAGCGATTAACATATTCCGGTTCTAAACTGCCCAAAAGCAAACCATTCGTCTGAATAATAAAACGCTTAGCCTTCGCACCATCCATAATCTGCTTAATCTCATCAACACAAAGCAGTGGTTCGCTACCATAAAGAATTATTATACAGTCTGGGTCTTGTCCACAAAATCTATCTAACGAATCAATATCATAACTCATTCTCTTAGGCAAGGTGTAATCAATTTCAAAACTTGGAAAATCAGCATTCAAATCCTCTAATGCTTCGCCATAGCAGTACCTACACTTCAAATTGCATTCAGTTGTCAATATGATGTGAAAGAACGTAACTTTCCCTCGTTCAAAACAGTTTTCGCATTTAATCATGTTTTTCCTTAATCTTTTTCGCTTTTTCAATGTACTCCCTAAGCTCTCTTTCCCTAATCTTCTTTTCAGGCAAGGTCTCAGGAGCATACATCAAAGGAATGACCGCCAAGAACAAGAAAAAGCTAGCCAAAGAGAAAGCCGTGCCTAATGGAATTATTCCGACGTAAGGTTTAACTAATACGGATAGGAAACTGGCAAGAATGTAAGGAAGCCCACCTATGAGGTAATATTTTTCTTTCTCATACTTGCCAGCAAGATCTCCCCACAAAGTCATTAAGAAAACCGAGGCAAACATTCCCCAGGCAATGCCATCAAAAGCTGTATATATGTACCAAGAAACTGGCATTTCAGATAAAAGGCTTAACACAGCATACTCGATACCTAACACGACAAAACCAATTATTATTATTCGCTTTCTGCCTACAAGATCGGCCAATATACCCCCTACAAACGCAAAAAGTCCTGATATCGCGAATTCAATAAATCCAACAAGAATGAAGAACTCTCCAAAAAGGTTTTCTAACATTGGCGCTTCCACAAAGTTCACGAGGCAAAACATAATCCAAGGAACTAAATATAGAATCACAGTTCTTCTCCGCAGAATAGAAGAATAAGCAGAAGGATTGCGTGTTGATTGAATTTTTGCTTTACTTCTTGTGAAGAAGAAAGTAATAAGACCAAGTCCTCTCCAGGCCGCAAGTGCCAGAAACGCTAAAACGGAATTGAGCGCACTTATAAGTAACGCTAAAAGAAGAGTTCCAAAGCCAACAGCACTCCATGTTATTCCTCCATGGATTCCACGGTTTTCAACAAATGTTACATCAGCAAAATAAGCTAGACAGCTGGGAAGGCCAAATCCAACTGAAATTCCTAAAAAGAGTGAAGTTAAAATAGTTACAGATGTGCTATTAGTTGTGATAGTAGTTAACAACGTCGACACAACAACTCCAGCAAGCATCCACAAGAGAAAAGAAATCTCTCTTGCACGTGGACAAATTATCGACCCTAAGATGCTGGAACCAGCAACTCCTGCATAGTAAGCAGCGAAGAGCACCAAAGTTTCAATAGTAGAAACATGTAGGTTGCTTACGGAACTATTAAACATCGCGTATGTTAATGTGATCCATGTAAGACTATTGAATGCTACAATGAATGCCGGAAGAAATTCTTTCCAGACAATCTTTGGTTTAGAGGCGTTTCCAGACCGCATTTCTTAATGCAACCTATTACTCAAAAATGATGTTGTAAGATAAAACATTTTTTAAGCGAAATATTTCTGTATTTGTGTTCAACAATAAACCTTAAGTAGTAGATGTGTTGTACAGATATAATTCAGAGAGGGGAATTAGAAATGAAGAAGGCAAAAATTGGAAAGAAACGGAAAGTTCCGGTTCGAACTTTTCCATTCTAGGGACCAGCGCGCTAATCTTCCAGCGTGGATTGACACTATAAATCCTCCAATGTGGATAGCGCTAATTTCTTCAGAAGCATCTTTGGCTCACTACTTCTGATTTCGGAAATTAAGTGGATGTTTTCTTCTACAAAATCTCTGATCGTTTTTTTAAGTTTTCTCACGCCTTTTGCTTCGAAAACTATGTCAAGAAGTCCATCAATATCTTCACTTGTTACCTGTTTTTTTGCAAGTAACTTCTGGATACTTTCCTTTGAGTCTTTATCTTGTAAGGCGTATAAAACTGGGATGGGTAAACACTCATTGTGCATACGGTGAGATAGCTCTTCGATTTCAAAAACATCTATGAATTCTTCTCTTAACGTTCCCAATATTCCTAGAATTCTCCCATATTTTGTTAAAACTTCAATTTCGCTGTTTGTTCCTTCCCCTGCTATTGCACCAATTCGCATGTCTGCCTCAATACTAGCTGCTTTCATTTTAAGGATTTGCATATAATCATCTGGTGCAATGTTCATTTTTCCCTTTAAATTTGACTCTAAAGCATGTGCGCTTCCAAGCTCAAATAGTGATTTTTTGATGGTTTCAAGGATTTCCCTCATTTTTTCTTTGTGTAATTTTGCAGTTGATTTGCTGAGAAGAGTGAAACCGCTCACAAAGAATGCGTTCCCCAAAAGAAGGGCCATATCATGTCCAAATTTTCCAAAAACAGTTGGTCTTCCATACTTCATGTCTGATTTGTCAATAATATCATCGTGTACATCAAGGGCGGCGGCTATCATAGCTATGGCTGCTTGAACCTTCACTGCTTTGTCCGGGTTACCGCCCACCGCTTCACAAGCTATTGAAAACAATCCCGGATGGGTGAAATTTTCCCAGTTTGAAGTGTAATATTCCAATGCTTCACGTATTTTTTCGCATTCAATTTTTTCCGCTAAAATAGTTCTTCTTGCAAATTCAAGCCCTTTTTCACTTCTTTTCTTAAGTACTTGTAAAAGTATTTCATATTTCTTTTCTCGTTTGCTAGAGTTCATAATCTTCGTTCTTGTTGTTAGTTATATTTAAGACTAATAACAATTTTTGAGAGAAAATTCGCGCGCATCAGAATGGTTTTTCTAAAAAGGGCGCCGTGATCAGCTGCTACTCAGCAAAACCTTAATTGGCACGAAAAACTTTCAAAGATGTATTTAAGCCACAAAAAGAATCCTAAATTACTATAAAATGTCAAAACAGCCTTTGCTCCATGGTACAATTCGTCACCGTATTCTTTTCGCCAATACCTTTCAAAAAGATTCAGATCTCCGTCTAAAAATGCTAAACCACAGAGTATTCCTCCCTTCAGGGCATAGTAAATGCCTGCACCACCTATCGCATTCACATGTCCAGCCGCATCACCGATTAATGCCCAATTCCCGCCAGAACATGGCACATCAAAGAAATCATCCATCCATATGGCCGGCACCAAATGAGTGAAGAAATGCCCTTCAAGGAATTTTAACCGTTTTCCAGCGGAGTGTAATAAGATAAACTTGTCAAGTGACTGTTTTAGTTTCTTTCCTGTTTCTATACTTCCGATACCAACGTTTATGCTCGTTCTTTTTGGAAAAATCCATATGAAACCCCCTTTCTGCACATATTCATGTGAGTAATAGGCTTCTACGGTATTTTTGGCGAATGCTTTCTCCACATACTTGCTTGAACATGGAAAACTATAGCCGACGGTTGTGGCTAAGAATTGTGGAGGAATAGGCCTAGAAACATGTTTTCTTACGAGTGATGGACAACCGTCTGCTCCTACAAGAACTTTAACCTTTACCCATCTATCTTTACTTGTTTTTAATATCCAGCCATTCTCCTTTTTTATTACTTGACTTACCTTTTCATCGAAAAAAGCCACATTTTTATTTTCTAAAGCCCTCTGGAGCAGGTAATAGTCAAAATTCTCCCTTGAAATTAGAAACATGGAAGGCTTAAAAAATAATTTTACACGGAATTTAAATCTATCAGCTAAAACCCATCTTATCTCGTTTTCCAAAAGTTCCGCCGGAATATCGAATTCATCAACAACCCTATCTTCAATAAGTCCTCCGCATGGCTTTTCCCTAGGATGAGAATTATCAAAAATGGCTACTTTAACCCCTGCTCTTCCTAGAACTTGTGCGCAGGAGGAGCCTGCAACTCCAGCTCCAACAATCCCAACTTCAAAAATATTTGGCACCGCCTCAGTTCACCTTTCGCGCGTTATTCAATCAAATTGTTTATGATCAGTTAAACTCATATTTAATCGTAGTTCCTACGAGTATAAAAAATCACTTTAATCTACACTCAGCTTGTCAACTTTGAATGCGATTAGTATGGTTCAGAAACCGATAAAACCGTAGAGGAAGCAAGGAAGCTACGGAAGCAGAATTTGAGTACATCTGCACCTACTATACAAGATGCTACTCAAAAAGCGAAAGCAAAAAAGCATACTATTTTATGTCAACACCTTCTAATTGTTCTTTCAGGCTTGTCGTGGAGATTTCTCCAGCAAACTCCCCTTTTTTATGGACTCCATACAGCGCGCGCTAGGGGTACTAACTAGAATTGTTGTTGTGGCCTCCCAGGTAAGCAACCAACAACACTTTCCGATACTCAAAAAGCAACATTAAAAATCTATAATTGTCTCTATTCGTAGGCATAAAGATAAACGGGAAGCAGTTAGAGCGACACCCCTCTCAGAAGTAGTTGTTGCTTTTCCTAGAGTGCGACGGACTACTACTTCTAAACAAGCTTAAACTAACCCTAATGCATACTCGACGTAAAGAAAACAAGGGTTAGAACGAGACAGCCCATCGGATTTTGGGGTGTGCTCTTATCGAACCGGCTTAACTTCATGTTAAGCTAATTTGTTCACTAAGTCGTGCAGACTTCTAATATGCTCACCGTGGTCGTATACCCATGATCCATTTCTGAACAACTCGTAGGGTACGGTCTCTCGTGACCATTTTCCAGGACGCAGGTCCTGAAGCACATAATCGTAACTTTGCAAGAAACCGGCTCTAGCAAGTTTTGACAAAGCATCAATAAACTTTCTGAACTCCAGTCTAGGAAGATATACTTGACATACTATGGCGTTTTCGCCTAACACCTTACCCACAGTGCTTACGAAGGGCTTGTCTAGTAATGACTGAGCAAACTTAGCCATTTTCTCTTCGCCATTGAATCTGAAAACAAAAAGGAGCAGGTCAGACGTTGTTCTTTCAAAAGGTAATATACCTATTTGAAAAGTCTCGATCAACCCATGTTTGATAACGTGATTCTCATAATGATAACAAATGTTCTGTAGTGTTGTTCCAAATTTTCTAGCTATAGCAGTTAGACTTATGGTTGCGTCTTTCTCTAGTTCTTTCACGATAAACAAGTCTGTTTCATCAGCCTTTAAAGTAAAGCTTTCAGGGTCTTTCAACGTATAAGGCAGTTCGATTTCTCCGGAAGGAATTTCTTCTAACCACCTGTCCCAAGGAAATATCCAAGTTTCGCAAGAGCTATCAAACCATTTCCTTGTCAGATTAACCGTGTGAAAACAGGTTGACCAGAGCATCTTTATCTCTTGAGCTACCCTCGATTTTCTTAATTCTAGCAAGAAATGTTCAAATTCCGTTGTGTGCTCCTTAGGAACAATGTAGACTGCGACACAACCTTCAAACATACCAAAACACCGGCTTAAGTAAATGTAAAACTTGTTCACCTTCATACAGTTGAAGAGTAGAGCTTCTTGCCCCGGGGTCGCTCTTGCAAAAACGACTGCTTTCTTCATCCCCAAATTGGTATGATAAACATTAGTAAGCAATCTTAAATAAAAGTAGGAAGAGGAAGATAGATGTTTTATCCTTGAGAGCACAGTTCCTCTCGGCATGTTCAGTTCCTTTGCAAGTCTCTTCATGTTTCTTGGGCCATATTTGGCTAAGCCTTCCAAGATTCTTATGTCAACAAGGTCAAGTTTGTTACGCATTTTTTACTCACTCTCTACCCCCACTCTCTTAGTCTCCCTTGGTTGTTGTAGTAATTTAATTTTATGGTAAAATCGGACAGTCGATGGGTTCTGCAAACGCCTTTCCAGTAGTGACCATAAATGTAAGCAAGCCCAGTTGAAGCAACAGGAGAGCGGCCTTCCAATGTCGGGCAATAAACATTTTCCAATTCAAATCACATCACCTCCTTTTAGATTTGTCGAACATAAGTCTTTTGTTTTGGACAAAAATAAAGCTTATATATAGTCACTTCTAGAACTATATTCTATGACAGCCGAATCAAATGCTGAACAAAAAATCCTGCAGTGTATAGACGATGGCTTACAAACTCTGGGGGATAGCGGCAAAAAAGCCATCTATTATCATCTTAAAAAGAACTTTGGGCTCAAGAGGAAGGAAATCCTGAAAAAGCCCGAAAAATTCTGCAGAGGGTTAACTTTAATGTTTGGAGAAGAAGGAGCAGATATAATTGAAAATTGGATTGTTGAAAAACTGAGGATGACTTTTCACTTGAAACAGCGGTCTAAGATAACTTTTGCCAACACTATCGACATGATTAAAGCGAGGCAAAAGAAATATCTCGATAGTTTCGACTCTTAGCAAGAGTTTAATAGCTAAGCCAATAGTAAATATGTTGGAGGCTTGTTCTTGTCTAGCCCTTGAGTGAGGGGCAGAAATAGAACAAAAAACGAAAAGGAAGA
>JAOUPS010000058.1 GCA_029879735.1 Candidatus Bathyarchaeota archaeon | reverse complement strand
AATAGAGGATGATGGAACTTTTGAAGGAGCAAGGATCAACGAAGATAGAGAGGTTCAGAAAATATTCTATATAGCAAAGGATAGGTGTAGTCCCCAAGTAGTTTTCACTCATCAATTCCTAGAAACTGAGGAAGGAGACGTTCTTGTTATCGAGATAGAAAGAATAAAAGGAATGCCGCATGCTGTGATTGAAAGAGATAACCATGAGATCAAAAGAAGAATCTATTACAGAAGAAAACCAAAAGGCAAAAGCCTTGTCGACGATAAAACTCTAGAATATCTTTTCAAAAATATTGAAGACCCAAAAATATCAAGCAGATTTCCCTTTTATGTAACTTACCACCGAAAGAAAATACAATTGCCACTCATAGAAAGTCCCGCGAGTTTCTTGCAATTCGTCCATTTTTTCAATCTACTAACCGAAAAAGACAAAAACTACCTATCAGAAGGCGACCTCGATAAAGTAAGGTCTTTTGTTGTGGAAATTGCTCCTTTTGCTGTGTTAAAATACTTGGGTCAATTCTTCCACTACTTTTGGCAAATTGAAATCTCCAGAATAAGAAGAGCGGAAATAAAAATGCAACCTAAGAAAGAAACGATTGAAGGAAAAACGGTGAGCTTTGCTGATCTTGATATTCCTTCAGACAGTCTCATTGCGAAACTATCATTTGACTTCAAAAAGATATTGGAATCTATACCGGACAGAATTGTGATTCCTCCAGACGCCGAAGTGAAGATAAACTTGGTTGATTCGCAAAAATCGCGATTCAAGTCGTTCTTGACAATTTTCAAAGAAGAGGCATTTTTGATTAAAATCGAATTTCTGGGGGCGTGCTCATATGTTGGGTTGCCACTGGGAAGCCCATTGAGGTATAAATACCAAAGAATTGGTATCTCTACTGACATAAGAAAAAAAGTTCAAGAGATACTGGCTACTGTCCGACTCGAAATTAACTTTAATGTTGATTTCGAATTTCCAGGCGTTAACGACCCTCTTTTTGATGGTCATTTCGAATATGGAAAGACAATTCTCGACATACTTGAACATGACTGGAATTGGGATAGATTCTTGAGCGATTTGCCTCATGGCAAGCTTTATGCTATAGAGGAAAAAATCGATGAAATCTTGCGAAGATTGAAAAAAGAAGATAGCTAACTCTGACTTTAACGGGTTAGAGTGATTGCACGCACTTAAAAAGCTCTGAATGCAAATATGAACATCAGAGGAAACCGTGCCCCCTAAAGGCTAGGGGGTTGGGGGGTTTTGACAGGCTGCTATGAGCTGGTCTCTAGGAGCGCACGCGACACATCATAAGCTAAATAGACCTGACAGAAAAACCATAGGGGGTATCTAGTATTGCTGAAAAAAATGCCAAAAACTCGTGCGCTCATGGACATAAATTCAATAACTCTTTCAGATAGGCTGAAAGAACTGGAAAAATACGGCTTGATGTAAAGAGAAGCATTCGCAGAAACAACTCCAAGAGTTGAATACTCTCTTAAGCGCGCGGTCTATTCAACTCTCTATTCTTTCTCTATTAAAGTGCTTTTCACTTTTTCCCGTTTAAGAGCTTTATATATATAGTTTGGCTTCGAGGCATTAACAATAGCTACCGGAATTTCTTGTTCTACGACTTTGGAGAGCTCAGCCATTTTTCCGAACATGCCACCCGTAACATCAGACGCCGCTGACATGCTGACCTTGCCCTGAAGCTCCCACAACTCCTCTAATGTTAAATGCTTGAACATTTTTGCGGATTTCTTAACCTTCGGGTCATCATTGTATAATCCATCTACATCAACGCCTATTATGACACGTTCCGCATTTAGCTTCGTAGCAAGCACCGAGACCAGTTGGTCACCAGACAATATTGCGAAACCCAACGATGAATCTAAGACTGCATCTCCATAAAGAACTGGTAGAAAGCCCATTTTCAACATCATCTTTAGAGGCGCATCTTCGAAGTATTGGATTCTGCCATTTTTCGTTATTATGCACGAGGAAGGAGTGATGCTCACTGCTGGGATGTTGCGCCATATTAGTGCATCCATGAACAGTCCATTAAGCACGGTCATGACGTGATGTGTTTCTGAAAAACCAATTTTCTGCGTTTCTTCCTTAAATCCTTCTACTATGGCGTACCGTTGTGCAAGGGGATGCCCGAAGCTTCCCCCACCATGAACAATTATCAGACTTTCAACGGTTGCCCGTTGTATCTCTTCTGCCAAACGGTTTATGGCTTGCATTCGCACTTGAAGCTCCTTGCTCTTATCTGTGATTACAGAACCACCTATCTTCAAAATCGTAAGTTCAGATTCCCTCAATCCTCACACCTTCATCTGTTTTCCTAGCTATGAAAGGGCTTCCACCAGCCCTTTGAATGGCTTCTAAAACTTGTTTAAGCCTCTCATTTTCTGCCAACGCTATCATACATCCACCTCCACCAGCCCCAGTCAATTTTGCTCCTAGAGCACCAGCCTTTCGCGCAGCGTTTATAAGCCACTCTAACGACTCATCTGAAACTCCTAAGCCACAAAGCAAGGCATGATTAATGTTCATTAAATCCCCAAGAGTCTCCAAATCGCCGTCTTTGAGAGCATCTATTGCTCTTAAAACAATCTCACGCGCAGCCTTCATCATATGATCAATAACTCTTGAGTACTTATTCCTTGTATCCCGCACCTTTGCAACTTGAACACGTGTAGACCTTTTAACACCAGTATACCCGACCACAAGTGGAACATCAGCCTTAACATCCAACGGTCTAACTCCGGTATCCATCTGAAACAGAAGAGTGCCGCCAAAGGTTGAAACTGCAGGGTCTACCTCCGACTGTGCGCCATGCACAATCTTCTCAGCTTCATACGATATGCGGAAAACTGCTTCCTTTGACATCTTCACTTTCAAGAGAGCGCCAACAGCCGCTGTCGCTGCAGCCGCTACTGCTGCTGAAGAACCCAAACCCGCAGCAACCGGAACCGTCGAGTTGACTTCAATGTCTAAACCAGCATTCTCTCCGTAGATCTCCTGAACTTTTTCCACTACGAGCTTCAACGGTTCAAATTTTAGCCTAGCCTCTTTTGTGCCGCCTTGTTCGACCTTGAAAAATCCAGTTTCAAAACATCCTGCAAGATTAAGGTTTACTGAACGCAGGTACAGTCGTTTGTCTTGGCGTAGTTCCACTTTTGCATAGGCTCTCTTATCTATAGCCATTACTATAGCTGGTTCACCGTAAACTACGAAGTGCTCTCCAAAAAGTATCACTTTTGCGGGAGCTGAGGCAGTAACCCCCATATATACATCACTATTTCTCGAAGCACACGGCGGCATACCCAACCACACTTGAGTAGTCGCCAATAACATCTCCACTGGTCTTATGACATAATAATTTTGCCTCTTTCGCTCCAAAAATCTTAGCGGCGGTTATTAACGCGGCTATTGGCCCATAACCGCAAGCACTAATACGGTGAGCCTCAATAACTGAATAGAGTTTAGCTTCATCCATCGCTATCACCGCTTCAATGACCATTTTATCCTTTCTCTCTGCGCTTTCTTGAGGCTCATAATGCGTCATGTCCGAAGAGGCTATAATAACTCCGTTTTTTCTAGTTAAAACCTTGGCCACAGCCTCTCCAACCTCTCTAGCTGAGGACAAATCCTGCATCAAAAAGCAGATGGGTACCATCTTGAATTCTGAACCATAAAGAAATTGAAGGAACGGAAGCTGGACCTCAATTGAATGCTCAAAACGATGAGCGGAATCGTCAACATCAATAATACGCGACTCACGCACGATCTGGTTAGCCGATTCGGCGTCTATTTCTACATCACCTAAAGGTGTATGCCAAAAACCCTCATTCATAACAGCCAAAGCGCTACCATAACCCGTATGATTTGGGCCGAAAAGAACCACAACATCAGGTTTACCGTCTGAAGCCAGCTTGTAATAGGCGTGGGCTGCCACAGGACCCGAAAACATGTAACCTGCATGCGGACAAACTAAACCTACCACTTGTCTTGGACCAGTTTTGACAACTTCTGGGATTTGTCTGGGTCCAAACTCGTGAAGAAAACAATTTTCTATCTGCCTCTTTAAGGATTCAGCCGTTCCTGCATAGAAGGCTCCGGCTTGGCATGGGCGTCGAACCTTCGCCATCCGTTAGCCTCCCTCCCTCTCCCTCAAAAATTTCGCTTCAAAATCCTCAATTGTTAAGGGTAAATCCTTATCCGGGGGCAGTTCACCTCTTTCCCGCAATATTTGCCTTGTCAAAAGCCAGTAAATGACTGCTAAGGCTCTTCTACCCTTATTGTTTGTTGGAATCAACAGATCCACCCCAGAAAAGTCGTTATCTGTGCTGCATAGGGCTACTATGGGTATGCCCACTGAAGATGCTTCTCTAACTGCTTGGGAATCCGCCCTTGGGTCTGAAACAATTAATACATCCGGCTCGATACGGTTGGGATACAATGGATTTGATAAGAGTCCTGGAATAAAGCGTCCAGCAATGGGAATGGCTCCGGTTAATTCGCAGAATTTTCTAACTGGTTCTTGTGCGTAAAGTCTGGCTGCGGCTGAAGCGATTTTTGACGGTTCGAATCTTGCCAGAAATTTTGCGGCTACTCTTATGCGCTCATCGGTTTTTTTAACGTCTAAAACGAATAGACCGTCCGGTCTAACGCGATATATGAATTGTTCTATGTCCTTTGTCTTCGTTCTTGTTCCGATGTGTATTCCCGCGGAGAGAAGCATATCTTGTGGTAGCAGAAGCTCTTCCTCAATGCTTACACTTGTTGTTTCTCCTTCTTTTCCAAATTTTTCGTCTTTAATTTCCTTATCCTCCGACAATTTTCCCTCTCCTAAAGCATTTTAGCTCTATCCCCTAAGAATTCCTCTATCCTTATCAACTCGTTTATCTTTGCTATTCTTGCTCCCTCAACAACACCAGTCTTTATTATTGGACATTTGAAGGCTACAGCGAGATGGGCTATGTGCCAGTCGCATGTATCGCCCGAACGATGCGACATCACTGGAATGTATCCAGCTCTCTTCGCCATTTCAACGGTTTCCCAAGCCTCAGTGAGCGTGCCAACCTGATTCACCTTTATTATGATTGCATCAGCAGCGTGTAATTTTATTCCACGGCTTAACCTTTCACTGTTTGTGACAAAAAGGTCGTCACCGCAGATCAAGCAGTTTTTCACTTTTTTGGTGAGTTCCGCGAAGCCTTCGTAGTCTTCTTCATGGAAGGGGTCTTCGACATAAACGAGGTGGTATTTTTTGATCAGTCTAAAAATGAATTCTAGCTGTTCTCCCGAATCTCTTCTTTTCCCCTCACTCTTGTAGATATAAGTTTTCTTCTTAGTGTTCCATAGGGCGGATGCTGCTACATCAACGCCTAAACAACATTCAAAACCTAACTCGTTACCCACTTCTTCACATGCATCAGCTAAAACTTCTAAGGCTTCCATATCTCCAATGTTTGCAATCCATGCTCCTTCACAGCTTCTTCCGCCGCCAAAAAGCTTATCTTTTTTCTTTAGGGTGTCACCGATTCTTCTGTGGATTTGCGTGTTGGCTGCTGCGGCTTCTAAAAAGGATTCGGCTCCGTAGGGAAGAATCAGGAATTCTTGTATGTCCGGGGTCTTTCCTTGACCATGTTTTCCGCCGCTTATTACGTTTCCAAGGGGGTAGGGCAGTTCATGGGCGACGTATCCTCCTAGATATTGGAAGAGAAGTAGACTATTGGAGTTTGCTGCGGCCTCCGCGTTCGCCAGCGAAATGGCGAAGGCTGTGTTTCCGCCTATCATTCTGAAGTCTTTTGTGCCGTCCATTTCGCGCATTGTTTTGTCAATTTCCTCTTGAATATCCGCGTTCAATCCAATTAGCTCTGGGGCTATTAGCTCTTCAACCTTTTTAATTGCTTGATCAACTCCGCCCTGAGGATAGTAGACTGCTTCAGCTTTTCCACGGCTTTCCCCGGCTGGGGCTGAAGTTCTCCCAAAGCTTGAAGTTGTTACAACGTCAACTTCTATCGTTTCTTCTCCACGACTGTTGAAAACTTTCCTTGCAATTATATCTTCAATTACCGCTGACATACATTCTCCTCTATTCTTAATAATAATAGCGGTTTCCTGCCTGCTTTCTCTTCTCTGCTTCTTCGTAAAATCGCAGAAGATCATCGATTACTTCCACATGCGACAGCAACATGCGTCTACAACAGTACCTCTTGATTCCAAGGCTATCCAAGACTCCGCCTGGTTCCTCTCCAGTTTTAACTCTCCTCGCAAATTCTTCCCACTTGTCTCCAATCAGTTTGCCGCATGTAAAACATCTTACCGGTATAATCATCCTTTAATCAACTCCTTTATCTGTAACTTTTCTGGTCTCTCGCCCTTGCTCCTGGACCTCCAAACTTTTTAGGTTCCTTCTGTCTCGGGTCTCCCGCAACCATTGTTCTGTCATACTCAACAAAGACTGTGCGTAAGCGTGAGCTTTTTGTCCATTTTAGTAGAGCGTTTGCAATCGCCATTCTCACTGCTTCTGCCTGTCCCATGTAGCCTCCGCCTGAAACTTTTATGTCTATGTCCAGTTGTTTCCAAACTTCATCTCCGGCTTGTGTGAGTGGCTCCATTAGTTTTTCACGCGCAATTTCGGGTTCATAAATTTCCAAGGGAATTCTGTTTATGCGTATTCTTCCGATTCCTGGTCTAACAACAGCCCGTGCTATGGCTGTTTTCCTTTTTCCACTAATAATCAAAATTTTTTTCGCAGGCATGACTATTCACTAGGGTTCCACCCTATCTCCTTTGCGAGCTCGCCGAGCGTGAAATATGCGCATGTCAATTTTTTAGCGTGAGCCTCCGCCAAAGTTTCCATTTTTTGATTTTTAAGTTCTTCTGGTATTCCGATAAATGCTTTAAGCCGTTTATGTGCCTGTTTGCCCTTAGGCTGTTTGTATGGGAGCATACCCCTCACGGTTCTTCTAACTATCCTGTCCGGTCTTCTGTGATGGAATGGGCCCTTCTTTGGATGTCCAACTTCAAGGAATTCTTTTTTTTCGCTCACTCTACTTTTCTTTTTGCCTGAAAACACAGCTTTTTCAGCGTTCACAATTGTTATTTTTTCACCTTTTAACAGTCGCTTGGCAATGATGCTTGACATTCTTCCCAAAATAAGGCCTTCCGCGTTTATTATTGTGACTGCTTGATTTGTGGTCTGCATTTTTTCACCCAACTATATTGACATTTGAGCCTTTCGGATTTTTCTTGATGAGTTCAAAGAACGATAGGCATTTTCCCCTTGCAGCCTTTATTTTTTCTTTTGCTTTTTCGGAAAATGAAAGAGCTGCTACGGTTATGGGATGATTGATTTCACCTGCACCCAAAACCTTACCTGGAACCACTACTATTTCTTTTTTCTCCGTGCATCTGTTTAAGCGGCTCACATTCACTGTTATACGTTTTCTTCTAGGCTTTGCCAAGCGCTCGGCGATGTCTCTCCACATCTCGGCCTTATTTTCTATGCTTTGCTTTTTCAGGAAGCGAATAAGCTTGATGAGCTCTGGGTTTGTCGTTTTAACTTTTCGCACTCTTTTTCACCTTGATTTGCCTTCCGAATTCCTTCAGCTGTTTATCCAAGATTTTAATGGCTTCCGTCATTGTTCTCTTCGGGGGAAGTGCGCCCGTGGATTCTAGGTTGAATATGAAGGCGTTTTCGTCCCAACTCACATCTATGGCTGGGGGATTTTGCGGGCAAACGTCAACGCAGTCTTGACAGAGGGTGCAAGCCATCAAATCACGAACTTCTATTCCATTTCCATCTTTGACTAGGACTTTTCTCGGACAAATTTCTACACATTTTCCACAAGCATCGCAACGCTTGTCGTCAATTTTTATTTGTGGGAAATACTTGTATGTACACATTGAAACGGGCTGCCATTTCGCGTGTTTTTTCCCCTTTCCAAGCCTCGCGTAGGCTTCAAGTTTCAGCTTCTGCTCTTTTACCAGTTTCACTATGGGTATTTTGTCGCTTACCGGCACTATATCCGGGTTTTCCGATATCAACTCGCCTGAATAAACAGTTCTTGTTCCTTCCTTTGCTTCTGCATCAAGAGCAAGTGAGACTCTGCAAAGGTTGCATCCGAACTCGCTTTTGCACGGGCATTCTTCAGGCAGATTATAGCCGTCTAAGTCGGTTTTGAGGGGGATGAGTCCGAGTCTATGGGCTATGATTTCATCTCGTAGCACGGAAGAGTTTTCAATTATTACAACCTCATCTATTGCCATACATGGAACTCCCGCTAACACCGTCCTCCTCAAAGCATTCATAAATGGGGCATCAGTTCCCCGAATAATTAAACGCGTGTTTCTGTCGTTTTTCTCCAACACTTCTATTTCCACTTATTTGAACACTCCGTAATAGCCTACAATAATCGTTGTGCCGTTCAATAGAACACTGGTGCATTATTTCAATTTTTCTATAAAAAAGAACACTTGCGAATTACGCATGTCGGCTAGACTCTTCTTCCTCTTCTGCCGCCGGGTCTCCGCGTCCCATCATGGGGGACTGGTGTAACCTCTTCTATGCGTCCTATGCGGAACCCCGCTCTCGCCAATGCTCTTATGGCTGCTTGCGCCCCTGCGCCTGGAGTTCTTGGTCCCGATCCTCCTGGAGCCCTTACCTTGATGTGTATAGCTGTTACGCCCTTGTCTTTTGCTGTTTTTGCCGCTGCAGTGGCCGCTCGCATGGCTGCATAGGGCGAGGACTCCATTCTGTCCGCCTTTACAAACATTCCACCAGACGCCCTTACTATCGTTTCTGCTCCTGAAATGTCTGTGATGTGAACTATTGTGTTGTTGTAGGAACTGTAGACATGAACGACACCCCACCTGTCAGTTTTTTTGCTGCTCATCTCATTTCTCCTCGGCTTGCGTCTCCTCTGTTTTCTTCTCCGTTGTGGCCACAACCGCTATTGTTTGACGCAAGGGATGACTTGGCTTTGCAAGTGGAGTTTGAGGCGTATATGTTATCTGGTTTTCTTCTTCCTTTGTCACTAGATAGCTTGGCACTGTTACCCGTCGTTTTCCTACGGCTATGTGTCCATGGGTTATTAGTTGACGGGCTTGATAAATCGACTTGGACAGGCCTTTCCGGAAAACGATTGTTTGGAGTCTACGTTCAAGAGCGTCTTCGATTGTCAAGTCTAGAACGTCGTCTGGAGCTGCTGTTTCATGTATTATGCCGAGTTTTTTCAAGCGTGTTAGAAGCTCCTCCTCCATTTTTCTTCGTTCTTCAGGTGTTTTGCCTATAAGGGAGCGGGCAATTCCCCGGAATTTCGAAAGCGTGGTTTTGTGTCGCCATAATTCGTGCTTGTTTCGTAAACCATACTGGCCCAAGAGTTTGAGTTCTTCTTGTAAGACATCTGTTCGCCATGGAAACCGTGGGGTTTCGTATTTCTTTCTCTGTTTTTTGGGGTCGCCCATAACCGTTTACATCCCTCTCTTTTTCACTTTCACTTTCACTCCAACGGCTTTCCCTTTCCTTCCAGTTGTTCTTGTTCTTTGTCCACGCGCTTTCAATCCGTAGGCATGGCGGTATCCCCGCCACGATTTTATCTCTTTCATCCGGTCAATATCCATCTTTGTCCTCAAGGCAAGGTCCGAACTAATTAAATGCAGGTCTTTTCCATCGTCTAAATCCTTTCGTCTATTTAGGAGCCAGTTTGACAGTCCAAATCTTGTTGGTTCTTTTATTATTTCCTCTATTTTTTCAACTTCAGTCTCCGTTAGAAATCCTGCCCTTTTCTCAGTGTCTATTCCGGCTTTTTTGAGCATCGCATTCGCAAGATTGAGGCTTATTCCTTTAATTTTTGTCAGGGCGTAGGGTATTTTCAGGGTGCCGTCTACGTCTGTGCCTGTTATCCGGAGTATGTGACGGAATTCGCTTGACATACATTGCCATCCGTATGTTATTTGAAGCTAACTACGGAAATAAACCATATTTTATTTAAACCTTACTGGTTAATGAACAGGTGATTATATGTGAAGCAAGCGTAGATTTCATAATTGTAACAGTTGTATGGTGGCCCTGCAATGAGTGGAACTGTGCTTGAGGATATGGTTGCTGAGGCTTTTGAGAAGAGAGAGTATATTGTTTTCACTCGTAGGAACCATTGTGATGTTTTGGCGCGTGCGAGTCAAACTACGCTGTTTATCATGTTATCCACGCAAGAAAGCTTAAAAATCCATACAGAATCATTGTGATATAGGTCGTCATATTATAAAGTTGAAGTGTGAATGAGAGCAGAAGCGTTAACAACTATTGGAATCGTCGTTACAGTTCTGGGTCTTCTTTTCTTTACGTCTATTCTTATCTTAACCTCGACAGATGATTATGATATTTCACCCGGCGGAGAAATGTCGCTTACTCGGCACCGTGAAAAAGGTGAAAGAATAGAGGGTTATTTCACAGTTCTGGGTGGAAACGAAGAAATTGAGTTTTATGTTGAGGATCCGTTCGGAGTCATCATCCATAACGCTGGAATAATCAAGAGCAGGCATGACTTCGCTCTTACTACAGAACATTCAGGCGTGTACACTCTTTTCTTTGGAAACAAGCAACAATCAGGCAAGGTTGTATACTTGAGCAGTAAAATGATGATAATAGGTCCCGATGCGAGCTTAGCCATAACAATACTCGGAATCCTATTTTTGATCCTTGGATCGATTGACATCTATCAAAAGAGACAGAAAACGAAAGCGCGCGACGCGCGCGCGTTCTTCGGACATCGTTCTATTAACGTTAGCACGCGCCGGAACGAATTAACATCGCTGAAAGTTTAAAGTTTTTTACCGTTGTTTACGACAACTATGGTTTGTTAAGGCTGTTAAGCCTGGCGTGTCTTTAGCTTATCTTGTTGAGTGCAAGGACTATCCGCTATCTCATAAGAGTAGTTGTTGGCTGTGAGGGAGTTCAACCGCAATTACACGTGTGCTTTGGGGCTCTTGTTATAGAAGCAGTCATGTGTGAAAAAGATTTTGAAGGTTTTGGTTGCTAGGGGCTTTACTTATCAAGCCAAGGGGATATTGCAATACACGCTTGGAACCTTTTTCCAGCAGGGTTCTTCCTAAACCAGCTATATTCTCTTCTCATAAACTATTTCCGTCGAGTCTGTCGGTTTAAAACCGAGTTCTTCTAACGCTCTGGTTATCGGTTTACGGTTGCAGGTGAAACCGTAAATCTTTTTGACGCCCAAACCCCAGCAGTGATTTTTTAGGAATTTTATCATGTCAAGCGTTGCATCGTAACCTCCGTCTATGTAGCATGTTTGCACGGTATTTTCTCGCCATTCTCGTACTGTTGTTTCGTCGATTAGCGTCAAACCGTTTACTTCGCCCTTTTCGTTTTCATGCAATATTGCTTTTTGTCGTTTAACAAACCTTTTAAGGTCTTGTTTTTCTAGTGAGAACCAGTGGAACAGAATCGTGTATAAGCCGGCTGCTTTACGGTGAGTTTCTGAGGTATGTAGAAATTTCCATGTTGCTTCTGTTTCGTTTTTCTCTACCCATCTTGAGTTTCTGCTTTTTTCCTCTGTTATGTTCTCTGTTACCATTTCAACGAATTCTGCTATAGGTTTGAATCCAAGTTTTTGCAGCACCGCTTGTGCAGCTAAGTTATCTGATTCTGTTACAAGTCTCGCTACCTTCGCACCTTTTCGTTTGGCGTATTCCAAACATTTTTTGGTTATCGCTGTGGCGACACCTATTCGCCTATAATCTGGGTCTGTTCTCGCACCTCTTAACCACACTTCGTATGGTTTATCTATTCCTAACTGGCATATTCCAATAGGCAATCCATTAATTGTGGCAACTAATGCTCTGCCATTTTTTGCTTTAAGCCATCTATCCCAAACCCGGGGTATGTAGTCGCCCCAGCTCCACGTTTTCTCACAGAATTTGAACACTGCTTCACGGTCAGAGCTGCGGGCTTTCCGCACATAAATCTTGGGCTTCGCTTTTCGGCTTTTCATAGCTGCTATGGAAAAGCGGGGCATGCTTAATGAATTTTCTGATTAACTAGTGAATACGTGTTTTTCCCCTTTGTGATTAACAGACAAAATTTTGAAAGCTCAACAAAACTGGGGAATTGGAACCATTGGAGATTTGATTACCGAGAAAATTTTTCTTTCTTGGCATCAGACAATGCGGTTTGGTTTAGACTCTCCTTATTGTGTGTATGGCTTGAATTGCCATTTTTCTTTTTGAACGTATAATTTTCTGAGTATTTGTATGGCTTTTTCTCTATCTATTGAAAGGAGTAGTTTTCCAATATGTTTGCATAGTTTTTTTGTTGGCAATACTCTGCTCCAGTCAGCGCAGTCATGTAAAATCGTATTCGTTTCAAGGTCTATGACTATGTGATAGTCTCTTATGAGGGCTTCTATTCGCTCTTCTTTTTCTTCTACCATTTTTAGTTCGTTGTCTCTGATGCGTTGTGCTCTCTTCAGTCTCTTGTCATCTATGAAAGAGCGCAAGAGACTTTTAAAATTCATTTCTTTTGGTTCAACAAATGCTTCCAGCGTGGGTTCTTTTAATTTGGCCGATCTTCTAAAATAGTTTTCAACCTTGCTTTTGGTTTCAGTCTGTTCTGCTGTTAGAAGCCCTAGCATCTCCAGAATCTGGAGACAGTTTTCAACTGCGTAGCCATGGTAGTGATTGTTAAAATATCCATATATCTTTTGAACGTTTCTAGCTGTTTTTCTTATTTTTGGGATCCATGGGTGAAGTTCCTGATTGGGGTATCGGTAATTATACCAGGGTCTTGTTCCGTGACCGTGCCATCGGAAATAAGTTATGTTTGTTGTTATGTGTATTTCTGGAGGAAGCAGAGGCTCGTCCACGATCGTGTAGGCTACTTGGTATTTTTTAAGTAGTGCCCATGTTTCTTTTCTCATCCACGATGGGTCTCTGAACTCGACAGCAAATCGTATATGAGTTGGGAATATCTTGAAGAAATCTTCTAATTCTTTTGGCTTGTATTGAAATTTTGGCGGAAGTTGGATGAGTACGCAGCCGAGTTTTCCGCTAAGCGAGAGAGGTTCAATGAGCTCTATGAATTTCTCTAGGTCTTCTTCTACGCCTTCGTTTAAATCCAGTTTTTTCTCATGGGTTATTAGTTTAGGCAACTTTGCTGAGTAGACGAAGCCGTCTGGCGAATATTTGACCCATCCCATAACGGTGCCTTTGGAGGGATATCTATAAAAAGTGGAATTAATTTCAACTGTTCTGAAGATTTTTGAGTATGCGCGAAGCATGCTCTTGTCTTTTTTTGTGTAGAAAGGACCTATCCAATCCTTGTAGCTCAATCCGGAAGTGCCGAGAAGTGTTTTGTCGGGAAGTGTAGTCAAGATTATCACCTGATGATTGATTGTAGTGTTTGAATTACTTCGTTAATATTATTGTATGTTTTTTCTGGAAGTTTTCGCAGTAGGTCCCTTGCGTGGGTTCTTTTTTCCGGTGTGAGGTCGAAAAGTTTCCATCCTTGACTCTGTATTAGTTGTTGTTTTTCTGCTGGAAATTTGGCATCTTCTTGTAGGACTTGTTCCAGAGATGTTAGGCCTGTTGATTTTGTGATTCTCGGAAATTTACCTGTTTGCTTGTATATCTTTAGTCTGGCCGCGTCTTTGTACATTCTGACGAAGTGGAAGCTTAGGATTACTTTTTCAAAGTTTCCCTTTGAGGATTTCTTGTCTATCTCCTTAAGTTCTTCGTCCGTTGGTTGGTAGATGTTGTGGTGTCCTTTTCCAAAGAGTCTTGAGTACAGGATGTTTGATTCGCAGGCTGGCATTTCGCCTTTTGAGAGGTCTGTACAATGAATGATGTTGTGTTCTTGCATTGTCTTGATAAGTTCAGAGGGCAACTTCGATGGCGAGGTTTCTCTTGTTTCAAGGGCGATTCTCATTTTTCCAAGGCTTATGGTTGATAGGAAGTCTTGAATGTTTCTGATTGATTCTTGTTTCGTTTTTAGGGATGGTGGTGTTTGGAAGTGTATGATCTCGGCTCTTAGAATCTTGCATATCTTTCGGAGCTTTTCAAATGTCTCTAATGTTTCCGGCCTTGGCTGAAGTCTATGCGTATGCGTCATCGTTTGGTGCGCTCTCACGGTGAATTGGAAGTCTTGAGGAACTATTCTTCTCCACTTTTCTGCTTGTTTCAGGGGAGGTATTTCGTAGAAGGTTGAGTTTACTTCAACAAAGTTGAAGGCTTTGGAATATGCTGCTAAAGGGTGGAGCCCTGGAATTTGGAAGTAGGCCCAACCGCCTGCGCCGATTAGGTATTCTGGCAAAACTTGCCCTCGCATGACATGAAATTATGCTTCATTTTAATTCATCTCTCTCCCTGTATAAAATGGTGCTTTTCTGGCAAACGTTTATTTGGTGTCGCTCGGTTTTGTTTTCTTGAAGCAAGAGGAATGCGCTTTGTCTGTTTTGTCAGCTAGAAAGGTTAGGCATCTTTCCCTCGGAGTTCCAGTATTAGACGATGTTTTTCCAGGTTTTGAGCTTGGCGATTTTATTGTTTTATATGGAAAAGCTGTTTCTTCCATGTC
>JAOUPS010000057.1 GCA_029879735.1 Candidatus Bathyarchaeota archaeon | reverse complement strand
GTTTTCTTGAAGCAAGAGGAATGCGCTTTGTCTGTTTTGTCAGCTAGAAAGGTTAGGCATCTTTCCCTCGGAGTTCCAGTATTAGACGATGTTTTTCCAGGTTTTGAGCTTGGCGATTTTGTCGTTTTATATGGAAAAGCTGTTTCTTCCATGTCTTTTATCTTGTCGGTTCGTAATCAGCTTGCCCCGAATAAAGGCGGTTTAGGCTCATCTGCGGTTTTTGTTGATGGTGGTAACTCGTTTAGTCCATATCTGGTTGCTGAAATTGCGCGAAGTTATGATTTAGATTCAAGAGCTGTTTTGGAGAAGATTTATGTTTCGAGGGCGTTTACTGCCTATCAGCTTTCTTCTTTGCTTTTGGAAAAGCTTGAATCTTTCTTGAATAGAAAAAGGTCTAAGCTCTTGGTCGTTTCTGATATCACTTCTCTTTTTTTTGATAGAGACATCCCAAAAACTGAGGCTAAGGACCTTTTTATGAAGGCTTGTGCGAAACTTTCGGAGATTGCAGCAAGAAAGAAGTCGATTGTAGTTGTGACATATTTTCCAGAAAGAAGGTCCAAGCGAGGTGTGTTTTTTGAGGCTGTTTTGTTCGGAAGGTCAAACGTTTTGGTTAGATTTAAGAAAAGAGGGAAAATTTTGAGCTTCATTCTTGAAGGGCATCCGAGTGTTAAACCGTTTAGCATGGATTTACCGACGACTGATTATGCTCCTTTAACAGATTTCATGGAGGTGTAAAATATGGGTAGAACCGTTCCATCCTACCGGCAGGCTTTGGAAGCAGAGATTAGACGTTGGGAAGGCTTTCGAAAGGCTTTGAGAGGAAAAGACTTTGAGGCTTTCGATAACATGATGAAGGCTTGCAGAATTCACGCGTCAGCTGCTGGAATGGCTACGAGGCCAGTTTTGACTGAAGCCATGTTCATGTCTATTCTGCTTAGTCAGCAAAAAGAGCTGATGGAGATGAGGGAACGCCTTGAGCGACTGGAGAAACAACTTCGTCAAACTTGAAACGGTTCGGGGCTGGCTTTTTGACGTTTATCCTTCAGCCCCCAATGAAATGACAGCGTGGATTATCGCTGAAAATGGAGAGCGGGTTAAGCTCGTTGACAAATTTACCCATAGAATTTATGCTTCGGGAAAATTTTCGGGCCTCACAAGTTTAGCTGAGAAAATTAGGGATAGCTCTTCAGTCGCAGGTTGGCGTTTTGTTGAGAAGTATGCAGATTTTATGGAGGCTTCTCAGAGGAAGGTTTTGGAAATCGACATGAGCGATTACTGCAGAACCTCTTTTTTCGCTAGAAAAATTCTGAGGCTTGGCGGTTGTGAGAAGTTCCGCCTCTACAATGTTGATGTTCCGATTTCTCAAGCTTATTTCTATGAGAAAGATGTTTTTCCTCTGAGTCGCATATTGGTCGTTGACTCAGGTAAGAGTCTTTGTTATGACGGACGGGATTCCGTTGAGAGTGTTGATTATGAGGTTCCACGTTTTCGTTCGATGTGGCTTAACGTAGACATAAAAAAGGAAAATGCTCTTCAGAGGCTTACCGATAAGATAGACAGAATTTCGCTGGAATTCGGTAATAAGACTGTAGTTATTGATGCGGGAAGCGAAACTGATAAGATTCTGGAACTTGTGGAGGCTGTCAAAGAAGAAGACCCTGACCTTATTTTTACTCGTGGTGGAGACTCCTTTGTTTTTCCTCATTTGGCTTATCGGGCTTTTGTCAATGGTGTTTTGAATCGTTTTGTTCTAAGCAGAGAAGATGTTCCGTTGAAAGCTAAGAAGGGGCGAGGTAGAACTTTCTTTTCTTATGGCAGGGTTTATCATAAGGCGCCTATGCGTAGGCTTTACGGTCGGGTTCATATCGATGTGGATAACACGTTTATCTACACTGCTTGCGGATTAGAAGGGTTGATTGAGGTTTCGCGGACTTGTAGGGTTCCGCTTCATAAAGCTGCGAGAGCTTCTATTGGAAGCATAATGTCTTCTTTGCAGCTTTACACTGCTTGGAGGAATGATATTCTTATTCCATGGAAGAAACGTGAGCCAGAATCTTTTAAGTCTGCGTGGGAGCTGCTTGTTGCTGATCGTGGCGGATTTGTTTTTGAGCCCAAACTTGGTTTCCACACGGATGTTGTAGAAGTTGATTTTACATCGATGTTTCCTATGTTGATGTTAAAGCGTAATATTTCTGCTGAAACCGTTCTCTGCAAGTGTTGTCCGAATTCCAAGTTGCGGGTTCCTGAGCTTGGTTATAATATCTGCGAGAAAAGGCGGGGTATTGTTCCTAAGACTTTAGATTTGCTTCTGAAGAAGCGTTTGAGGTATAAGGGTCTGATGAGGGAAGCAGACAAAACACAGAGACGCGTCTATAACATGCGGCAAGCTGCTCTAAAATGGATTCTGGTTACTTGTTTCGGCTACTTGGGTTATAGGAATGCGCGTTTTGGGAAGGTTGACGCGCACATTGCGGTTTGTGCCTTTGCCCGGGACGCATTGTTGAAGACTGCGAGGATGGCTGAACAGCATGGGTTTGAAGTGATTCACGGTATTGTGGATTCATTGTGGCTAAAGAAGGCTGGAGTTTCTCCAAAAGAGGTTGTAGAGTTTTGCAGAGAAGTTTCAAGCACTTTCAGCGTTCCTTTGAATGTTGAGGGAAAATATCGTTGGATAGTTTTTCTTCCTTCAAAGGTCTTGGAAGGCGTTCCCGTTTTGAACAGATATTATGGTGTATTTGAAAACGGAAAGACTAAAATGAGAGGTATTGAGGCGAGGCGTGGGGATACACCGCACTTCATTCGTGAAGCTCAAGTAGAAATGATCAAGAAGCTCGCTAAATCTAATAATTTCGAAGATTTTTTGGCTAAGATTCCCAGCGCTTTAAATGTTCTGAGGGAATATGCTGCAAGGCTGGTTTCAAATCAAGTCACTATTCAAGATTTGTTGATCTCAAAAAGGCTTTCGAAGCGTCCTTCTGATTATAGTCATGATGTTTTTCAGGCGATTGCTGCAAAACAATTAGAAAAAGCAGGGTTTGAAGTCTCGGCGGGTCAAACTGTTCGATATCTAATTGTTGACTCCAGAAATAGAACTGTCTACAATAGAGTCTCGGCTGCTGAGCTGCTTAAGCCGAAAATCCGTTATGATGTTGAAAAATACTTGAATATGCTTATCTCAGCTGGTGAAACCTTGCTTGGAGTTTTCGGATATTCCAAAAGTGCAATTCGCGGAGAGGTGCTGTACCATCAGAAACAAGTCATGCTAGAGTAACAAGTCTAAAGTCGATCGACAAAGCGTGCTATATATGTAATTCTCTTTTCATTGTGAAAGCAGACAGGTGTCGCCGTACATGGAAGCCACAAAGAAAAGACTGCAGTTCGAGTAAGAGGATTTCTCAGGCTGGTTTTTGAGTACGAGAGAGATTGCCTGACCTGTATGGAGCCCTTGGAGAGATACCTGAAAAACGACAGGGAGTATCCAATATTGGTTGTGCAGGAAGCCAAAATTGATTGAGTGTTGAAGGCATGGCTAACACCGAACAAAATCTCCGCTGTCCTCAATGCGGATCCGCAAAGCTGTGACGGGACAGAATACGCTGTACGAGTTTTGGGCAGGTGCAACATTACGTCCCTCACCATTGCACGCGCTGTGAACCAGGCTTTGAATACATCCTTCAAAAAGATGGCCTAGCGTATTTCAGGAAACGAAAATAAACCGTCGCCATTAACTTATAAAACGAAATATTATGTCATAAATCGTAATATAGGTTAAATCTTTTAAAGGGTTAAAGCTATAATCAGAAAGCAGAAATGATAGGTTGAATGTGTAATGGTTAAGAGTGGAGAAGAGGAGAAGATTAGGCACATCTTGACAGACCCGAAACTGGCGGCAATCAAGACTATGCTTGAAAAGGACCATGCCATAGACTGCATCTTCCTGCTTCACATGAACCGTGGAAAATGGAAGCCAGCCAAGGATTTCATGCGTGAGAACGGTTTAACCCTCAGCGACGGCACTTTTAGGGCTAGGATGATTGAGATCGAGGATTTGGGCTTGGCTGAGAGCAAGCGCATTGACCCCTTGAAGAAGTATTATGTTCAGACGGAGTTCGGCGAGAAAGTTGCGAAGCTTTTGCTGGAGTTGTTCGGCAAGCTAGGTCTTTAGGCACAGTATCTTTCAGTTGTTGTACAGTTTCCTGATCGATGATTCCCTAGTTGTTTAACCAGCTTTTGTTTTTTTGGTTTTCTGTAGTTGTGTTTTACGCATAAGTAATATGGTGTATTGAGTCGTAAGATTTAAATCTCCCACCTCTATTAACATACACGTGAAACCCCAAAAGGAGGGATAAAAAAGAAAATGAAAATATTGAAGAGTAAGAAAGCCCTAAGCCCCGTCGTAGCATCAATCATACTCATCGCAGTGACAGTCGCCGTGAGCATAGCCGTAGCAGCATGGATGGGAGCCCTAACATTCACATTCATGGCAACAGAAGAAGTGAAAGTCATAAGTCATGAATGGGAAAATGTTGCGGATCCAACATACATTGAACTTAAGGTCACAAACGTGGGAACAGGAAAAGTAACGTTGAAGTCAGCAGAAGTAAACAACGTAGGAGCTACCTCTGATATACTTGGGACTGGCTATGTGCTAGAAGCCGGCAGTGATAAGGTTGTTACGGTAACCTACAACTTTACGGCCGGAATCAAATACGATTTCAATATAGTTACAGCGAAGGGCACAAAATCGCCATACACAGCAACAGCTCCTACGTAATCCTCTTTAGAACCACCTGTTTGAGATTGGGGGTAGGGTGAACAAAAACTCTCTACACTCCCTTTATTTCCTCTTTGGAGGTGCAATAAAATGGTAGTAGAAATAAGAGAATACACTTCGGCAGAAGAAATAGCTGAAACCTTAGAAAGTAAGATATCCGAGACGAAGAGCACGTTAGGCGAATACTTACGCCGACTAGACGATATTAGAAGCTTGGCTGAGAAATCCAAGAAAATCCGCGAAGTTGTCATGAAGCTGGCGGGGAAGAAGGCCGTAACCGAAAGTCTAGGAGAACTCTCGATAGGCAATCTAAGCATAGTTTTGGATGCGAATCCGTTCCATGAGTTAACGGCCATAGAAGAGGTCGTGAGGAGCAATCAAGAAAAACTGCTGGTTTTGCAGAAAGCCCGGGAAGCACTCAAGTGGATGGATCAGCTCGGAGACACTGAAGGTTTAAGGTATCTTGTTGTAGAAAACGACGGCATGCCCGAACGCATACTCTTCAAGCTATCCTAAAAACGTGAATATGGAACTGAAGAATGTGGATAACGAACTCTACTCCTTTGCGCTAAAAAGCGCCTTAAGCGAAGTCCGAAACGTATGCCCAGGCATCAAAACCTCATTCATGTTCAAGAAAGACGGCGAGATCATAGCCGGAGATGAAGGCACCCCTGAAAAAGTCGTTGCGCGCGTTGTAGATGCCTTTGACAGTGTATTAGAAAAAGCTGACGCCATAGGCGGTGTTGAATGCATGACCCTCGAGTGCAGCAAGGGTAGAGCAAATGTTTCCTGCATGGACGATCTTTACCTAGTCACAGTTACTTCCAAAAAAGCAGATGTGAACCACGTCAACATCGTAACTCGTGTCCTGATTCCAACGGTTCTTAAGCTGCTAGAGAAAATTCATCCTGCCCCCCTCAAAAGCAATCTGCCCACATCTGAAACAGAACCTGAGATTCCGGCTGTCAAAGAAGCCGAAAAACCAGCAGAGGTTTCCGCTGAAGAACCCATAACAGAAGAGCTCAAAGAACCCTTGGAACCTGAACCTTCGCTTCCAGAGCCTCCGGTAAACCAGCTTATAGTCGAAGATCTCCGAGGTTTGCTTGTCCCATCCGATACCGTGCGCATTGACGGCGAAACACTATCAGAATGGGAAGGGTTGTACGACGGCAGAAAAATCGAGGAGGTTGAAGTTGAAACCTTTGACGGAAACGTGACACAATGCGAGGTCAAGCCCATAAAAGATTGGAAATACGAGGGTAAGGGAATCATACGCATACCCGAGAAGATCCAGCTCACCTTGGAGATTAAGAAAGGTGAACTTGTGAGGGTCAAACCGATAGTCGAGTAATCGAGGGCTATGCACATGGTCAAGAAAGAGAAGAGCGCTCAAAATACTGCAGCGGCGGCTGAACCTGTTGCGGTCGGAGCAACGCCCATAAACGATCTACGCGCGTGCCTCGAAGAAATCAAAGCATACAAGGGTGTTATAGGCTATATTTTAAGAAATTCCGCTTCAGCAGTAATAGACCTCAAAGATTCAACAAAACTAATCGACTATGCCGTTCTTTCTTCATCCGCGCTGGACGCAAGCGAAGAATTTTCAAAACTTTTCAACTTAGGCAAAGTCAAAAACATCGTTGTCGAGGGTAAAGATGTCAAAAAGCTTTCCATGACCATTGATGAAAACAGGATAAGCGTTTTCATGGAGAAGAATGCTGATTGCGAAAAAATCTTGAGAAGGTTGCGTGCACTGGAGCGAAACTGATAATTCCTACACTATTTTTGCCTTCTCAACTTCACCATCTTCGTATGCTCCATTTTCAGAATGTTTAAATTAGTGTTTTCCACTAGTATCTTGAGGGAAGGGAGAACCCAGCAGTCCTTGTAAGGACTGTGTTTGGTGAGCTTGTTGATTCAAGTAGAGAAACGTGTTAGCAGTAGCACCCATCGTGGACGCTTAGATATTATTGCAGATATGTTGAATGCTTCTCATGGTGGAGTTAAGAAAACTTATTTGATGTACCGGTGTAATTTGAGTTTCAGGCAGCTGAAGCATTATTTGAATTTTATGCTCAAGAAGGGGCTTCTGCGTGTGGTTGTTCAAGTTGTTGATTCTAACCCTGGCTTGTTTGAGGTCACGGATAAGGGTAGGGAATTCTTGAAGGCTTATAAGAACTTAAAGGCACTTATGAAGTAGCTGTTTGAGTGAAGAATTTTTGGAAGATTTTGTCGAGTTTTACTTTCTTTTTTGTTTCATCCATCGCTATGAAATTGTATTCCTTTAGGAATTCTGTTATTCGCTGGATTTGGTTTTTGTCCATTTTTGCTTTTTGTTGTAATTCCTCTAGCATGTGCCATTCTCCGTCGTTGAGTAGCTCTAGGACCTTTGCGATTGTCTCCTTCGTTGACGTGTCCTCCTGCAGACATTATCGTTCTGCTTGCTTGTTTAAATGTCTTCTGAGGTTGTGTTTCAGAATTTTTTTCTAGAAGATTGTATGCAGTTAGCTTTAACAGTCTTTGTTATTTATGTTCCAATTTTCGATTCAGAGATGGCTGTGAAAGCAAGCAATACACCATATATCAACATTAACCATAATTTCGTCCAATAGTCCGCTTCAGCAAAGTCTTTATCAAAAAGCCGTAATATAAGACAATGGAGAACAACAAATGACACAGCTAATTAGCTGGCTAAGCATTCTTATCCGCTGCAAAAACAACATACAAGAACAAATCACGCCTCTCCTAAAAACGTTAAATCAGCCGCAACCAAACCATGGCATAGGGGCGGGCGGCGACCCTATAAAACAGATAGACCTCGCAGCAGAAAACGCAATAATACACACCATAAAAAAACATAAAATCTCCTTTACACTAGTAAGCGAAGAATCAGGCGTAAAAGAATACGGCGAAACTCCCCAAGAGCATTATGTGACGGCAGACCCCATAGACGGCACAACAAACCTCATGAGAGGCATACCCTTTTACGCAACCTCAATCGCAATCTCCACAAAACCAACCTTAAACACCATACATACAGCCCTAGTAGCAGACCTAACCCACGGCATAATATACACATCACAAAAAGGAAAAGGAACCTACCGAAACAACCAAAAGATAACTCCATCAAAAACCACATCACTAGAAGAAGCAGTGATAGGCATAGACCTAAACACCTACAAAATCCAAAAAATAGCACCACACCTAACAGACTTGATACAAAAAACAAAACACATACGTCATCTAGGAGCCAACGCTCTGGAACTATGCTACGTGGCAGACGGCACAACAGACGCCTTCATAGACATACGCGGAAAACTCCGCACGACAGACATGGCAGCCGCATGGCTAATGATAAAGGAGGCAGACGCAAACATAACAACACCCGAGGGAAAACCGCTAAACGTCAAGCTTGACCCGAAACAAAAAGTAGCATTCATAGCAACTGCAAACCAAAAAATCCACAAAACCATACTCAGCTTGATAAAACCTGAAAAGGAAACAGAATGATAACGCCATTAACACCATACCCCGCTGCGTTGATAAAAACGCAAAAAACAAGAACGTTATTGATAGCAGACCTGCACATAGGCTGGGAAATAGCTCTGTCACAAAGGGGGATATATGTCCCCACCCAGATGCCAAGACTCCTACGAAGGCTGGAGAGCATCATAAACAAGCATAAACCAGAAGAGCTGTTGATTCTGGGCGACGTAAAACATACGGTTGCAAGCGCAGAAATAGGTGAATGGCGTGACGTACCAGACTTCTTTGACGAACTGAAACAGCAAATACGGAAGATATGCATAATCCGTGGCAACCACGATGGAAATCTTGAACCGTTGCTGCCGGAAAACGTAAAAATTCTGCCTGCAACCGGCATAACACTTGGCGAAGTCGGCTTTTTCCATGGGCACCGTTGGCCATCACCAACTCTCCTAGAATGCAAAACACTGGTGATGGGACATGTGCATCCCGTTGTAGCATTCCGCGACCCGGCAGGGTTCAGAATAACAAGACAGGTCTGGGTGAAAGCAAGCTGCAGCGGAACACAGCTAGCCGAAACACTGCTTCAGAAACATAAGATAAAAATCAGAAAAAATCCCGAAGAAACATTGTGGAAACATTACAAAATCAAGCCGAGAACTTCGCAGCTTTTCATAATGCCTTCCTTCAACGAGTTTCTGGGAGGAAAACCGTTAAACAAGAGAAAACCCGGCGGAAGCGCACTTGAAAGAATCGTGGGACCTGTTCTTCGCTTAGAAGCCGTGGATGTGGAAAACGCAGAAACTTATCTTCTAGACGGAACCTATATTGGAACCTTGGATCAACTGCGAACTCTAAGCTAACACGCGCGCGCATTACAGAACTAACATTGTCAATAAAAACGTGCTCAAAACACTTGCGGTGGTTCAACTAACATATGCTATCTGTGCAGGCTGCATAGTCTTCGGTTGTTCACGGTTCCCCCAAGCCAGTATCCAACCGCTCGTATCATTTGTCATGGGATTTCTAAACATTGCAATTTTTTTCTGTCCCGCTTCTTTTGCCAATTTGTAGTTTTCCAACAGATTTTGTAGAAGTTCTTGGCTCCAGTTACACGCAATTGACGCTTCTGCTCCATGCAGATCTGTTGCTAGGAGGTGGAGAAAATAATCGCCCACTGGGATATCCTTGATTGGACATGTTTCATCTACTTTCTGCATAATCTCAATTGTGTGCACCAGAAGACTGTTTCCTTTCTCTCTTATTACCAAGTGGAAGCCGTTTCCAACGAACGTTTTCATAAAGTTCTCCATTAACCCAAGTTTGCTCATTTTCTCCCCCTTTTCCAATTCTGTTAGGGAGCTTGTGGAATTATAAGGCGTATTCCGAGAAGCGTAATATTATAGGTTGTATCATAAGTCGTAAGACGTAAGATTTATTAGCTTGCCAGCTATCTAATACAGTATCAGAGGCGCAAACTTATGCAAAAGGAAAAAGCCTTAGAAACACCACAATCTTTCATAGAGGAAGAGGAAAGAATTGAACAATTCGCCAGACTCTGTGAACCTTCAATAGCAGCCGCAGGCATCGGCGGAGCCGGATGCAACGTAATATCATGGGTTAAAGAAAGAGGGGTGACCGGAGGCAAACTTGTCTCAATAAACACAGATGCACCCCATTTAAGAATGAGCAAGGCTGACAGAAGAATTCTAATAGGTGAGAAACTAACCAAAGGACTAGGCTGCGGTGGCTACCCTGAGTTAGGGGAGAAAGCCCTATGCGAAAGCGCAGACAGGGTTGTCGAAGAACTATGCGCAGCAAACATAATATTCTTGATTGCTGGTTTAGGCGGAGGAACAGGAACCGGCGCTACAGTTGCCTTAGCTGAAAAACTGCGTAAACAATTTTTGAGCTTACCAGCTCCACATCTAATCGTAGGAGTTGTCACCCTCCCCTTCGATGTTGAAACAGCCAGAATGGATATAGCAAAGAATGGTCTAAACCGCTTAAAGGGAATCTGTGACACCGTTGTAGTAATAGATAACAACAGACTCGTTAAAATAGCTGGGAACCTACCCTTCAGAGAAGCGTTAGGCGTAGCCAACACCACAATTGGAAAATTCGTCAAAGGCATAACCGAAACCATAACTACGGCAAGCCTAATCAACCTCGACTATGCAGACTTGAGAGCCATCATGGAGGGATCCGGACTTGCATCAATAGGAATCGGAGAGGGCAAAGGCGAAGGCCGCGTAGAACAAGCAGTTGAGAGAGCCTTAAACGGGCGACTCCTCGACATCGAAGACGTGACAAAGGCGCGTGGTCTGTTAATACATGTCTCCGGCGGAGAGGACCTAACCCTCTACGAAGTTAATCACGCAGCCGAAATCGTAAAGCGTTCACTCCCTCCAAAGGCAAAGGTCGTCTGGGGTGCAAGAGTAGACGAGGAACTACAAGGATCCGCTTCCGTTATGGCTGTCATAACCGGCGTGGAAAGCGCATTTCTAAGACGACATGAAAAACGTATAGGCCGACTTAAACTGCCATGGTAAACACCATTTTCTCCTCTTTTTAGAAAGAACAAAAAGTAGTGGACTCTATCTTTTAAGCTAAGAAATAATAAGATTCACTATAAACAGATGAACAGACAAGCTAGAGTTTGTCTGTGATATGCGTTTGATTAACAATTTTCTTATAGCTTTTAGAGTACAATTTTTCGTATGTCATGCGCGGGAAATGTCAGGGGTTTTGTTAGGTCTAAAACTAACATTTCCCATAGTTATATGTTAAGAACACCTTACGCGCACCTAGCATAAAATTTATAGATGATGTCGCTTTCACATTAACGAGGTGAAAAAATGTCAGAAGATTATCCAGATTGGTTTAAGAGAAGAAGGCGCTACCCGTTTTTTAGAGGCTGGTTCTTCGAAGACGTCGATCAAATGTTCCGTGAGATGGAAAAGATGATGGAAGAAGAGTTCAAAACGTTCAGTTCACGAGTCCCGAAGGACTATGTTAGAGAACGCAAACTTCCAGACGGTAGAACGGTGCGTGAATTGGGACCTTTTGTATACGGCTACAGCGTGAAAATAGGTCCTGATGGAAAACCCGAAGTACGTGAGTTCGGAAACGTTAAGCCGAGTCGTTTTGGGCGGCCTCGAGTGAAAGAAGAGCGTGAGCCGCTTGTGGACATCATCGAAACAGACGGAGAGGTTCACATTATTGCAGAACTGCCCGGCGTTGAGAAGAACGACATAAAATTGCATGGAACAGGGGACACGTTAACCATATCGGTTGACACTCCGCAACGCAAATACTATAAAGAAATTACGTTACCCGCAAAAGTGAACGTGAAAGAGGCAAAAACTGAGTATAAGAACGGTGTTTTAGAGGTTACACTGCCAAAAATCAAAGAGGAAAAGAAACCAAAAGGCGAACCAATAAGCCTATAATAACATCACTTCATACCTCTTCAGTTCAGTAACCCCCTTCGAAGAGCCCGTGCATGCATGGACAAAACCTCAGAAATCGATACGCTAAACTCTATATGCAAAGAAGCAAAAGCCCAAGGCAAGTTAACCGGTAAAAGCCTCACAAAGCTTTACGAAATTTTCGGTCAACGGTTCATAAATGCCTTCGAAGCCTTGAAAGAAGAACGTGTGAAGAAGTATGTCTTTAAGCCAAGCGATAGAGTCGTCTGGATCGTTGTTGGAAAAGAACGGGATTACCTATTGATGCCTGAAGCCGAATTTTGTTCGTGCGACGACTTCTACTTTCGAGTCCTAGACAGAGAGATACACTTGTGCTATCATCTCATCGCACAAAAAATAGCAAACATTCTAGAATGGTATGAGACCATAGAGGAACGCGATGAACTTTACGACTCTCTAATGAAGGAATGGAAAAAACCTACTCCTTAAATATTTAAACTCTAAGATAAAGGGTAAACGGAGACAAACCTCATGGATATAGGACCATACTTCGAAACAATCAAATACGTACTCATGACCGCCACATTCATCGTGTTGGTTTTAATATTCCTATACGTGCTCTACGGTAAAGAGGAAAAAACAGGCTAGACATTCGCCTTTTTCGTTTCTCTCCGTAATATCAGAAACATTATGATGCTTAGGACGGCGAGAATTATGGCGAACAGAACCATCTAAGTCGCTTCAGGCCCAGCACCCACAACTATGGAAAAAGGTCCTATGAATATGAAGCTCGCGCGCTATTGATAGAAACCTTCTCTGGATTATAAACACAAACTATGACAAATATTCGTCTGTATGACATTTGAGTGGTAGTGAAAGGATGAATGAAAAGATGAGTGAAAATGAGGCTGAAGTTTTGAAACTCGGAATGCAGGCTTGTTTTGTGTCTTAGATCATGATTGAAAATATGTAGAGTAAATTCATAAATGTCAAATGGGATGTGCTGTATATCTTTTGTAACTTACGCTGTTAATCATAAAAGATAGTAAGAGTGAAGAATATGAAGTCACCAAAAAGAACAAAAACAAACCTTGAAATCTTATCATTTTTGGCACAAAACAAACCACATAGCACGTGGGAAATTGCTAAAGCATTAAACAAAGGCTATAGAAGCACTAATAATATGATACAACAGTTGTTAGATTCTAACTTTATTAAAATTGAATTTAAGAAACCGTCTTCCAAAAATCCAAAAATAGAAGTGGAATATTACGGCTTAACTCTTCCAGGTTTACTTAATATCCTCTTACTTGATAAAGAAGTTTGGAAGCAAATTGACGTTATAGCCGAGAAACATTCCGACAGGCTGTTGGTTTTTCGGAAATGGCCGCTTTTTGTACTAAAAAACATGAGAAAAGAGATTGTCAGTAGCTTTCAGCTAACACTAAGTAGCTTGGCTTGCGCAAAAGCAACCGCAAATCTGGAATGGTATGACATGAAATATACTGATTTAGCTGAAAAGATAGACTCCTATGTTTTAGGTTCGCCAGCTCTGACACTCCCAAAACAAAGGATGAATGAACTGTTTGGCGATAGATTTTTGAGAATTTGGCAAACATGTAAAGAAGACCCGCAATTAAAAATATTCCTTAAACGCGAAATCCAAGATCGGAAGAAGTGGACACGCGAAAGATTAGATGCAGTTAAAAAATGGGAAGAATGGTTTTAGCGAGCGCGCTCCCATCTTTGATACATTTAACAGGTCGCCTAAAGCTTTTAATAAACTTTATAGCATCCTTGTCTCCTCATCTTCAGCGGTATCGGAGCTGAAATGACCGAGAAGATAATTGAGCAAATTCTTTTGAGACATCCCGAAATTTCAAGAGAAAAGATATTGGAAAGATTGGAGAAGGAAAAAAGAAAAACGGACGGTCTTATTTCGGATGTGATTCTTTTGCGAATGATTGCCGCTGAGCTTGATGTAGAAATTCCAAGTGAAACTTCAATGCCTACACTTTCAATAGAGGATTTGGTTTCAGGCTTGAACGATGTTACTGTTGTTGGACGAGTTGTCGCGGTCTTCCCTTCTAAAACGTTTAAAGGAAAAAGAAGCGGGAAAGTTGCAAACTTGCTTATTGCCGATAAAAACAGTGTTTTACGGGTTGTTTTGTGGAACGACAAGACGAGCCTCATAGAATCTGGCAAGGTGAAGGTTGGACAGATAACACGATTCTCACATGGATATTCAAGAGAAGATTACAGCGGAAAAGTTGAATTACACCTCGGAGACAAAAGCGAAGTCGAAATTAATCCAAACGACGTTGAAGCAAAGGATTACCCCACAATAAGCAAATTTATAACAAAAATCGGAGAAATCGCCCAAACCCACAAAAACAGAAAGGTAAACATAACAGGGACCGTAAGAAAGCTGTTTCCAACCTCCACTTTTGAAAGGAGAAACTCAAGTTCTGGAAAAGTCATGCGATTCATATTTGCTGATGAAACAAGTGAAATACCAGTTGTTGTTTGGAACGAAAAAGTGGATGAGCTCAAGAAGGTGTTAAAGAAAGGTGTCAAGTTGCAGGTGGTGAATGCAAAAGCGAAAAAAGCAATGGGCGAAGGCTTAGAAATTCACGTTAACGCAGAAACCTACGTGGAAACAATCGCACCCGCCAAAGACTTTTTGAAAATAGCCGATTTGAAAGAAGGCTTAAGCCATGTTAATGTTGAAGGAGAAGTTGTCACTAAGCCGACGCTTAGAAACGTGAAAACATCCAAGGGAGAACTTGTGAAACTGGCTGTTTTTGAATTGAAGGATGAAACTGGTAGGATGTGGGTTTCGGCTTGGCGAAGGCACGCAGATTCTGTTAAGGATCTGAAAGTAGGCGGCAAAGTTGTCATGAAAAATGCTTATGTAAAAAAGGGCTTCGGGGA
>JAOUPS010000004.1 GCA_029879735.1 Candidatus Bathyarchaeota archaeon | reverse complement strand
TTAGTCACTATCCGAGTAGGGTTGGAAAGTGGATTTGGCGTTGCCACATCGATCTGTCACAGCCAAATCATGAATTCATGAATTTTATTACTCCGTTTTTACTCCAGTATGATTCCTTAATTTTCACGATAGAGCGATTTGTGCAAGAACCTTTAAAGGCGAAGAAAGTTGCTCTAATTCCGCCATCCATAGATCCTTTAAGCGCCAAAAACAAAACTCTTTCTCAAAATCTAATTCTTTTAGTGTTAGACAAATACGATGTGGATGCTGAAAAACCAATAATGACGCAAGTCGCTAGATTTGACCCGTGGAAAGACCCTTTAGGAGTGATCGATGTTTACAGATTAGTTAAGGAAAAAATGCCTAGCGTTCAACTGTTATTGATAGCTAGTATGGCCAAAGATGATCCGGAGGGATGGACGTACTATGAGAAAACCGCTCGGCACGCAACAGAAGACTATAACATACATTTGCTGACAGACCTAAAAGGTGTAGGCGACATCGAAGTCAACGCATTTCAGAGAGCTTCAGACGTCGTTTTACAGAAGTCTATACGTGAAGGATTTGGTCTCAGCGTGGCCGAAGCTTTGTGGAAGGAAGTGCCAGTTATCGGCGGCAATGTTGGAGGAATCCCATTGCAAATACTCCATGGTAAGACCGGATTCTTAGTCAACAGCATTGAAGAGGCAGCTGAAAAAACTATCTACCTACTTAAACACCCTGCAGAAGCCAAAAAAATCGGGAAACAGGGCAGAGAGCACATTTTGAAAAACTTTTTGATCACAAGACATTTGAAGGATTATCTGAAACTTTTTGGTTCGCTCTCAAGATTTTCTGGGTTGACAACAAATGTAGCTTAGTGTTTCAGTTCTCCTTTTCCAGGTTGGGCGCGTTCTTAGGAATTCTGGTCCATTGGGGAGTCAGCCTTCGTCAATCCGAACTGTGATTCCATAGCACAGGTTAACCATACTGCAGGAGACCTACTTGGTAAAACAGCACGCGCGATCTGTGACAAGATGCATAACGAAGAAATTCGAAAGACTTGTCAGAGATCCGAGGGAAGGGATACCAATTTATCAGTAGCAAAACGCTGTAAAACGTCCCACTTTTTCATAACAACCAGAGGGAAAGTTACCGAAAGAAATTTTAAGCTTAAACCTTCGTAAACGTGTTTAAGTGAATACAATGGTTATTCCTGAAACTTTTTTCGCTGAAAGAACATCACTGCTAAAGGCGTCGGAGATCCGAGAGCTTCTGAAGTGGGTTGCTGAGGGAGGTATAATCTCCTTCGGCGGCGGTATGCCCTCCCCAGCCACGTTTCCTCGACAACAGATTATAGAGGCTATCACCGAAGGGATAAGTGAGCACGGTGACAAGCTTCTACAGTACGGCACTACGCAGGGGTTGAATGAGCTGAGATCAGAGCTCAAGAATTTTATGGAGTGGAGAGGAATTAATGTGTCAAACGTCGACGACATTGTCGTTTTAAGCGGAAGCCAACAAGGGCTTGACATGTTTGGGAAAGTTTTCATCGATGAAGGAGACGTCGTGCTTATGGAGCTTCCAGCTTACCTAGCTGCCATTAACGCCTTTAAGCTTTATGATCCAGAGTTTGTCGGATTGAAAATGGATGATGACGGCATCATAATGGACTCCTTAGAAAGCGTCCTGAAAGAATTAAAGTCTAAGCATAAAAAAGTAAAGTTTCTGTATACGGTTCCTACGTGTCAGAACCCTACTGGCGTAACCTTATCTGTGGAGCGCAGGAAACGTCTTCTCGAACTTGCCTCGGAGTACGACTTTCTGATCATTGAAGACGACCCCTACAGTCTAATCCTCTATGAACCGATTGACGTTGCTCCTCTAAAATCTATGGACGGTGAAGGACGAGTTACATACTTGTCAACCTTCAGCAAGATTCTCTCTCCTGGGCTTCGCCTAGGATGGGTGTTAGCTGACGCTAGGCTCATCAAGAAGTTTGTGCTCGCCAAACAGGGCATGGACCTGTGCACCTCACCGCTTCTGCAGTACATCGCTTATGTGGCTCTGAAACGAAAGGTTATCCAAGAGAATCTTTCAAAGATTCGTGGGCTCTATAAGACGAAGAGAGACAAGATGCTGGAGGCTCTGGAGACCTACTTTCCAGAGGGATGCAAGTGGACAACGCCCATAGGCGGGCTGTTCATATTCGCTTGGGTTCCCGAAAGAGTGAACACCAAGGAGCTTATCCAAGACTGCATCAAGAAATATGGGATTGCATACGTTCCAGGCCAGTCATTCTTCGTGGATGAAAGCGGAACAAACACGATGAGGCTGAACTTTAGCTACCCGGCGATGGACGAAATAGAGGAAGGCATCAAAAGACTAGGACAAGCAATCAAAGAAAGGCTGTAAGCAACAGACACAGTAGCCTGTTTTTAGAACCCTGTAACGTTCTTACCTATTCTTTTCCATGAAGCTTTCCACTTCATTTAATGCTTGATCAAGTGTTTCAACTGGTGGTAAGAAAACTACTCTGATATGTCCTGCGCCATAAACTGGGTCAAATCCCGAACCATGCACAAACAGCACACCTGTCTCCCTCAACAGTTCTAAGGCAAAGTCCCTGTCGGTTTTCCACCTTAATCCCACTCCTTCTATCCTTGGGAAGGCATAGAATGCTGCTTCTGGCTTTGCACAACTTATCCCTTTCATTTCATTCAGCCTTTTCCACGCGTAATCTCTTCTCTTCCTGAGCTTTGCAACCATCTCTTTAATGTGGTCTTGTGGTCCGGTTAAGGCTGCCACGCCAGCTTTCTGAACCGGCGTGTTTGCACATAATCTTATTCGCGCCTCTTTTTCGATGCACTGTTTCAACTCTTGCAACTGGTTGTCTTGCTCGTGAAAGTATATGTAGCCGAGTCTCCATCCTGTCATCAAATACGCTTTTGAGAAGCCGTTCAATCCTATCACTGGAACATCCTTGGCCAAATGAGCACTGCTAACAAACTTTCCCGCATAAGTAATCTGGTCGTAGATTTCATCTGACAAAACTGGGATGTCATACTCGCCTGCAAGGTCTAATATTTGCTTTACAACTTTCTCTTCATAAAGTGCACCGCAAGGATTGTTCGGGTTGATAATTACAATCCCGCGTGTTTTCTCTGATATTTTGCTTTTCAAGTCTTCAATGTTTGGTTGCCAACCATTTTCCTCAACAGTCTTATACGTGATTGGTTTTCCACCAAAGAATTTGGCATATGAAATGTAGGGGGGATAGGCTGGTCCCGGAAGAAGAATCTCATCTCCGGCATCAATAAGTGCAGCCGTAACCATCTGGATACCTTCAGAAATCCCTGCGGTAACAATTATATCCTCAGCGGAAATATCCACATCATTTACTCTCTTTTCTTTTTCGCTTATGGCTTGTCTAAGCTCCAGCAGTCCTTCGGAAGGCGAGTAACGATTTGCTCCTTCCCTAACCGCATCCATTAAGGCTTGCTTAACATGCAGTGGCGTGTCAAAATCAAATGCAACAGGATCTCCTATGTTAAGGTAATAAATTTTTTTCCCAGTTTTCGCGAGCTGCTTTGCATGAACAATGACGTCGCGAATGGCATATTCAATGGTCCGCACCCTTTCAGTGACCTTTACATTAGCCAAGGCTTTAACCTCATTCAGGGTTTAGGCTTTTGCTCTAAAAGGGAAATAAGTGTTATGGCGAAAACTATTCTTTAGCTATGAATCTGGCGGTTGCTTCAAAGCCTTCCTCTGTATAGACACTTATTGTTACCTCTTCATTTTCATATGAGCTCCAGTTCAATGAGAATGCAAGAGTCACGTTTTTGCCCGCTTCGACTAGAATTCCAACTCCTTTGCTTTCATAAACTATTTCATTTTCTAAACTTACAACTATTCGAGCAACAGTTACATCTAGTAGAGACTCCTTGACGTTTTCAATCGTTACGTTTAAGTATCTGCTACCTTCTGAGGTTTTGAAACTCGCATTGATTATTTTCAACTCAACAGAGGGTAGCGTTATACTCCTCGAAATGTTCAGCCAATCTGCGGTACAAACCATTATGATAACGCTTTCCCCTCTAAAACTTGTCCAATTAAACGCGCAGCTAAACTGGCCCTCTTCGCCAGCCGATATCCGCCAAGAAGACGGTGTTACTTCCGTTGCATTTTCGTTAAGCCTTATCTGTGTAACGTTGATGCTTCGGAGAGAACATGGCGTATTTGTTACATTCACTGAAAAGTGCTCTATGTCATCTAAGTCAAACTTTACATCGGTTATATTCCAGACAATGGTGGGAGGTGTTATAACAACCTTACCCGGTATAATAAAACCTTGCTTGGTGTAAACCCTAACCGTGACCGTTTCGTTACGATAGGCATTCCAGTTCCAAATGCACCGTATAGTTACTGATTCGTTCTTTGGAATGGAGATTGGTATGATGTCTAATGGAGGGATCGTATCGAGTATAATTGTTGTTTCATCCGGTAACGTTAGATTCACTCTATTTATCATTGGAGTTGCTGTGGAGTATTCGGAACTGCTAATGGTCAAATTGAAATATGTTGTGTCCGTGTAGTCAAACTTAACTTCATCTATGTAGAGAACAGCGCCTAGGAGTTCATTTGTTGTATAAACCGACTCGTAGCCCTCCAATGTTTCTACGGTAATTGTAACGTTTTCTCCTCTATGGTTCTCCCAATTCCAATCACATCGGAATGTTTCTGTTTGGTCTGGCGGCAAAACGTAAGGGAGCGACGGAGTAACGTTCAAAGAGGTTATGGAGTCGTCGAGTACAATTATTTTTGAAATCGTGAGATTTATGATGGATGCGTAGTTTTCCACGGTCAAATTGAAGTATTCGATGCTTTGAGACGGGTCGAATTTGGGTGTTAACTTCAGCTTTACTCTTGGTGTGACATACGAGTAACTCTTTGTTGAAGCATTAGCTGCGACTGGTTCTATTCTCAGAGTCTCTCCAGCAAAGTTGCCCCAATTCCAATTGCAATTGAAAGTTTGCTTCGTTCCTCTCCTGAGAGGGAATGGAAGGGCTGGGCCCGCTTTTGTAACATTGTATACTTCATTTTTCCCCTCCACGCTTAAGCGGATTGCCGTTATGTCTACATCCGAAATTGAGTTGGAGGGATTAAGAATTGTTACACTAAAATATCTAGCATCGAAAACGGGAAAAACAACATCTTCTACTATAAGCAGTGTGGTGTCTTCCGGCATGTTGTAATAGCTTGACATAACCCACAAATATGACACAAGGGCTCCGAAGACAGCGGAGCACAACATTAAAACTATCAGTATAAAATGTGAAACAGCTTTTGTTTCTTTCAATAATTGCACATTGTTTCCTCCTTTTTTGCGAGATTGCTGTAATCATATTCCTCGGAGATAAATAAGCATTCTTCTCAACGAAATAGATGGTGCGAAAAATTGAAAATTACCCTAAGCATGAAAAGCGCAATCTTGTTGAGAGTATCATCTTTCTAAGCCGGCTCGAGCTGTTTTGCTCTTTCCGCTGCCTTTGTCACGGCTGCAATTATCACCGCTCTAAGTTTGCCTTCCTCAAGGGCTAGGAGCCCCTCGACGGTCGTGCCAGCGGGTGTGGTGACCATATCCTTGAGTTTAGCTGGGTGTTCTCCGGTTTCGACAACCATTTTTGCCGCGCCGAGAGTTGTTTGTGCTGCAAGGATTATTGAAACATCTTTTGGTAGACCTAGTCTTACACCCGCGTCGGCTAAGGATTCTATGATTAGGTATATGTATGCTGGGCCGCTTCCAACCAAGCCCGTTGCTAGATTTAGATATTTCTCGTCCAGCGTTATGACGTGCCCTAAAAGTGAAAGTGTACCAATCACGGTTTCCAGCTCTTTCTTCTTTGTGTTTACCGATGGGCATATCGCTATCATGGCTTCTCTGACTTGGCATGTTATGTTAGGCATCACTCTAATGACGGGGGCATCCTTTGGTAGATGTTTTCTCAGGAACTCTAATGTGACGCCAGCTGCTATTGAAACAACTATTTTTCCCGGTTTCATTGCTGGCGCTATTTGTTCTAAGGCCTTTTTCATATGTCTGGGTTTTACGGCGATTATTGTAAGGTCCGCGAAAAAAGCAGCCTCTTTTGCATCATCTACACATTTCACGTTGTACGTTTGATTTATGTATTTGCGGCGGCTCTCGAGGATCTCGAATACTTGTATGTCTGGGGGTCCATACTCGCCTGACTTTAGAAAACCTGAAATCATAGCTTCACCCATTTTACCAGCGCCGACAATCGCCAATTTAGGCTTGCTCTTGTTCAAATAATTCATCTCCAACTCCTATCTTCGGGTTATATCTTTTGAGCAACTATTAAGTTTTTCACCAAGGGCTGATTTTCAAGCGTTCACGCGATCTTAGCGCGCGCTCTTCACTCTGCACAGCGTCCTCTCACAGCGTCGGCCGCATAGTCAGGCGGCATTTCTAATGATTACAAGGGCGAACGTTTGACATGAAACCCAGCGCGCGCGCTGCTATAGTGCGTCCTTCGGCTGATGAAACTTGTAGCCCGAACTAGAGCCGCACATGTGACAACGAGAGTAAGCAATCTTTAAAAATTTGGAAACTTCAGATATCGAGAAGCGTAGGTGTTAAGATGTGGGATTGATTTTTGACATCAAGAGATTTGCAATTCATGATGGCCCAGGAATTCGTACAACAGTTTTTCTTAAGGGCTGTCCATTGAACTGCCTATGGTGTCATAATCCCGAGGGGAAAGCGAGAGAACGGGAATTTATGTGGTGGAAAGAGAAGTGCGTGGGATGTAGAGATTGTGAGAATGCCTGCACCAAAAGCGCTATCTCTTTCTATGATGATTCCTTACTACTAGACAAAAGAAAGTGTGACCTGTGCGGAGCTTGTGTGAACGTCTGTCACTCACAAGCCTTGAAACTAATTGGAAAAGAGATGACGGTGGCCCAGATAATGAAGGAGATTGAAAAGGACATGTTGTTTTACGATGAATCAAGAGGCGGGGTAACTTTTTCTGGAGGAGAACCGCTGATGCAACCGTTTTTCTTACATGGCCTTCTGAAAGCTTGCAAAGAAAGAGGAGTCCATACAGCCGTTGATACTTGTGGGCATACAAACTCAGACGTACTCTTAGAAATCAGCAAACATGTAGACCTGTTTTTATATGATGTGAAGGTAATCAATGATGAAAAACACATCAAGTTTACAGGCGTATCGAACAAACTTATCTTGGATAACCTGAACATGCTTTCAAAAATCCGACAGAAATTAATTGTGCGTTTTGCTCTCATTCCAGGCGTGAATAATGATAAAGAAGATATTTTAGAACTCGGCGCATTTGTCTCTTCGCTTGAAAATGTAAAAGAAATAAGCATACTTCCCTATCACAAAGGGGGAATTGAAAAGTCCAAGCGACTGAGGAAACCGGAATATTTATTCTTCTTGAGTCATTCCCCCACTGCAGAAACAATTAGTGAAATTGAAAGAACGTTGAAGGATTTTGGATTGATGATCCAAATAGGTGGATAGTAATATGATGTCAGAAAGAGTTAGACGCTTGAGAGAGCAAAGTGTTAACTCAAAACCCTATATCTCAACTGAAAGAGCTGAACTGCTTACTCAATTTTATCAAAGCGACGCTTCTTATATGGTTTCTAGTCCTGTAGGTCGTGCCTCCGCCTTTGGATATTTGTTGGAAAACAAGACAATATCTATCAACGAAGGAGAATTAATTGTGGGGGAGCGAGGGACTGCGCCAAAAGCCACTCCGACCTATCCGGAATTGTGTTGTCATACACTTGAAGATCTAGAAATGTTGAATTCAAGAAAAACAACGCCTTTTCTTGTAAGCGAAGATACTAAAAAAATCTATCGCGAAAAAATTATCCCTTTGTGGAAGGGCAAGAATATGCGTGAGCGAGTTTTCTCGGCTATGTCTGAGGAGTGGACGAACGCGTTTAATTCCGGTGTGTTTACAGAATTTATGGAGCAGAGAGCGCCTGGGCATGCTGTTTTGGATGACACGATCTATCATAAAGGCCTGCTTGGTTTTAAGGAAGAAATCAAGAACAAATTGAATAATTTAGATTATTTCGGCGATCCTGATGCCTACAGCAAAGAGCAGGAACTCAAGGCGATGCAAATAGCGGCGGATGCATTGATTATTTTTGCGGAGCGACACGCTGAAAAGGCAAGAGAGCTTGGAGAAGTGGAGAAGAACCCGCGTCGAAAAAAGGAACTTCGGAAAATCACTGATGTTTGCTCTCATGTCCCAGCCCATCCGCCGAGGGATTTCTGGGAAGCCTTACAGATGTACTGGTTTATCCATATAGGCGTCATAACCGAACTTAATGTCTGGGACTCCTTCAGCCCAGGTCGACTTGATCAGCACTTGTACCCTTTTTATAAAAAAGACTTGACAGAAGGAAAAATGACAAAAGAGTTCGCAAAAGAGCTGTTAGAATGCTTTTGGATCAAATTTAACAATCAACCAGCTCCTCCAAAAGTAGACATCACGCAAGAACAGAGCGGCACCTATCAGGATTTCGCCTTGATCAATGTTGGCGGCTTGAAGGAAGACGGGTCAGACGGTGTTAACGAGCTCTCCTACCTTATACTAGATGTATTGGAAGAGATGCGGTTAATCCAGCCGAGTGTATGTATTCAACTCAGCAGCAAAAACCCACACCGATTTCTCAAAAGAGCTCTTGAAGTTGTTAAAACAGGTTTCGGGCAACCTTCGATCTTCAATACCGATGTCATCATCCAAGAATTCCTCCGTGCCGGAAAATCAATGAAAGATGCAAGAGCTGGGGGCCCAAGTGGCTGTGTTACGATCAGTGCCTTCGGAAAGGAAAGCTGCACTCTAACAGGGTATTGCAATTGGCCAAAGATTTTTGAGCTTACCCTTAACAATGGGATTGACTCGCAGAATGCAAAGCAAATCGGTCTGCAAACAGGAGATCCCTCCAGCTTTACCTCCTTTGACGAGCTGATGACAGCTTACAAAAAACAACTTCGATATTTTGTCGACCTTAAGGTCAAAGGCAATAATATCATTGAAAGACTCTATGCTAACTATATGCCTGCCCCCTTTATGTCACTGCTGTTTGATGATTGCATAGCGAAAGCAAAAGACTACCATGACGGAGGGCCACGATATAATTCGACGTACATTCAAGGCGTTGGGATTGGTACTTTGACCGACTCGCTTTCCGCGGTGAAACATCACGTGTTTGACACAAAGAAGTTGACTATGAAAGAACTGCTTGACATGCTCAAAAACAACTTTGACGGGTCTCAAAAAATCCAAAGGATGCTGTTGAACGAGACTCCGAAGTATGGTAACGATGATGACTACGCAGACAGCATCGCCTGGTCAATCTTTGAGGAGTACTTTGATGTGGTGGACGGGCGGCCTAATACGAAAGGTGGCGAGTATCGAGTTAACTTATTGCCTACGACTGTTCACATTTATTTCGGACGGGTTACGGGTGCAACACCAGATGGGAGAAAAGCTGGAGAACCTCTTTCAGATGGCATTTCGCCAAGCCAAGGGGCAGACAAAAATGGCCCCACAGCCGTCATCAAATCGGCTGCCAAGATAGACCACACAAAAACCGGTGGAACTCTACTGAACCAGAAACTTATGCCTCAGCTCTTAGCAGATGAAGAAGGGATAGACAAATTGGCCCATTTGGTACGAACATACTTTAGGCTGGGCGGGCACCATATCCAATTTAACGTGGTAGATGCGGAAACGCTTAGAGAGGCGCAAAAAAACCCAGAGAAATACAGAGACTTAATCATTCGAGTGGCAGGCTATAGCGATTATTTTGTTGATTTAGACAAAGAACTGCAAGATGAAATCATAGCAAGGACAGAGCATCGGAACTTTTGACTTATGCTCTCTTCCAATTTGGCACGAAATCGACGGGCGTGGGCAAGAGAACGTTTATAACGTTAAACAAGTTAGCTAATGTTTCCAAAAGGTGAACAGATTTGAAGATTACAGAATTCAGATATCCACTCGGAAAGGTTGAGAGAGGATACAATAATAGAACCCTCTACATAAATCTTACAAGCAATCAAATCAAGAGCAAACCCATCACTCAACGCATGAAAGACGCATTCATAGGTGGCCGCGGCTTCAACCTCTGGCTCCTATGGAACGCCATGCCCAAAGATCGCATCGTCAAATGGGACGATCCGGAAAATGAGATATGTATCGCCTGTGGGCCCCTCGGCGGCACCCCCATATACCCTGGAAGCGGAAAGAGCATTGTCGTCACAATCTCGCCCCTAACAGACTCGGTGATGGACTCCAACGTCGGCGGATACTTCGGACCGTACCTGAAATTCGCTGGATGGGACGCACTCGAGATACAGGGAAAAGCAAAGTCCGAAGTGATAATCTTCATCGACGGAGACGAAGGAAAAGTAGTGATCGAAGACGCTGAAGAGCTTCCTTCCGAGACATATCTACTCGCCGAAATCCTAACAGAAAAGTACGGTGGAGAGTACAAACGTAGCGTTTCAGTGGTCTCTGCCGGTCTAGGAGCAGAGCACACGAGGTTTGGCTGCCTCAACTTCTCATGGTATGACTCCCCGCGCAAGATTGTGAGATACAAGCAGGCGGGAAGGGGCGGCACGGGCACGGTTCTCCGGAACAAGAAGGTAAAGGCAATAGTGGTCAAATTCTCCAACTTAACCGCGAAAGCGAACAATCCCGCAGACTTCGATCTCCTAAGACAGGTAGGCACTGCGTACAGCAAGGAAATCAGAACCCTCGACCCGAAACAACACGAGATGGCGGTCGTAGGGACAACACACCTGATCGACATCATGAACGAGTTCGACCTACTTCCCACGAAAAACTTCAAGTTCGGAAGCCATCGCGAGGCTCTAAAGCTCGGCGAAGAGGTCTATAGAAAGAAGTTTGATTCGGGCTTCGACGGGTGCTGGGTAGGATGCGCGGTTGCATGCTCCCATGGTGTCAAGGATTTTGAACTTAAAACGGGCCCGTATAAGGGTCAACGGGTGTTCGTGAACGGACCAGAATACGAGACCATAGCGGGCCTTGGTAGCAACTGCGGAATCTTCGACGCTGACCACGTGATCGAGATGAACTTCTACTGCGACACCTATGGCATAGACACAATTTCGTTGGGGACAGCTACAGCCTTTGTGATGGAGTGTTGCGAGATGGGGTTGATCGACAAGAACGTCACGGGTGGTCTTGAACTGAATTTTGGGAGCAAGGAGGCAGCCATGGAACTTCTTCATCAGATGGCGAGGGGTGAAGGCTTCGGAGTCGTCGTCGGTCAAGGAATACGTAGGATGAAGAAGCTTTTTGCGGAAAAGTATGGTGCGGATCCGAAAATAATGCGGGATATAGGGATGGAGGCGAAGGGATTGGAGTTTTCTGAGTACGTCACAAAGGAGTCTCTGGCGCAGCAGGGCGGTTATGGACTTGCGTTGAAGGGTCCGCAACATGACGAGGCTTGGCTGATTTTCTTGGACATGGTGCACAACCTGATGCCTACCTTCGAGCAGAAAGCGGAGGCTCTACACTGGTTCCCGATGTTCCGCACTTGGTTCGGCTTGAACGGGTTGTGTAAGCTTCCTTGGAACGACATCGTGCCCGAGGACAACAAGTACACCCGAGAACCTGCCAAGGTGATGGCTCACGTGGAGAATTACGCCAGATACTTCCATGCGGTGACGGGTCTGAAAGTTACGACAGACGACATTATCTCGATGAGTGAGAAGGCGTACAACTTTCAACGCATCTTCAACCTAAGGATGGGTTTTGGCACACGCGAACACGACGACATACCCTACAGAGCCGTTGGACCGGTGACTGAAGATGAGTATGAGAGCCACGCAGAACATTACGATAAGCAGCTTAAAGAGAAGGTATGTTTCAATCCGGACGGCAAGTCGACGAAGGAGAAGTTGACAGTCTTAAGAAAGCATCGGGAAGCAGAGTACGAGAGGCTCAAGGATGCGGTCTACAAGAGGAGAGGATGGAACCACAACGGCGTTCCAACCTTAGAAAAGGTCAGGGAGCTTGGAATAGACACTCCCGACGTTGTGAAACTGATAGAGAAGTTTCAATAACGCTAGAATCGCGCGCGCTAGCCTATTAGCTTAATATGCTCTTCCGAAGTAAACTACCTCTTTTCCTTCTCCGCCGCAACACACACAATTTGAAAACAGTTTCTCTTTTTCAAAGGGTAATAGTCTAATGGTTGCTCCGGTTTCTTCCTTTATTTTTTCTTCGCATGTTGGGCTGGAACACCAGCATGCTCTGATGAATCCACCTTTCTTTTTCAGGGCTTCCTTGAATTCGTCGAAGGTCTTCACTGTGGTTGTGTGGTCTTCCAAGAATTTTTTGGCTTTGTTGAAGAGGGTGTTCTGGATTTCTTCGAGCAGTTTTGTTACGGTATCCACTGTTTTCTCTTCTTTTACGACTAGTCTTTCGCTAGTGTCTCGTCTGGCTAAGGTTACCTGTTTCTCCTTTACATCCCTAGGGCCGATTTCTATTCTTATGGGCACGCCTTTTAGTTCCCATTCGTTGAATTTCCAGCCTGGAGTGTACTCGGCTCTGTCGTCGAGAACAACCGATATTCCATTCTTTTGCAGTTTTTCAAAGATTTCATTGGCTTTTCTCATTATTGATTCCGTGTCGACATTCTTGTAGGGTATTGGAATTATCACGGCTTGCACTGGAGTGATTTTCGGAGGCAAAACCAGTCCTTTGTCGTCGCCGTGAACCATAACCAAACCACCTATCATCCGTGTGCTTATACCCCATGATGTTTGCCAAACATAATGTTCCTCTTCGTCTTCTCCGATGAATTTGATGTCGAAGACTTTAGCGAAGTTCTGTCCAAGATTGTGCGAAGTTCCCATCTGCAATACTTTTCCATCCGGCATCAAAGCCTCTAATGCTGTTGTGTACAATGCCCCGGCGAACTTCTCTTTTTCAGTTTTCTTTCCAGCAAGCACTGGAATTGCCAAGTAATTCTCCATCAAGTCCCTGTATATGTTCAGGATTTCCATGACTTCAGTGTCTGCCTCTTCCTCTGTTGCATGGGCCGTGTGGCCTTCTTGCCAAAGGAATTCCCTTGTTCTCAAGAATAGCCTTGTTGCACTCGTTTCCCACCTTACGATGTTGCACCATTGATTAAGTTTTATGGGCAAATCTCTCCAGCTTCTAATCCACTTCGCATACGTCACGTACATGATTGTTTCAGACGTAGGCCTAACAGCAAGCCTTTCCTCTAGCTTACTGTTTCCGCCAGTAGTGACCCATGCAACTTCCGGAACAAACCCTTCAAAATGTTCGGCTTCTTTCTTCAAGAAACTCTCAGGTATAAACATTGGAAAGTACACATTCTTGTGTCCCTTCTCCTTTATTTTTTTGTTGAAGATTTCTTGGATTTTCTCCCATATGGCGTATGAGTGTTCTCTGAAGATCATGCAGCCCTTGATCGGCGCATAATCAGCTAGTCCAGACTTTAGAACTACTTGGGTGTACCATTCTGAGAAGTTTTCTGACTTTTTAACGGTGATGCCCATCTCTGACATTTTCATCTCTCCCTTGTTTTTCATTCTTAGAAGCATATAATTCTAGTGTAAAATCAATCCTAATGTCAAATAAGTGTAGGAAAAATTCAGCGTTGTGGAACACGATCGCCCATTTCAACCACTCGTAAGCACAGTATGAAGGAGATTATTTAAAAGTTTCTTTCTAAAAGTTCTGTTAGCTGTTGGCCTGACATCTTGCAGGTAAAAGAGGTTGCTAAAGGCAATTTGGGGAAATCCATCTCTATTCCTGTTGTTTCCTAAATTTCGCTAAATGCTCAGGAAATTCCCTGTTTTTGATGCGGTTCTTCATTTTTTCTGTCCACTCAGTAAATTCAGGATTGATTTCTGTCATTTTGTCGCAACACGCTAGTGCTTCTTCAATCCGGTTAAGCATGTGATAAGCCCAAGCCTTGTTATACCAAGCATATGCATTATTTGGGTTGATCTCAAGTGCTTTGTCCGCATACCTCAATGCCTCTCTTGGCTCACCTAAATCAACCAGCGACCATGCCTTATTGAAAAGAGCCGTTTCATTGTAGGGATTGATTTGAAGTGCTTTCTCAGCACATTTCAATGCTTTGATAGTGTAACCCCAATTTTTGCTGTCATTAGCCAACTGATTGAGTGCATTAGCCTTGATTGCGTAGGCTTGATCATTCTGAGGATGTTGTTTAATAATTTGGTTAAGGTACCTTACAGCTTCTTTAATCTTTCTTTGACTGTAAATCATGTACCAAGCTTTGTCTTCCCAGTCTCTTTCTATCATTTTTTATCCTCCGAAATCAATCTTGGGTACCTAGTTTTTGTAGTTTTCTTGTTTTGATATTGTTTCCCGTTTTCAAAGTTTTATTGTTGCAAAGGCGAGGTTCGGAATTTCATATAGCCGTCATAAACAATAAGTTAACAACATCCTTCCTCGTGTAGTCTGGGTCCATATGGACAGCAAGTGTTTTAACTATACTCAACCAAACTTGAATATCCAAGGAAAAGGCGTGAATTACATTGAAAGCCGTTCTTGTTATAGGAGATGGAATGGCTGATAGGCCAATAAGAGAATTAGGCTGGAAAACACCCTTAGAAGCAGCCCGCAAACCTTCGCTAAACCAGATAGCAAAGACAGGAATCTGCGGCATAATGGACCCCATATCACCTGGTCTGCCTCCGGGAAGCGACACAGCCACGCTCGCACTGCTTGGGTACGACGCCTCAAAAGTTTATTCTGGAAGAGGAGCCCTAGAAGCCATAGGCTCAGGTGTGAAGGTTTTACCTAGCGACGTTGCCTTCAGATGCAACTTCGCAACAGTAGACAGAAACCTTGTTGTCTTGGATAGGCGTGCCGGCAGAATCGTGAATGAAGATGCAACTAAATTAGCTGGAAGTCTTCAGAAAATTAAGCTGAAAAAACTTTTAGGCGCTAAGTTCTTTTTCGAAAACACTATTCAGCATCGTGCCGTCCTCGTCATCCGCAAACGCGGCTTATCAACTGCTGTTAGCGACTCTGACCCGGGGGAGGTTGGAGAAAAAGTTTCGGATGTAAAGCCATTAGATGACAGTTCTGGGGCTAAGCTAACAGCCGAAATCGTCAACGAGCTTATGCGTGGATTCCACAAGATTTTGAAAGATCACCCAGTTAACGAAGAAAGGGCTAAACGCGGAGTGCCGCCAGCAAACATGATTTTGTGTAGAGGTGCAGGTACGGTTCCGAACATAAAGCCTCTTTCACAGGTGTATGGTATAAGCGCTGCGTGCATAGGCGCCACACCATATGTCAGAGGGGTTTGTAAAGCCGCTGGAATGAAGCTAATAGATGTTAAGGGTGCCACCGGAACTCCTCAAACAGATTTCATGGCTAAAGCCAAAGCAACGATCCAAGCACTAAAAACAAACGAGTTTGTGCTCTTACACGTGAAAGCAACAGATGTCGCCAGTCACGACGGGAATATTGAACAGAAGATTGAGTTGATTGAAAAAATAGACCACGTGCTCGGCTACGTGCTCAGCAACATAGACTTAGATGCAACGCATTTGTCTGTAACCGCTGACCACACAACATCTTCCATCACGCGAAATCATGAAGGAGACCCCGTTCCCATAGCTATAACTGGCCCTTGTGTTCGACGCGATGATGTTGAAGAGTTTGATGAGCGAGCATGTGCTAAGGGCGGCTTAAACAGGATAAGAGGCATGGATTTAATGCCTATCTTGATGAATTTAATTGGTAAGGCCAAAAAGTTTGGGGCTTAAAGCTTAGCACGACGAAATCTTAAGGTAGTTACAACCATGCACAAACAGATAGCCTACCTAGAGGCAGAATCGCCAAATTGCAATCCAAACCTATTGGCTCAATGAAATCATATTAAATTATCATACTAATGGACACCGAAACGGATTCACTTTAAATCACTAGCATAATTCCTAAGTTCTGATAGAGCCATCATCCATGTCTTGTGAAACCATTCTCTTGCTTCTTCCCATTCAGCCGTGTCTCTCCACCCCGTGTGCAACAAGTGAACTTCTGTCTCATCTGGATGAGAGATAAAAAATACCACAACATTAGTGAGAGGTCTAACATCGTTCATGAGATGCTTGAACTGTTTTGGTCCTTTCCACTCAAAACAGAGGAACCTACTCGGGGCGATAGCCAATATTTTGCAACCAATCGTGCTGTCATTTTCCCTATCTTCAGGGTTCCAAAATAGTTCATATTTTCCATCAACCTTCGGGTCAACATCAGCCACTTGTGTTAGCCATTTCTCAAGATGCTTATTTACAGTGAAGAGCTCAAATGCCTTATGGGAACTGCACCTAAGACTGATTGAATGATAGATAATTTTATCCATATTCATTCTTCCTTGACGGTCAAACACTTAGAATCTTACAGAAACCGTTTAATATATTATTTCAATTTACACATGTAAGTGTTAAGTTAGGCCGCAGTCTAGATTGGATCAAAGGAAAAGTGGAGATAGGAGACCTGGAAGCTTGAAAAAATGGGTTATTGCAGTTTGTGGTCTGAACTGTGCGAGGTGTGACATATATCAAGCTGGTCATGGCAATGAAAAGTTGCGGGAAGAAATAGTAGATTGGTTTAGGAAAGAACGCAATGAGACTGTAAAACCAGAGCAGGTAAGTTGCGAGGGATGTAGAGGACTACTTGATCGTCATTGGAGTCCTGAATGCAAAATGATGCTCTGTGCAAAAAAGAGAGGGCTTCAATATTGTTTTCAATGCGAAGAGTTTCCATGTACAATAGTGAGTGAATTCAGCTCAGATGGCATATTACATCATAAGAGGACTGTCGAAAACTCGAAAAGAATGAGAGAAATCGGAATCGAAGCATGGATTGCGGAGCAGAAAAGAAAAGGGCAATGCACATTCTGTCCGTAGGAATGTTACATCATTTTTCCGATATACGTGCAGATTGATTAGCCTCTACTTCAAGTCTTAACCGTGAAAGAGAATCACTTGAAAACATGAAAAACGGATTCACATCACTGTACTCGCATGAGCCGCCATTCTCTATAGTCTGTGACAACTTTAATGTATCCTTTAAGCATATTATCCGCTTTCGCATCTCCAGTGTCAACCCTTAACACGCCGCCGTCAATGCTTCGAAGCTTGCTTCTTGTCGCCGCAACGACTATTCGCTGTTTTCCGACACATTTTATGATTTCCGGGCTTATCTGCTGGTTTCCCCTCCCCAGAAGAATTCCTTGATGCCCAATTGGCGAAAGAACAATCCAAGTGTCCTTCCAGTCCTCCACTTCCCCTAGAATCCTTTCTTCATTCACGTCAAGAACGATTTTGCCTTTTTTGTAAATGTCCACGCCCAGAACCGTCTTTTCCACGCCCAAAAGTTCTGCAACAAGTTTAACAGTTGTTCCTGGACCGAGTATGTATGTGGCTTCCGGCTTCATCTCTTCTATTATGAATCTCGCTATGGCTGTTTGGTTTTCCTTCTCATCAACCGTTTCCGGGCTTACTTGTTTGCTTCCTTGAATCCGCATAGGAAGAAATGGTCCTTTCAGAAAACCGTGAAGCTTCACCACGAAGGTGTCGCCTCGAATGGCTGTCTCATCGGCATCCATGATATCAAACTCTGCCATTTCCGTTTGGTTTTTGGCAAAGGCCAAAACAACATCCACGGCGTCTGAAGGGTTCACCGCAAAAACGCCGCTGTACATTTTTACTCCTGAAGGGAGACCCAAAACTGGCACTGCAATGCAACCATGCATAGCATCAAAAACGTCCTTGGCTGTGCCATCTCCACCAACAAAAACTATCAAATCCACATTTGCCTTTATCATCAGTTTAACCGCGGTTTTTGTGTCTTCCGCTGTTGTTTCCTCGCCGATTTTTAGGGGTAAAACTTGAACTGGAAGTCTTGCCTTTTTTGCTTCTCCTTCACCCATTATCTTGGGGCATGTCAAAATTTCAATCCGTATGGGCATTTCCGTCATGTTTTCTTTCAATCTTTGGAGGAATTCAACTGCTCTTTTAGGTGCTACTGGCTTGGCTCCTCTAGCGATTGCCTCTTTCAAGACATCGTCTGTCCCTTTTAGCCCTACCCTTCCTCCCATGCCCGCTATCGGATTAACGATGAAACCCAGCTTCATAAATTTCATCAGTGACAAGATTTATTGCGCAAGCTATAAACTATTTTGGCAAGCTAATACATTTGCACTGTGGAGTGACTGGCAAAATGAAAACCGGAACTTTTTCTATTTTAGCCATGTCACCCGATTCCAAATTAATGGGGGTCGCTGTTGCTTCAGGCTCCACATCAGTAGGCGACAGGGTCCCACACGCAATGCTAGGAGTCGGCGTGATAGCCACGCAAGCATACACAAATGTCGCATATGGAACAAAAGGATTAGAATTGTTGGCGAATGGTTTGTCCCCAAAGGAGGCTTTGAACAAGCTTCTAATGGAAGACTCTGGAAGAGAGCTTCGGCAAGTGGCAATTATGGATTTCACGAAAAGGAAGACTGTTTTCACTGGTACCGGTGTTCCAGACTGGCATGGAGCGGCAACGGGCGAAAATTACGTTGTGATTGGAAATCTGCTTGCTGGGAAAAATGTTGTTCTAGGCATTGCTGAAGAATTTGAAAAGACAAGCGGAGGATTAGCTTGGAGAATGGCAAGAGCACTTAAGGCTGGAAGCGAAAGCGGTGGGGACAGGCGGGGTGAAAGGTCAGCAGCACTAGTTGTAGTTGACCGAGAGAAATTGGAAGTGAAAATAAAGGTTGACGAGCATGAGGCTCCCATTGGAGAGTTGATCCGCAAACTAGAGATTCGCGTGAGATAAAACCCGTATGAAAGAGTTCGCTTGTCCATCTGAAAATTCTTATATCTTGAAGATTCTAACATCGGTTATGTTAAAAAGCCACTTTAATGAATGAGGCTTGCTGAATGTCAACAAAAACCATGAAGAGAATTCTTGTAACGGGCGCTACCGGTCAAATAGGCTCTGAATTAACGATGGAACTACGAAAAAGGTATGGCAGTTACAACGTGATTGCTGCTGGGCACAGGAGGAAACCTAGCGAGAAACTGTTCAGTTCAGGTCCTTTCGAGTACTTGGATGTCACTAAAAAAGGCAATGTCGGAAAAGTTGTTGAAAAATATGATGTTGACACGATTTATCATTTAGCCGCGGTTCTCTCAGCGATAGGCGAACAAAATCCGCAACTCGCTTGGGCCGTAAACATAGATGGCCTCTACAACGTACTCGAGGTTGCAAGGGAACATAACGTGGTTCGAGTTTTTTGGCCCAGCTCAATCGCGGTCTTTGGTCCAGAAACTTCTCGTGTAGATACGCCTCAAGATGCTGTTTTGATTCCCAGAACCATGTATGGTGTCACAAAGGTTGCCGGTGAACTGTTGTGCAATTATTACTTCATTCGATTCGGCTTGGATGTTCGAAGCGTCCGCTATCCCGGCATCATAAGCAGCGAGACACCTCCGGTTGGGGGCACAACAGACTACGCTGTAAAGATATTTTATGAGGCGTTAGAGAAGAAGCGGTACTCGTGCTTCGTGAGAGAGGACACGGTACTACCGATGATGTACATGCCGGACTGTACCAAAGCAGCCATAGACCTAATGGATGCTGACTCGTCTAGGATTAAATGCCGCACGAGCTACAACGTGACTGGAATCAGCTTCTCCGCCGGAGAGCTGGCGGCTGAAATCAAGAAGCACATTCCGGGATTTGAATGCGAATACAAACCCGACTTTAGGCAGAAGATTGCTGATTCTTGGCCCATGTCAATAGATGATAGTGTAGCTCGTGAAGAGTGGAGTTGGAAGTCTACGTATGATTTGGCTGCTATGACGAAGGATATGATAGAAAAACTGGCAAAACGTTTTGCCGAAGGCAATCTCTAGGGTACTCGTTAAAGGTCATGTCTACGTAATATTCATCTATGAACTAGCGACTTTTCATTGCTTCCGTGTTCTTAGATAAGTTGGTATTAACGTTTTTAGCTTAGCGCGCGCGTATTATCTTGGAGAGGTTTGTGATCTCAAAGCACTAAGACGTTGTCCGACCCGTCGTACAGCTGAGAGGTTTCGGACCTCTCCAATTTCTAGTCGTTTTTCTCCGAGTCGGTTTTCTAGTCGTTTGGTTCTGCTGATGATTGCGGATTCAGCGTAGCACAAAGGCCCGCTATGAAAACTCGTCTTTTCCAATTTTCTGCTTAAGAAAGGCAAAATGCTAATAGAACGATCTAACTGTGAAAAGGCTATGGGTAAATATTAAAAAGAAGGTGAAGCTAAGTTTTTTAGAAGGTGATTAATGTGACAGTTTCACGTCATCCAACAAAATACTTAGGTGAAGAATATCAACGCTTGGTTCGTGAAAGCCTCAACTGGCAGCTTAGGGTTCTGGAAAGCGCAAGCGAACCAATCTGCACTGTAGACGGAAAAGAAGTCCTGATGCTCTGTGCAAACAACTATCTAAACCTCGCAACACATCCAAAAGTCGTTGAGGCAACGATAGAGGCAACCAGAAAATACGGTGCCGGTGCTGGTAGCGATAGGTCGATTTCTGGAAACATGATTCTCCACGAAGAATTGGACCGTCGTCTTGCAAAGTTCAAGAACGCCCCAGCCTCGCTAACTTTCCAAACAGGATTCATGGCTAATGAGGGGCTTATCCCACAGCTTGCTGGTAGAGGAGACTTGTTCGTTTCAGACGAGCTGAACCATGGTTCAATAATCGACGGAGTGAGGCTGAGCCGCGTTGACAGAGCAATATTCAAACATAAAGATATAGAGGACTTGACACGCGTGATGGATGAAGCGGAAAAACATGATCCTTCTTACAAACATATTTGGATATTTACAGACGGAGTCTTCAGCATGGATGGAGACCTCGCACCACTATCCGAAATAGCCAAAATCGCCAAAGAACACGGCGCTGGAGTCTACGTTGATGACGCCCACGGCGAAGGCGTATTAGGTGAGGGCGGACGAGGCATTGTAAGTCATTTCCATCTTGGACGTGACGAGGTGCATGTAGAGATGGGAACTTTTTCAAAGGCTTTCGGCGTCGTAGGAGGCCACGTCACTGGCGGCGAGGACCTTCGCAACTTCGCGTATAACAAGTCTAGAAGCTGGCTTTTAAGCGGGGCTGTTCCGCCAGGTGTTGCCGCCGCTTGTACTGCAGCCATAGGTGTGCTGGAAACAGAACTGCAACACGTCAGGAGAGTCTGGGAAAACCGTAATTATCTCTTAGACGGATTCAAAGACGCGGGATTCGACACTGGCAACACGGAAACACCCATAATTCCTGTGATGTGTGGCAAAAGCAAAACCTCAAAGGACCTCTCAGACCACCTCTGGACAAAAAGCATATTCGTATTGCCAATATTCTACCCGATGGTTGCACGGGAAAAAGCCAGAATCAGAGTTCAGCTGTGCACAAAACATACAACAGCACAGCTAGACAGAGCGTTGGAAGCCTTCAAAGAGGGCGGCAGAAAACTAGGAATAATCTAAAAGTTTCAAACGTTACTCTCTCATTTTTCATTGTTTGTTGTAGATGACGATGAGTATAGCTTCAAGAAAGCAGTTGTTGAGAGAGAAGATTTGGAGCGGGATGGAATGCTCCGGAATCGCAGTTTTTCCTCTTCCAGTTCGGGGTAGAATCCCAAATTTCGTTGGAGCAGAAGCTGCAGCTCAAAAGCTTAGGGGCCTTGAAGAATGGAAAAGGGCTAAAGTTGTTTTTGTGAATCCAGACTCGCCGCAGCGCAAGGTGAGAGAGAACGCCCTTGCGGATGGAAAGATTTTGATAATGGCTTCTCCGAGGCTTAAAAAAGGGTTTGTCTTGATTGATCCAGCTGAGGTTAAAGGTAAAGAACGGGTTGCGTCAACGATTAAGGGTGCATTCAGGTTTGGTGTTGAAGTGAGAGATTTTCCGAAACCTGACTTGGTTGTTGAGGGTTCTGTTGCCGTTGATAGGTATGGGCATAGGCTTGGGAAGGGGCATGGTTATGGTGATGTAGAAATACAAATGCTGAAAGAGATGTTTGGAGTTATTCCGGTTGTGACAACGGTTCATGACGTGCAGGTTGTTGAGGATGTTCCTTTTGAGGAAAAAGATGAAAGAGTCTCAATAATTGTCACGCCAACAAGCATTATCCATATCGCACGTTGACTTAACCATTCGGCATTTTCGCGCGGGCTTTGCGGGAGATTCATGCGTTATTTAAGTATATGTGGCTGTTGTTCCACAGTCACAACCACTTAAAAGCTTAGACCTTCCAAATAGAAATCCATAATAAAACAGTTGGATTAGTGGAGGTGAATTCTTATGGTGAAGTGCGGACTCTGTAGAGCAGAAGTTGGGGAACAGCCAAAAATCACGGCAGAAGGTAAGTGCTCTGCTTGCGGTGCAAAGTTGGCGATCAAGAAATAAACCAACGAGGTATAGGGAGTGTATGCGCGCTCCTTTGTTCAGTGGTACAAAGAGAAAATTGTATTAGCCAAATCAACCCAAAGGAGATGGACAATTCAAAGTAGGGAGGAAGAGATGGTGAATGAACATAAACCCAAGATCCTTGTCGTGTTCTATTCGATGTATGGTCACATCTTCAGGATGGCCGAAGCAGCAGTCGAAGGTATCCGAGAGGCGGGCGGTGTGCCGATTCTCAAACAAGTTGCTGAGCTTATCCCAGAGCAGTTTTGGAATGAAGAGATAAGAAGGGTGAAAGATTTAATGAGGGATGTTCCAGTCGCTGATCCTCGTAAGGATCTGGACGATATTGACGGAGCTATCATAGGTACTCCCACTCGCTTCGGCAACATGTGCGCCCAGATGAGGAACTTTTGGGATCAAACCGGACCTGTTTGGATGAAAGGCAATCTCATTGGCAAACCGGCAGCAGTGTTTACCAGCTCGAATAATCAACATGGTGGGCAAGAAACAACAATTATCTCAACGCACTTTACACTTTTACATCATGGCTTTGTCGTGGTGGGTTTACCCTACTCCTTCAAGGAGCAGATGACAATGGAAGAGATAGCAGGTGGATCACCATATGGAGCCTCAACTGTCGCTGGAAGCGGTCCACCATACAAGCGAATGCCAACGACTAATGAGCTGAAAATGGCAAAGGATCTGGGAAAACACTTGACAGCGATAGCAAGAAAACTATCATCCTGAATCTCTTGATTGAAGAGGTCCCCTGCAAACCCCCATTTTTCTGCTTAAAGCATACAAATCCATGTGTTCGCAAGCGACATTTTCTCCATTCTCACTCTCTTCACGAACCATATTTATGGAAAATTCAAAATTAACAATTACGACGGAGATTCGGAGTATGTCTAGATACTTGAATAAAGAAATTACCATAGTTCATCTTTTAAAACATTGAAGAGTACACGCAATTTTAGAGAGGGAGAACTAAATTTTAATCCATCCAACCAACCAACAAGGACGGTTGACGGACTACGGGGACAACGGGGAAAGGACAACCAATTATGTCCTTCTAATTGAGGGCCCAAAAAAGCGTATACTTGGTTCAGCATACACATATGGTACAGTAAGGATATTACTGGAATAGGAATAAGGAAGGAAGGTACCATCAAAAAACTACTATAGATATGTGTTATCGAAATCGCGCGTGTGTGCTTCCCAAATCAACGGGAGCGTCCTCGGCGGAATTTTCCATGATGGCGTCGGCGGGGTAACTCAAAAGCTAGTTTAACCTTGAAACTTTTTTGTTTTTGAATAATCTCTTCGATTTGCCTTGGGTAGGGATAATCGTAGAAGCGTTTCGGACCTCTGCCCTAAGTACAATTTTGAGCCTACTTTTGCCGCTTTTTTCGACACGTAGTATCATGAAAGGCGCGCGCGCCTGGCTTTCTGTTTGCGTCTTCTAGGAAATTGTCCAAAGGTCCTTCCAAGGCCATGGTTTTCACCCAAGATCTTTTTCGGAGTCTACTATGAAAAGGGTTTGGCGAAGGCGTCATCGTGGTTACCCTCACCATGTTGCCCTCGCCGTGTTCTTAGCGCTTTTTTTCACAGCCCCATTACGGTTCTTGCCTAGACTGGATTGAAATCCCAGTTTTTTGTGAGAACCATCGAGAGGCTCAGGGTAACCTTGAAACTTGCTGAAAGTCATACATTCTTCCAGAAGCTCAGAAATGCTTAGTCTCTCCAAATCTTCTCTTCCGCCTACGTACTTGCAGATCAACCTTTTTTTCCGTTGAGAGTATTTGGAACCGTGACTATGCGCATGGGATCAACTGATACTATAAAATGGGCTTTGTCGAAGACGAAGGTTTGTTTCTGTAATAGCCGTGTGAATTTGAACCGTGCTGTTTGGTGGCACCAAATAGGTTTTTCCTGACGATATTTGGTCCAATCTTTATAATGAAAGTCTAAAACGTGAACGTGGAAACCTAACCTTCCACTGAAAACTATCGCCAGCTTGGAGTAGTAATTCTCTATTACCTCGCAAACCTGCAATGTTAACCGCTTGCTTATGTCTAAACATTCTTGGCAAACATGCCATTCCGGATCAAGCTTATGTTCATGCTTGAAAAGCATCATGTAGCTGTCAACGTCAACCACGTACTCGCCGTTTAAAGGCACGCAGTATCTAGCCTTGTATTTCTTACCTACACGCTCCGGAAACAGCCAATTCAAAACAGAAAAGTAAACGTGCAAAGGTTTGAGTTTCCAACAGTAAAACTGCAAGTCTCTAATGCTTAAGCGGTTCACGAATTTGTTGAGTTTGACGAATCTACCGTCACTCAGCATAACCCGGAAGTGTCTCCGGCTCAGCTTCCAGAGATTAGGAATTTTGAGAGGGGAATCAATATAAAAGCTCGCTATTCCGCTAGGCGACAGCAAGATTCGTCAAACCTCAAATAGAAAGCCAGGCTTGCACATTAAAAAGACAGCGATGAAACAACTCTTGCAAACTGTGGAGAGAGTAGAGTTGAAGTGTAGCACACGCTCTGCGCGCGCGACTGCGCGATATTTTTCATTTTAACTTGACTCTCTCCCCGGTGCAAAAGTGTCTCTTCATCGTTGGTCTTATAAGCGGACAGCTGAAAAACAAACAATCTAATCAATTGAACATCGGATGGACTGGGGCTTAGGTGAATGAACCGTTGGTCCCTGAACCATCCTCGTTTTTTCTGTGGCTTTCTTACCGGGAACAGCGCGCGCCAAACGCGTATAACGTTCACCACAAACTGTTGACATCGAAGGTTTTATGAAAGACTAAACCTAAGATACAATCGTGTGTCACTTTGGCGAACCTTTGGCTTCTAGTTGAACCTGTCGAAAATTGGAAGGCAGCGTTAATTCATAAGCCTCCTATCTGGAGAGTCAGAGACAGCTCTCGTCTCAAGCCTTCGGTTCAAAAAGTCTCGAAAGGAGATTTCCTAGCTTTTTACGCTGTGAAACCAGTTTCTGGAATCGTCGGTTTCGGTAAGGTTGAATCTGAGCGCGCGGGAGCTTCCTTTAAGAGAGTAAACATCTATTCAAACAAGATGGCAAAAGACCGCTTGCCGGGAATGATCAAACCACTTGTTTGGTCGGTTACCGCGCCACTGCTCCTGAGTTCTTGGAGAAAATTGTTCGTCCAACTGACTGGCCATAAGGAGCTCAACATTGGCAGCATGATAAGGACTTTCCACTACAGGGCATATTTCAACTTAACTCTGCTAGGTGAAGTACTTCAGCTTTTAGGCATGCCCAAAGAAAGCATCGAGATACTCACTGGAGAAGGAGAATTAAAACAGAGATTCACATCAAATCTAGGAATTATAAAGAGTCTTCCGAGAGTACTATTCTTCGCACTTGGCAAAGTATCCTTCGCAAAAAAGATCAACCACTTTTTGCCACTTCAGAACCAGAAATATCGTCAGATTATACTCACTGATCTCTCAAAGCTTGACGAGAGCACAACATTGCAGTCGATAGATGCGCTTTACAGACTCAACGAGGAAAGCTCGTACTTCCTAATACTGACGCAGCTTATTAATGGATTCCTCACTTCTGTTCTAAGCAAATTTCTCACAAGGTATCGCATAATTGGCGAGTATCTAAACCGTACTGAGTCGAAGACGAATGTGGCTTTCATCATAGACACGCATCTATCTCTTCTACATGAGCAATATGCCAAAACTAGCGAAGAACTCAAGATGAAGCTGAAATCTGCGAATGTGACCAAGCTGTCGGGATCCCGAGATTCCAGCGAATTTGTGCGATCTTTCAAGATCTTCATTGACTGCTTTGGGCATCTTAGCGATAGTAGCAACGATTTCTCAAGCCCCCAGTGGAAAGAGAATTTGCCACTTCTTCTGAAAGTGATCGAGGACTATTCCAGACCTAAATCCTCGTCTGCTATCGAGATTCCCCACGCTCGTGACGCACTATTCAGAAATCTTTTATCCAAGGGTGTTTCAAGGCTACTCAGCAGTAATTCTTTGGCCTATCAAATATATGCGGTTCGCTTGGGATTCCTCTACATATATGGTTACTCATTGTTTCGACCTTTTTTTCTGCATCTAGGAGTTCTTTACAAGAATCGAGGTTTCATAGAAAACGTTGATGACATATTCTATCTCACTTACAGGGAAACTCGAAAGATAGCATCTTCGAATCAAATGAGCAGCGGTCTTAAAGCTGCTATTCAGAAAAGGAAGAGTGAAATGAATCGCTCCAAGAACGTGGAGCTGCCTGATCTGATATTCGGGGAGTTGCCCAAACTGACTATGGTAAGAACTCAGGAAACTAGGAGCCTACAAGGACTTGCGGTGTCAAAAGGATATTACGAGGGAAGAGCAAAAGTTGTGAGAGGCTTGAGCGACTTTTCAAAGACAGCATGTGGAGACGTTATAGTAATTCCCTATTCCGATATCGGTTGGACCCCGCTGTTCGCAAAGGCAAAAGCCGTCGTCTCTGAATCAGGTGGAATGCTGTCTCATTGCTCGATAGTCGCCAGAGAATATGGCATTCCAGCAGTAGTTTCTGTGAAGAATGCTATGCAAATAAAAGAGAACGCTATTGTGGCAGTAGACGGGTTTAAAGGAACGGTAACTATCATAGGATGAATATGTCTTTTGAGCGGCCAGAAGAACGATTTAAAGCTTTATTGGAACCGAGAAGAAACTGCTCGTCACACGTGCGTGCAAGGTGGATTAGCAGACAAATAAATCTTGAGGTGTGATGATTGACTGATTTGTGGGTTGCCCTTTTCGCTGCCCTAGCAGGATACCTTATCGGCTCTATTTCTTTTGCACGTATAATAGGAAAAATAGTTCTGCCAGGCGAGGATCTTAGCGAGACAAGAATTGCAGTCAAAGGATATCGGGAAAAGCTGGCTGCCCAAGCGGTGTGCGCCACTAGCCTGCGAGAACGCAAAGGATCAAAGGTAGCGATTCTGACCAGTTTCCTCGACATGCTCAAGGCATTCGTTCCTGTGCTAGCCTGCCGTTTGGTTTTTCCAGAGGGGTACTATTTTCTGTTTGCTGGGATGGCTGCTGTGGCTGGGCACAACTATCCAGTATATTACAGGTTTAGGGGAGGTCGAGGCATGTCGCCTCTTTTGGGAGGCCTACTTGTCATTGATTGGTTAGCGATTCCTGCCACAATCTTGCCAGGTTTAGCATTAGGTTTGCTGATTTTCCGAGATTTTCGGAGTTCGAATTTGCAGTTTTTTTCTGCAATGGCTTCAGTATCTTTGCTTTCCCCGTGGCTATGGTTCCGCTTCAGTGACTGGTTCTATATGGCCTACGCTGTTGCGATCAACCTATTATTTTGGACAGCAATTCTTCATGAAATCAAGGAGTGGCTGAAGCTTAGAGAGAGAGCGCGAAATCGATAGCAGACAGGTGTTCAACGTAACTTTTTCAACGTCCTATCAACATCATCTAACCCGAGCCTTCTAAGAACTTCCGAACTGGGTACACCGTTTTCATCCCAGCCAACTGCCTCGTAATACTCCTTTTTCTTCTTCTGAAACCTGGCCCTATTGACCGTTTTACCTTTGTAAGGACCAGAAGGCAAAGGCTCGTAAAACCTTGACGGATTATCATCATGGATTTTCGGGTTCCACTTCAAATCTGGACCACCCAAAAGCAGCAATGCCCTCTGCATTTGTAAGACTCTCAACGCTTTCTCGTAACACCATTCCTTCCTTGTCAGCTTTAAGCCTGTAACTGCCTTATAAAATTGGAATCTGACGTTCCGTGGTACCCCAAAAGTGTTAAAATTGCAATATACCCCTGAATCGTTGAAGATCTCCATCAACTCGCTTCCACCCCAATCCAACGGCAACCCAGCCGTAGAGGTGTGATCTCCACCCTGAACTGAACAAGCGTAAGAAATTATTTTTGGATAGTCTTTTCCGCTACGAATCCCATGAGCACCAATGCTCACGCCTTTAGACTGCACCGCGTAAGATAACAAATCCGCATTCTTCTCTTTCCCTATCTTCAGAGCCGCACGATAAGTTCCCTCAGCCAACAAATCACCTATACCCTCTCTGAAAGCGATTTTTTTAGCCAAAGCAGCAAAGGCTTCAGCGTCACCCCACTTAAGCTCTAATCCACCCAAATCCTCCCTCGTCAATATTCCCCTTTGAAACAGTTCAGCCGCAAAACCCATCACGTTTCCAGTTTGTATACCACATAACCCCAAATCATCAATAAGCGACACCAAAAACACGTTTTCTTCCGGAGTAAAAATTCCAAGGTTCGGACCCAAATAAGCCTGCATTTCATAGTCTGGGTTGTCGGTTATTGCCCCTTTGAACTTTCCATCTTTGACCATTGCAACTTTCAAACATGTCGTTGGACAGCCAAAATCTCCCCAATACGGCTTTATCCAAAACCGATTCTCAAACTTGTCGACGCCGAAGCTTTTATCGTCATGCCACTCCTCTTGCCAGTTTCGTATCGGCTCAGAGCTTGTTTTTGCACCGACTTCATAGCCAGCGGCTCCGGTTCCCCATCGCCTCCACAATTCTTCTTCATAAACGTCTTCGCACACGCGTTGCATTAGCTTTTTCACTTTTTCCATGTCAGCCACCTCCGGCAAAGGTCCAGTGCCCTTGACAGCTATTGCCTTAAGCTTTTTCGAACCCATGACTGCACCATAACCGCCGTAACCAGCAGCATGAGTCCACTTCGCTGCGACAACTGCTGTTCGCACCTTGTTTTCTCCAGCAGGGCCAATATACAACATTGCCGGCTCTTTCCACTCGCCGTAACGTGGAAAACGCGACTTCAAAAGTTCTCTACATTCTTTAGTAAGCATCGCAACCGTCTTTTTAGCATCTTTACCCCAGACATGACCTGCGTCTCTAACTTCAACATCAGAGTCCTTTATGAATAAATAGACGGGTTTTTCCGATTCGCCTAACACAATTATGCCGTCGTAGCCAGCACACCTCAACTCAATTCCAAATTCTCCTGCAACAGTTGAGCCTACAACCCCGTTGCTTTGCGGAGACTTGCCAGACACACAGATTCTTCCGCCTGGGAAAAATCCTGTGAGCGGCCCTGTTAAGAATAGAAGTATGTTTTCTGGTTCAAGCGGGTCCACTGTTTCCCATCTGCTGCCTAATCTGTTCCAAAGGATTTTTGCTGCTAAGCCTCTACCGCCAATGTATTCTTTCAAGACGTCGTCGTCAAACCTTGTCTCTTTGATGTCCTCGGTTGAAAGGTCAACTTCCAGAAACTTTCCGGCATAACCAAAGATCATATGAAATCCTTCCCTATTTCACCGTAGATTTTAACGGCCAAATCTCGCGTTATTTCATCTGGTGTACGAGCATAAAGCTTGTAAGCGTAATTCTTTCTTGAAACTGTCTTAAGCACGTTCCATGCCCCTTCTTGGCAAACCTTGACGCATTGCGGGTCGCCATCGCATAAGTTACAAATTAAGATGATTTTTTCCTTTGGATGCATGTGTGGGACTCTGCCCGGGCAAGCGTCAATGCATTGTGCGCAACCAGTGCATTTTTCTTTATCCACCAAAACAGCGCCTGTTTTGGAGTCTACTGATAATGCATCCACTGGGCAAGCTTCAACGCACGGGTAATCCTCACACTGTGCACAGAAATGTGGAAAATCAACGCCCGGAATCAACATAAAAACTCTTATTCTTGAGGCTTCTGGCCATATGCGGTTTTCATGGAAAAGCGAACAGGCGATTTCGCATTTTCTGCAACCGCTGCATTTAGCTAAGTCTCTTGCTATCCAGATTGGCTCCTTTTTCGTTGTCAACTTCAGATACTTCCAAAAGCTTGTAGAACCTTTTGTAAATGTGCTTCGATTTAAATGTGACGTTTGCTTGGCTATCGATAATCTCTTTAAGTCTTGCGTTCTAAATCAGTGAAAAAGGAGAAGCTTTCAATTGCAGTTTACAGATGTCATCCAGCAGCTGTCCGCGTGGATGGAGAGCCTCGCTCTCCAATACGGATATTTCGGAATCTTCTTAATCAGCTTGATTGGTGCCCTCTCAATATTTTTTCCCATCCCTTACACGGTTATCATTTTCACCCTCGGAGGCACCTTTGAGCCTTTGTGGATCGCTGTTGCAGCTGGAATAGGCTCTGCTGTGGGCGAGTTTTCGGGATATTTAATCGGTTTTGGAGGAAGAAGAGTCATCAGTGAGAAGTATAAGAAGAAAATGGAGTTTCTTATGAAGCTTTTTGATAGATTTGGGCCGATCGTAATTTTCCTTTTTGCTCTGACGCCTTTGCCTGATGATTTGCTCTTCATCCCTTTAGGCGTTATACGTTATAGTATTGCTCGAGCATTTATTCCAGCTTTAATCGGGAAAATCTGCATGAACTTCATCGTAGCCTATAGCGGCCGCTTTTCGATACGAATTATTAGAGACATCTTTGGTGTGGAGAGCGGTTGGATATCTGCGTTGATTGGTATGGTTCTTGCAATAGTTTTGCTGATTATCGTGTTTGTCATAATGTTTAAGTTTGATTGGGAGAAGCTTTTTGAGAAGTATGTGGCTAAAGAAGAGGATAGTGGCGAGAAAACTTGAGGGTGATAGCTGACCTACACATACACAGCCGCTACAGCCGCGCCACAAGCCAGAAAATATGTGTTAAGGAGATTGCTCGTTTCGCAAGAATTAAAGGCTTAAACCTTGTGGGAACAGGAGACTTCACGCATCCGAGATGGCTTGAAGAACTGCAAGAAACCTTGGCTCAAGAATCAGATACTGGCTTGTACAGAACTGCCAAGAAACCAGAGTCATCAGTACGTTTCATGATAACAACAGAAGTTAGCACAATATTCACTTTTGAAAACGAAGTAAAGAAGATTCATCATGTTGTTTTAACACCCAGCATAGAAACTGCAGTTCAGATTAACAACAGGCTAGAGAAATACGGCGACTTAGCAGTTGATGGTAGACCAACATTGAATATGGACGCGCCACATCTAGTGGAGGAAGTTATGGAAGGCGCAAGCGAAAACATGGTTTTTCCAGCTCACGCTTGGACACCCTGGTTCAGCATTTTCGGCGCATTTAGTGGCTTTAACAACGTTGAAGACTGCTACCAAGACATGGAAAAGCATATTCACGCTTTAGAGACGGGGCTTTCATCGGATCCTCCCATGAACTGGCGTTTAAGCAAACTCGACAAATATGCCTTAGTCTCAAACAGTGACAGCCACAGTGCTTGGCCTTGGCGCATCGGAAGGGAAGCCAACGTTTTTGAACTGAAACGGTTAAGCTACGGCGAGATTGTAGACGCAATCCGCTCTAAAGATAAGGAAAGATTCAAGTTTACAATTGAAACAGATCCAGCCTATGGAAAATATCATTGGACCGGGCATAGAAACTGCAATGTTGCGCTTTCTCCGCAAGAGGCAGCAAAACTGGGGAACATTTGTCCAGTCTGCCGCAGAAAACTCACAAGAGGCGTTGAACAACGAGTTGAAGAGTTGGCTGATCGTCCAGCAGGCTTCAAGCCTGAAAACGCTATAGGTTTTATGCGTTTGCTTCCGCTTTCTGAAATTATTACGACTGTTCTGGGCACAAGTTCTCCATACGCTCAAAAGGTATGGAGCGTTTACAACAAGCTAGTTGAAAGATTCGGTGACGAGTATGCTGTGCTGATAGATGCTACAAAAGATGCGTTAAACAAAGTTGTGGATGAAAAAATCGCCGAGGCGATCGTTAGAGTTAGAGAAGGAAAAGTCAAAGTTATACCCGGATACGACGGCGTTTATGGAAGACTGGCCATCTTCGAAGAGAACGTTTGTGAGAATCCCTTTCCCAGAAGAGTCCAACAACTAAACCTCACAGACTTCACTGAGAAGAACCAGTAAGCTCAGCGCGACAGCTGCTTCTTTCATAGTTATCGTATGATTATGGTGGAAGTTAGAAATCTTGTTTTTGAGAATGCAATTGTCTTTACAAACAATGATCATATGTGTGCAGGCTTTTAATCTGTTCTACAGATCGCAACGTTGTTTTCCACGATTCTGTTAACTCAGCATCGGCGTCAGTTAAGGATACGTCAGAGTTGGGTCAATGGAACACAGAATGGCGGAGAGGGAGAATGTTTTTAGGGTCTATATGTCACTGAATCCTACGGACTTCATGTGATGAGGGGATTTTCACGTGTTTTGAAGTGTGTGTTTGTTTGACAGATCTACGGCAATACTTATTAAGTCGTAATACAAACGATACCTATCTGTGGAGGAATAACAATGAAAATCACAATCCGACAAAAAAACAACAATGAACAAGATAAGATCTCAAAGATAATAGATCGTGTATTAACGCAAGTCTTCGGAGAACAAGCCACTCACCTGATATACAAGTACTTGGAAAGCAACTATTCGCTGAAACGAAATGAGGCATCCGCGAAGATCGATGTGTTCGCCAAGGGACTTGAAGAGTTTCTAAGATCAGGGGCATACGTTATTGAGCGGAAGATCTTGGATGACATATACTCCACCTACGGTTTGCTCCATCGACTTGAAACGGAGAGAACGCAAAAAGAACATGATTTTGCTGGTCAAATGAAGTTGCTCATGCAGAAAACATAAGCCGTCCCGCTTTGTGTTTCAATCAAACTGTTCTACTTTTGAACCTTTCTTATCTCGTTAAAGGTAGGCTTGCAGTAGAAAGGAGACCATAACGATTTTATAAAGCCGTTTCGAATAGGTTCTTCGCGCGCGCGGGAATTCTATGTTGTTGCAACCCCGGCTTGAAAAATCGAGAGTGGCAAAATTGCCTACGCAACCAAAGGTGTAATGCTAGCAGGCAGCATTTTCCAGATATTGCAAACATTTCCGCCTAGGCCAACAACGAAAGAAAGATTGGGCAACTGGTCGCACCGTGGGTTCTTGTAGAAAACGTTAAAATCATCGGAAAACAAATAACTCAAGTTTCATTAATCACTTAGAGAGGCTGGAGATTGAAGAGCAAAATCAAAGAAAACCTGTTCAAGTTTAACACGCTTCGCCGAATAGTTCAGTTCGTTTCATTCATATTCTTCAGCGCAATGATCTTTAATCTAGGCGCATTATCGCTCTTGCTCCCTGTTCTGTGGACTTGGGGACTTGAGGCTAATATTGTGGGCGACGCCCTTACAGCCTTACAATTCACATTCGGTGGTTGGAAAAACACCAATGTTACCTTTCCATGGCTTGCAGCATCTTCATTTCTGATAACAGGCATACTGCTTGGAAAGTCCTTGTGCGGTTGGATTTGTCCCTTCGGCTTAATTCAAGATCTAATAGGGTTCATTAAGCGTAAGAAGATGAAACTTTCGCCGAGAACTCACGAAAGCATGATTTACGTAAAATACGCTGTCTTAAGCATCGTTTTGTTTGTTAGTGTAACTTTTTCTGCTACAGAACTTATTGGAATAAGTGGAAGCTACAAAAGCGCTCTAGGCATCTTCGCAGAGGCTCCATTCACGACATTAAGCCCAGCGGAAACATTGTTTGCAACGTTGCCAAAAATGATTCTCGACTTTCGCATCGCAACGTTAGAAAAACCGGTTTTGGATGTCTTATCTGGGATTGCAACACTGCCCCCGCTTTTCTGGGCTCAACTTTTCATTATGGCGGGTGTTCTTGTTTTCGCGGCTTACGTTCCACGGGGCTGGTGCAAATACATTTGTCCACACGGAGCAATCATGGCTATCTTAAACAGGTTCAGTTTTCTCGGTTTGCGCAGGGACTTGGTTAAATGTGCCAAGGGCGAATGCCGCCTCTGCGTTGAAGCCTGTCCGATGAATGTTCGCATCTTGGATTTGCCTTGGGAGAAGTTCAGCGACCCGGAATGCATCTACTGTCTCAGATGTGTTGACGCTTGTCCAGATAAGGCCATTAGACTCAAATATCCGTAGTTATCTTTAAGCTTTTAAGCCCAAAAACTTTTTGAGTACTCTTTTAAGACGGCTTTGTAAACAGCTTTTGTTTGCTGGCTTATTTTATCCCAGTCATAGTTTTGTTGCACTCTTTTGTGTGCGTTGTTTTTAAGTCGATTCGCATAGTTTTCGTCAAGCAGTACTTTCGTTATTCCCCATGCAAGGGAATCCGGGTTGTCAGGATAAACTTTGACACCCGTTACATCGTGTTCCACTATTTCTGACAGGCCGCCTGTGTCCGAAACCACGACTGGACTTTTTGCGGCCATTGCCTCGAGAGCAACAATTCCGAAGGGTTCAAAGAGTGATGGCACAACGCAAACGTCTGCGCATCTCTGTAAGTTCCCTAATGTTTCGTCGTCCACAAAGCCTGTGAATGTAACTTTGTGGGCTAGGCCCATGCTCTTGACAAGTTTTGAAAGGGGTTCTTTCATGTAGCCGTTGCCGACTATCACAAATTTCGCGTTGACTTTTTCTGAAACCTTTGGAACAGCATTGACAAACACGTGGATACCTTTCTCGTAAACTAATCTTCCGACAAATAACACAATTTTCTCTTCTGGCAAAGCGAATTTTCTTCTAAATTGGCTTAGGTTCGTGTTTTTGTTTTTCGTGTATTGTTGAGCGTTCACGCCGTTTGGAATCATGACTAGTTTGTCTTCCGGAAGCCCAAAAGCCCATCGGACGTGTGAAACCATGTAGTCGCTGCAGCAGATCACCTTCCACGCTTCGTATGTAAGCCAAGCTTCCGTTTCATGAATCATCCTCTCATAATCGGAGTGAATTCCGTTTCGTCGTCCAATCTCGGTTGAGTGAATCGTGGCTAAGAGTGGTTTTCTGAAAACATGTTTTAGCCCTATTCCCACATTTGCAACTAACCAGTCGTGGGCGTGAAAAACGTCAACTTTTCCGCCTAAACTTTTGACAAGAGCAGCGGCTTCCTTCTGCATGTTCATATTCATCAGATAAACCCAAGTTGCAAAATTTGGGGCGGGGTTCTTGTAGGAGTCTATCCGAAAAACTTCAACTTCGTCGAGGACTTCGTGTTGAGGTGCTCCGGGAAAATCACACGTGACAACGTAAACTTTTACATCGTTCTTTGCCATGCTTTTCGATAAATGGTAAACGTGCGGGGATATTCCACCGATAATTCTTGGCGGAAACTCCCATGTGAACATCATGACGGTTAATTCTTGGGTCACTTGGAGATTGCGCCTCCTGCGACGCTCTTGTAGGTTTGTAAGACGGTTTTCATCCATGCGGTGGATTTTGGCGGAATCACCTTTATCTTATCTGTTGGAACCTTGTATATTCTGGTTGCTTCATCTCGCATCCATTCGGATTTCACGATTGCTTTCTTTGCTTCGTACAAACCTAGCCACTCTATGCTTTTGATAGCCATGTTGAAGGGTGAGTTTGCGCCGTGCGAGCGATGTTCTTCTAGGCTTTCTACAGAATAAATGAATGGTATGTTGAGCGCTTTTTTCAGGGTGACTGCGGCTGGTATGAAGTGCCAATCGTGTGCATCTATTAGGTCTGTTTGTTTTTTTGCGTCGTAGTAGATGTTGGCTGCTGTTCTTTCAACTTCTTGGTTTAAGGTGAGGACCCATGTGAGTACCCCGATGTGTGTTCGAACAGGATTTGTGATTCTGTGGGTTTTGGTTCCTTCCGGTTCTTCGCGTGGTCCCGTTAAGTAATCGTGATAGGTAACCACGTGTGTTTCCACGTTGCTTTTGACGAGTTGTACGGCAAGCGACTTGACGTAGTTTGCAAGTTCTCCAACTATCCTCGGCGGGAATTCCCAAGAGAAAATTATGACCTGCATTAGTCTCTCACTAGGTAAAGAGTGCACAGACCTTTATTATTCCCCTACCTGTCAGGTAGTACCGTCTTTTACCCTCGTTATCCGTGAAACTTTCTGCGTAACCTTCCAGACCGTAATTGTCGAGAATGCTCTCTACTTCGGTTAGATCAAGTCGCATCACGTTTGCAAGTTCTTCGCTTCTTCTGGCCAGGTCTGGAGCTGTTGCGCACAGGTTGTGCAGGGTTTGCAAAATTTTTTCTGAGATCGGTAGTTCCTGTCTCAATGTTTTCACCTTTAAGTGTTACATAGTTTAGACAAGTTTTCTTATAAAGGCAGTGCAAGCTATTCTATTATCTGTGGGCTATTTCTGCTTTCTAGTGTAAGGCATCTCTTATGGATTTCTGACAAATCACACTAACCACTGAACTGAGGAGTTCTCACCTTAATAGATTTGAATGTTCTGATTTTCTGCGTGAAAATGTTAAAATATGCCCGATAAACTATGGCTTCTACCAGTATATATCTAGCAAAGTTTAAATGAATGCGTGCAAGATCATGGGGGATGAATGATGAAGGTTGTCATCCGTACAGATAAGTTGTCCAAGTATTACGGCAAAGGAGGCGAGATCAAAGCTGTTGATGAGCTTAACCTCGAAGTCTACGAGGGGGAGACCTTTGGTCTGCTCGGCCCTAACGGGGCTGGTAAGACGACGACGGTTCGCTTATTGAACTGCATCATAAAGCCCACTAGCGGGGCGGCCACTGTAAACGGTTATGACATTCTCAAGAATGAAACTGATGTAAAACGGGTCACGGGTTTGCTGGCTGAGTCTCCCGGTTTGTATGAGAAGCTCAGCGCCCACGAGTTTCTGGACTTTATGGGAGCCCTCTATGATGTCCCGAATAATATTCTATCTGAAAGGATAGACGACTTACTGAAGCTGTTCGGTCTTCATGAAAGACGAGATTATCTGCTGGAGGGCTACAGCCGAGGAATGAAACAGAAGGTCTTGATCGCATCAGCCCTAATCCACGATCCTCCAATTCTGTTCTTTGACGAACCCACTTCGATGTTAGACCCCCGCGCCGCCCTCATGGTGAAGGATCTGATCAAGAAGTTAGCCGATAGTGCAGGAAAAACTATCTTCATTTGCAGCCACATTCTTCCGGTCGTGGAGGAGCTGTGCGACCGCATAGGCATAATCAGTCAAGGCAGGCTCATCGCGGTTGGCACAGTAGATGAAATAATCGCTCAGACAGGAACGAAGACTCTGGAAAAGGCTTTCATCGCCAGAACCGGAGGAGTGGAGGAGAAGGAACTCTTGGCGTGGAGGGAGCAGAAGGGTGCCAACCCCTAAGTGGCTCGTAGTTGCGAGGAACGAGTACCGCATCCGCATAAACAGGATACGGAAGATAAAACCATACTTTCCCTATCTGGTCATTGGGCTGCTAGCGGTTTATGTGGCGTTCATTGCGCCGACAGTTGTTAATCTCTTCATCGACGACTTTCTCGCTTTCTTCTTTTCCCAAGTTGCTGTAGCAATGGTACCGATCATAATGTTCATGATCTTTTTCTACCTCATAATACTACCAATCACATACACATTACAGGGAATGCAAGCTGGGCAGGTGGAGATCTTTCTCGCAGCCCCCATAAAGCCAAGCGACGTTTTGCTAGGCGAATTTCTGGGCGTAATGCCTTTCTACGCCATCGCCATCACAGTGATGGCTGGCTTTTTCACGGCAGCTCTGAATCCGCTGGGACTGGACATGCTTCAGATAGCGATAACCGTCACAATTTTCGTGGTCACGTTTCTTTCTGCTCTCTGGGTCGGCACAGTGATTGCCGCCTTGGTACGTACAAAGTTTGCAAAATCCGCCCGTGGAAGAGATATTGGAAGAGCCCTGTCACTTGTCCTTGCTTTACCCATGATCGCAGTAATGTACGCAATTATGGGTGGAGGCTTGCTTGAAGCCCTTACCGATCCCGGGACAAGCGGAATGGTTAGAACCATTCTGGGCCTGTTGCCAAGTTCTTGGGGAGCTGAAGTTATCGTCGGCTTCGCATCCAACCCCGGCAACATCGGCGCGGTTGGTTTTGAGACACTGACCCGATTCGGAGGTCTTGTCTTCTTCTTTGTAGCGGTGCTGTGGCTAGGCACGAAAGCCGCTAATCGCGCCTACAGCATCGAACCCACCACCTTCACAGCTTCTAGAGCTAAACCGGACGGCTTCTTCTATAGAACCGTTAGATATCTGGGGGGAGGCGGATCTTTCGGCACTCTCCTGGCATCCGTTTTCAAGGATTATGGTCGAAGGCTTGAGAACCTGTCAAGAATCGCTTACATCGTTGGTCTAATCGCTATGGTGAAAATCTTCTTTGGAGGAGGCAATGAGGATCCGGAAGGTGCCCTTATAATGGGCTTATTTTTGTTTCCTTTCCTTGCCGTGTTAGTCGTCGGTCAAGTGACGGCGGGAGGTAAGGAAAGCGTCTTCATATATAAGAAGACTCCTTTTGGTGTGGGAAGGTTTGTCAAGGCGAGGTTGCTACAAGGTTTGCTGGTGGCAGTTCCGATCGGCGCGGCGATCACAGCTGTTTCAATGATTCAGATTCCTCAAACCACACTCATTTCTTTGTTGACTTACACTGGATTCATGTCGCAACTCGTTGCAGCTAACGTGGCTTTAGCTCTCGGCCTCTCCCTCATGAACCCAGAATTCTCGGGAAATACTCGCGCACAGATGGTCGGTTTAATGGTAAACGCGCAAGTAGCCATGTTTGCCTCGATCGGAGTTTTTATTGGGTCCATGGTTGTTCTAGACCTAGGCTTTCTTAACACCGTGGGGTTGCAAACTGTGGTGATTTGGCTGCTGGGGATTGTGTTCCTCTACCTTGGAAAAAGAAAACTGAGCAGGATAGAATAACTGAAAAACGAAGATGGAGAAGAGGCCTTCTAGATTATTATCTCTGTTTTTTCTCCTGGCTTCGTTTTCTTTTTTGACAATTCTGCCTTTTGGGTAGGCTATCCTACCATTTAGGGGTTCAATTGCCTTGGTTGGAAAATTTGAAATTTAAACTTCCCTATCGAATGCATTAAGCGGAAAGAATCGCCCTATAGGTGTCCGGGATTCTATGTAGACTTATGTGTGGTGTGTAGTTTGTCGAACACAGAAGTTTTCGTTTGAACGGTCTCCCTTTCTATTGAGGTGTTAGCTGTTATTGGTCTTTTCTGTACGTGTTTGTATCCGCAGTCACATTTGAAGCCAATCGTTCTGTCTTTGCGTCTGATTTTATGCCATTTTTTAGACTCGCATCGAGTTTTTTGTCTGTGTATTTCCCATAGCACTCTGGCTTCTTTGTAAGTTAGGGGTGCATATTGTTTCGCAGACGTAAAATACCATGTGGCGTAAGCTGTGAAACACGCCCATAAAGCGGGCATTGATATTTCCAAGTTTGAGGCGACCATTTCCAAAATGTGGTTTAATATCTCCAACATGCATTTCACCATGTGTATTCATGTTCTACACGTATACAATATGTCTCTTTCAAGACATATCCACTCTAGCAATATTATTTCTTACGATATAAACGTTACTGAAAACTTTAACAGTTGTATACACCATCTTCATCGTTGAGTAATTGCATTCTCAAGTCCAACAACTTTTTCAAATTAAAAGAAAAGAACAGAAATTTGATTCAAAAGCATTTGTTGTATCCGAAATCTTCAGAGAACGAAATCTTCATTGATGTTCAACGCACAGACACGACCAGCTCAGTTTTTGTTTGATTTTCTGCACGCGCTAATTGGTTTCATAATGACGGACTTGATTTTTTGAATTAGTAATTGTAGTTTCTAGTTGTTCTACACGTGTACATAAAGTTTAAATTGTTGGTGTTCCTAGTTTATAGTGGAGCGTCTCACATATCGTGCGAAACAATACACATGAAATGGAAGAGGAAATACGTTGGAAAGTCTTGAAAGCTATGCTAGACGATTTTCCAAAGCTTAGACAACGGGCAAGAACGTATCTACAAGTTTTGAAGGAAGCTGATAAAGAAGTCTACTTTCTGGAGCGCCTAAAGTTCAATCGCCTTATCAAAAAGAAATGAAAACAACGAATGAGGAGCATATGTTAAAATAGGCTTCCTTAGTTTGTATCAACCATTTGATCCAAAAAATTTGCGGATACGGAAAAAAGAGAATAAGGGAATTATTTGACTATCTCCAGCATTTCTGTCTTTTTGAGCTTCTTTTTAGTGATTCTGCCTTTCAGATAAGCCATCTGTTTCTATTGGGTCTTCTTCTGCAAACCCCATTATCTGTTGCGCCTACTCCATACTTTACGGAAACTAAATAAGTATGCAATTTCCCACAAGTTCACCATAGACCAGGAAGGATGTGAAATGCCCGACGTATATTCTAAATGTGGCATGAACTGTGGTCGCTGCCCTTGGTCTCGGTATACCCGGAAGGCCTTGAAGACCGATGAGGCCTTTCAACGATTTAGAGATCGATGCAAGACGATTCTAGGCTACCGACCCACAGAAAAACCCTGTTTGACTTGCCAGACGCCTGACGAAGAGCTGCCAAAAGGATCCAGACTTCCTCCTCGCAATTGCTTGGTACGACAATGCGTCGACAAAATCGGTGTGGAAAACTGTGCCTATTGCTCTAGGTTCCCCTGTGGACAAGTGATAGATTTAGGGACGTCTTGGACCAGGGAAAAATTCGAAGAAAAACATGGAGCATCCATCTCAGAAGAGGATTACCTTACATTCATCGAACCCTTTGAAGGCCTGAAACACTTGGAGGAAATTCGCGCCTCCATCAGTCCGGAGGATATCGTGGAAGCCGCCACGGTTCCGCCTTTGAAGACGAAAACCGTCGACTTTCCCGTGGACATGCCATTCTCTAAGGAAGAAACGGCGGCCTTTAAAGCGCTTCATGAGCTTCTAGCAACTGTAAAGCGTTCCCCGTTGGGGTTGACGGACACTGACACATTCGCACAACAGAAGAGGCTGAAAAGCCGAATGCCAGATTCCTTAAGGTTCTTGTGGATACTCGGACGCTTTGGTGAATTCAAGGAGGAAAATGGTGCACAACTCGTAGTTGGTGCCAAGACGTTTATAGCTAATCGCGGTAGCGAAAAACGTCTGGCGAGTTGGCCCTACGTGGAGAAGACGGTTTTCAAGATTTTATCGGAGTTCGGGGTCCGTTGTGAACGTGTCGCGTGGGAAGGAGTTAAGGAGAAGGACTTAACAACAGGCACGGGGTATTTGCGGGGTACGGGCTGGGTCATGACGATGACCTTTGACGAGAAGGCTGGTGGCTTCGCTACCCTCAGGGCACTGCAGACCTACACGAGGAAACTGGACGAGAAGTACGGTAAAAAGGCGTTTCGATACTTTTCAAACGTGGATATGCGGATTTTAAGTGAGAATTAATGCAAGCACTAAATTGTGCGCGCGCTAGATAAGAAAAACCATAGATTTGATACAGGTTCACTGTGTGATAAACTCAAACCAAATTCGCTCGCCCCTCTCCATTTTTGTAGTCGCAACGCTGGTTGTTGCAATGGATGTAATCATAATGCCGATTCTCCTAGGATATTATCTTCAGGCATCTACGACTATAGTGTTTGTTTGGGACTTCAGCGTTGTGTTGCTTACCGGATTGGTGGGCTTGTTCTTCGCACCACGCGTTAACTGCCCTCTTTGGTGGCGTTCACACAATAGTCCGCGCGCGCGCATCCCCCGCGACCCTCTTTTTCTGTGTGTCTGATGGTTAAACACACGGCCAAGATGGGTCTATGCAAGTGAGCTATCTATAGAGGTCTGAGTTAGTGTTTTTCTTCGCTATCATCGTGATAAGTAAGCCATATGTAGAGATGAGTATGAGGGGTGTGTGAATGATTAGATTCCAGAGAGTATAGCCGGGCATTACGAACAGTGACATAGCGTTGAAGAGACCTATGAGCAAGCCGACGAAGCTTGTGATCCTGAGAAGATATGTGTTAACTCTTGGATGAATCAAGGTCAGAATGGCAATCACCACTGGTGTGGTGGGACAGAACATAACACCAAACGATGATGTGAGTAGTAGGAGAGGACTGAAGTTTGGACTCAAGTCAGCGTTTATCGGAGACCAGAACGCTAGGATGGCAAAGGGCAAAACCCAGTATCTCCATGCAGGAAGCCTCTGAAAAACATACTCGTTCCGGGGTCTGAAGGCTTCCCACATCCAGAATAAACCCACAATCACGATCATAACAAGGTTACTTGCTATCACAGCAAGACCATAGTTTTCGGTCACAGCTATGTGATTACTAAAAGCAGTGAACAAGAATAGAATTCCAAAATATGCGTCAAGAACCCTACCCATCTTCGGCCCGTACAGATGAAGGGCAACAAGCAGTACAATGGTAGTAACATGAATCACCGGGCTAAGCCACAAGTATGCAACAGAGGTCTGAATGAAAACGTCTCTAATCACAATTGTAGTCTCTTGCGCAGTGAAAGACACCGTTGTAATGGGTGGAAGAAAAATACAGAGAAAAAGTACTACGAAGATTAGTAGAATCCTCTTACTCTCTTTCATGCGCACATTTAGCTTACCAGATCTATTTTAGACTTGCTTCATTTCGTAAAACTGTCGGGGTTCAGTCAAGACGGGCAAGGTGGGATTTGAACCCCAGACACATGGAGATGTCTCCAGCAAATCCTCCTATACCTAAAAGTATCTAGTTGCTTGCATTTGTTGGCTTAATTCTTTGAATCTTTCCTTGGCGACTTCAGTTATTAATTTTCTTAGTTTCTCTCCTTTCGGTTTTGCAAGTCTTATTTTCTTCAGTTGTTTCGCGAATTCGTTATCGCGGAGTGATTTTTCTGCCCATTTCTCGAAGTCGCCGCGGTTGTTGTGAAATTCTATGGATTTTATGTTGCCCTTTTGCAGAGCTTTCACGAATCCCTTTAGACTCCACGCCATTGTTCCTGTGAAACGTTTTTTTCCCGTGCCAGTGTAGAAAAAAAATGGTTCGTTCGCGGTTATTGATGCGAGTCTCACCCTGTTTTCGAAGTCCAGTATCGCTGATTGCGCTGTTATAGAGGCGTCTGCCGGAGAGCCAAACGGACTGAAGTAGGAGTGAACCTCGCCTGGTCCCCCGCCTGCGGTGAACATGTAATAGAGGTGGTCGCTCGCTTGGAAGTGTCTCCATATTCTCAAAAGATCTTTGTCCTCTGTTTCTTTGACGAGCGGTTCAAGTCTTCTCACAGAAGTGTAATAAGCCCACTGCATCGTGTTTCCAAGCCAACAGCTCGCGTCTCTTTCCAAGTCAGCCCAGGAGACGGTGCCGCCAAGTTCGGGAACGTCAATCTCTCCAGCCGAGGCGTGCTTTTCTGTGACCTCGGAGGGTGTGGCCATGTGGAGATGCCACCATTTCAAGATCTCAGTTGGCAGGTGTCTTAGGAAGTCGTGTATGCCGGTTTCGGGCCAGTGGTGTTCACCGAAGGTTTCGTAGTCTGGGAAGATGTTGATGCACTGGCCGTGTGCTGCCGCGAGCCAGCTTGCGTACTTTTCTGCTGTTAGGGGCCACTCGCTCCACCATCTTGCTGAGAACCTGAACCCTATGTCGTCTGTCAGCTTATAATTGCGCAGCAACACTTTGATTTTCTTGCAGCCCGTCGGCGTGTAGAGATAGTTTGGTGATTTCTCGTGCAGTATTCTTTCCACACCTTCTGTGAAGATTCCTTGGTAGCCCAGTTTTTCGATGGTTTTTGCTATGGCGTTGTTGTAGAGCAGCTCGGTGTTCTCGAAAACCTTCGGCGTGTAGCCAAGTAGGTCCTTCATTGTTTGTTGGTGCATTTTTACCTGTTCGACGAATTCTTCTCTTTCGGGATAGAGGCTTGCTAGCGAGTGATAGTAGGTTTGGCTTAGAAACTCCACGCAGCCGGTTTCTGCGAGTTGTTTAAAGGATTCCAGGATGTCCTTGTTGAACATCTCACACTGTTCCAGAAAGACTCCGGAGATGCTGAATGAGACTTTAACTTGTTTTTTCTCCCTCTCGTGTTTGTCGATTAAGTCAAGCAGTATTTGGTTTGATGGAAAATAACACTTTTTACATGTCCTATCAAAAACTTCTTTGTTAACTTTATGGTCGAAGTAATGGTTGAAGAGTTCCTTCTTTTTCACACGTTTAAAAATCTTGTTTTCCCAAAAGAAATTTCGTCTTATCCTGTGTGGTTGGTGTACCTCAAACACGAACACTATGCCGGTCAAGGCGTTAACCTCTACTCACCTTATCAACTCACGCGGTTATTTCTAATTTGCTGTACGAGATGCAATGACTACAAGAACAAGAAGAAAGCAGAGTAGTTCGCTTATTGAAAAACTAACGCTTGAGCACCATAGACTAGTTGTCTGTTTTTTTGTTTTCTTCGCTTTCGTTCTTGTGTTTGAGGGTTTTTGTGGATATTTCTCGGATTAGTGGTTTTGTTTTGCCTCCTTCTATCTCTATTTTTGCGTTTGGGTATTGTTGTTGAAGCTGTTTTTTGAGTGCGTTTGCGTCTGTGTTTTTTCCGACTTTTGCTTTTACTTTTGTTCCTTCGGGAGTTTGAACCACACTTATTGAGTATCCGGTTGTGGGAGACTTGTCGAACAGTGATTCTGCGTCTTCAAAGATGGAGCCTCCCAACAGTTCGTCTATTATGCTGCGTTTTTTCTTGCGGGGCATGGTGTGTACTGAGTATTTGAATTGAAGTTGTGTCTTAAAAACTTATCAAACGCGCGTGTGCTTAGAGTCTCACTACGTCGGCTAGTTGTGGGGTGGACACTTCGAAGAGGATTGAGTTCTTTTTGCCTGTTATTCTGTGGACTGTTTTTGGGGGTAGGGTTATGTCTTCTCCTTCTTTCAGTGTGACTAGTCTGTCGTTTAGGATTATGTCGACCTCGCCTTTGAAGCAGTAGATCGTTTCTTTCTTGTCTTTGTGGTAGTGCTGAGAGGTGTGATGGTTTCCTTTTATTATGAGGATTTTTCCGCCGTATTCTTGTTCTTGGGCTATCCACAGTTCCTTGCCCCAGTTTTTCAGTATTTCCCTCACGATCGAAACCCCATCTTCGTTCTTCTTTTGACTGTAAGTATTTATTGCTTCGTATCTTAAAAGGAGGAAGGTGCCCGCACGCTTGTAGGAGTAGGCTTGAGTATGTTTGTACTCGTGGTAATTTAATGCTGTTTAGGAAACGCAAATAGTGTGAGGTTTTACGAAAAGGTATGAGGCTTTGTACTTGATCGGTTTTGTACTTGATCTATTGCCATTTGAGCATATGTTAGAAAGAAGTGCGCGCGAGAAAAGCGGGATTTATATAAAGTTTCGTTTAACAAGTTGTTATACGCTGTTGCAGATATATAATATCGTGGTGAAACATGATGGAGAAATTATCTGCTTGGGAAGAAGCTTATAGAAGCGTCGAATCGATGTGGGGATTGAAGCCCGATCATATACTGCTAGAGTATGCAAGTCTCATCCCTAAAGGTAATGTTTTGGATTTAGGCATCGGAGAAGGGAGAAATGCCCTTTTCTTTGCTAAGATGGGTTATGAAGTTGATGGAGTCGATATTTCCCAAACTGCTATTGAGCGATGTATTGAGAGAGCGAAGAAAACAAATCTCAAACTCAAGGCTGAAGTGAGAGATTTGAAAGAAGTAGATATTCCTCAAGGGAGATATTCCCTTATTATTGCGGCGTGGGTGCTAAACTTCTTTTCGAAAAGGGCGGCGGAAGAGATTATCGGGAAGATAAAGAATGGTTTGAAGAAGGACGGTTTTGTCTACATCGGAATATTTTCCTTGGCCGATCCCGGTTATAAGAGAGCCAAGAAAAGCCTAGAGGTAGTCGAAGAGAACACCTTCTATTCCTCGCAGAGAAATTCTTTCTTTCATTACTTTACCAGAGAGGAAGTCCTTTCTCTCTTCGCTGATTTTAAGGTTATTCACTACGCCGTAGGCACAGGATTAGACCTTAGCCATGGTGAACCCCATTACCATGGTTTTATTGAGTACATGGGGCAGAAATGTAAGTGAAGATGCCAAGAAAGCTCGCGAACTGTGCGGCTGGATCTTATCTTTGTGTGGTCTACAACGACCTCTAACAGCACGCGCTTTTGATTTAGAAATGGAAACTTAGAAACTTTTTCAAAACTGCCGAATAACTCTATCAAAGGAAAGACACATGAAATGTATTTAAATCTTGAATTTTCCTCAAATGTTTCTATGCACAAAGGCACCTATTACAGAGAGAAGCTTTCAGCTAACAAACTCCTTCGGTGTTATGAAACAGCTTCTCCAAGGATCAAACAATATCTTGACGCAGAAATCCAATTCGTTATTTCTAACTTTCATGGCACAGATTTGGTTCTCGAGCTTGGATGTGGTTATGGTAGAGCTATGAAAGCAGTATCAAAGTTTGTTTCACGGATTGTTGGAAATGATATTTCAAGGAAAAGTTTAGAGCTTGCGAGGTCATACATGGAGAGTTGTCGAAACTACGTCGTGTTTCTGATGGATGCGTCTCAGTTGTCGTTTCGTTCGTGCGTTTTTGATGCTGTGTTTTGCGTTCAAAACGGTATATCCGCATTCGGCGTAAACAAAAAACGTCTCATAGCCGAATCCATAAGGGTGACGAAAGACAATGGGATTATTCTTTTTTCTAGTTATTCTCCGAAGATATGGGAGGCTCGTCTGGAGTGGTTTAGAAAGCAGTCGCGGTTTGGTCTTGTAGGAGAGATTGATGAGGAGAAGACGCGTGATGGAACTATTGTGTGCAAGGATGGCTTTAGAGCCACTACTGTCAGCGGTGACGAATTCGTTGAGTTGTTCGATGAGTTCGGGTTGAATGCTTCTATCGTTGAAGTGGACGAATCCAGCATTTTCTGCAGAGTAGTCAAAAAGCGCGTTTAGGCGTAAGGTTGGAGAGACTTTGCATGCTTGTTTGTCATGTGGGAGACTTTTCGATCGAGTGTTTGAGTGCTTTTCTGGCGAGAAGGCGTGTTGAATCGATGACGGGTAATGGTGAGTTCTTTGAGTTTACGACGAGTGGGATTTCGGTGCATCCTAAAATGACAGCGTCGCAGCCTGAGTCTTTTAGTTTTTGGATGACTTTTATAATGGTTTTATTGGAAGGTTCTGTTATTTTTCCTGTGACTAGTTCGTTAAAGATGATTGAGTTGATGTTTTCTTGATCTTTTTCGTCTGGAACGATCATCTCGATTTTTAGTTTTGATAAGGCGTCTCTGTAGACTGGTCCTTGCATGGTGTATTTGGTGCCGAGGACTCCCACTTTCTTGTATCCTTTTAGTTGGCATTGTTTAGCGACTGTTTCTGTGATGCTTATTAGTGGTATCGGAGACTGATTACTCGCTTTTTCAAAGGCTCTGTGAACTGTGTTGTCTGGGCATATCGCGAAGTCTGCGCCTGCGGAAGCCAGTTTTTTGGCGGATGATGCCATTAGGGATGCTACGCTGTCCCAGTCGTCTTTTTCGATGTAGTTCATGTAGAGGCTTAAGGAGTGGGTGTGCATAGTTACCTCTGGATGAGCGAATTTGCCCATAATGGCGGGGGATTCTTGGCATATTGTGCGATAGCAAAGGGCAGCGCCCTCGGAACTAACGGCGATGATTCCTATGTGTTTAGCCATGTTACATCGTTCACCATTGTCTAGTGCTTCGTTTTTAAGATTTCCTTCTTAAGACTTACCAAACGCGCTCTTATAGAGGCAAGGTTTGAGTTTTTCATTGTTGCGCGCGCTAATGTTTGTATGTCCTTTCTGAATTGGAACAGAAAGCGAATTTATTATATACTGAGGCACATGGAGTGGTACTATACTGTAGCCGAGGAGAGAACAGATGCATGGACTTCAGTTTCTTGCTTCAGGGTCTTGTTATTGGTTTTTCAATTGCCGCACCAGTCGGGCCAATTGGTGTGCTGTGTATACGGCGTACGTTGGCTGAAGGGCGAGTCTATGGATTGGTCTCTGGTCTGGGGGCTGCTACAGCTGATGCGGTTTATGGCTGCGTTGCTGGATTTGGAATTACCTTCGTCTCAAGTCTCTTGGTGAGGCAGCAGATGTGGCTTCGTCTTATTGGTGGCGGTTTTCTTTGCTTTTTAGGCGTGAGGATTTTTCTGTCCGCACCTAGTGAACAAGCGGTTCCTGCAAAAAGAATAGGTGTCTTTAGTGCTTTTGCTTCCACGTTTTTTCTGACTCTCTCAAATCCGGTGACAATTCTTTCTTTTGCGGCGATATTTGCGGGTTTGGGATTGGGAAGCACGGGTGGGAGCTATGTCCCTGCGGCGATACTAGTGTTTGGTGTATTTGTTGGCTCGGCTTTATGGTGGCTTGTCTTGAGTGGAAGTGTCAGCCTATTTCGGGCGAGGTTTACGCCTGCTGGGTTGCAGTGGGTGAACAGAATTTCAGGCATGGTCATTGTAGGATTTGGAGTGGGGGCCCTCCTTAGCTTGATTCTGTGAGAACACAGAAGTTTTGCACATAAGTGTCAGATTGTTGTTTTTGGCTGGTTTTTTGTTTTTGGTTGGAGGAATTTGTGTCTTGTTTTGTCTTGTGGTTTCATTAGGCTTTCGATTATTTTGAATTGTCGTTGGTATATGTGGCAGTTTTTGGAGTGGAATATGAGTTTGCCGGTTTGTATGTTTAGGCTTCCTCGTTGGTTGATTTCTGATGCTATTGCTTCGTTTAGTATTTGTATTCCGGCTA
>JAOUPS010000128.1 GCA_029879735.1 Candidatus Bathyarchaeota archaeon | reverse complement strand
AAACTTCGGGTCTGTCAGTCTCATTGCTTTGTCTGCGCCTCTGGCTAGGCATTTCCTTAACGTGCTGTCGGTATCTTCAGGACCCACGGTTATTGCTGTGACTGTGCCTCCAGACTTCTCTTTGATGCGAACCGCTTCCTCCAGTGCGTAGTCATCCCATTCATTAATGTCAAAGACAAGCCCGGTTTTTTCTATAGCCTTCCCAGTGGCGTCAATTTTTATCTCTGCTTCAGCTGTTTCTGGAACATGCTTAACACAAACGATTATGTCCAAGCTTTCTTTCCTCCTTGAATGCCAAACTTCCATCTAACATTATTACCTTTTCCGTCTATTTTCCCCTCAATTTCCATATTAATCTTTGCTGTGAAACATTGCACAATGGCATGAAGATAATGAGAATAAAAATGTAGTTCCTTCCTTCATACACTAGGAGGCTTCGCCCGATAGTCTCTTCTTTAGAATTAAACTTAATCTTCCTTTCTTCGAACTCAGGGGGCGCGCGCGTAAATACGTAAATAAGTGTAGTTTGGGTAGATATGTACAACCCGATTGGGTGAGCAAGAAGTTAAATTAGAAGAGGTTATTGGGATGAATGAATCATGGGAACATGAATTTGTCAACATAGATGGATTGCGGATGCATTATGTGACTCAAGGAACAGGAAAGCTTGTACTTCTTCTCCATGGTTTTCCTGATTTCTGGTATGTGTGGAGATATCAGATTCCCGAATTGGCTAAGCATTTTCGAGTTGTTGCACCAGATTTGCGAGGCTACAACAAGACAGATAAGCCCAGTGGTGTTGAAAATTACAGGTTGAATCTTATTGCCGGAGATATTCTTGGGCTTATCAAAGCTTTAGGTGAAACAAGAGCTATCATAATTGGGCATGATTGGGGTGGAGTTGTAGCTTGGTCTTTCGCAGCCTTCAATCCAGAGCATACAGAGAAATTGGTGATTCTGAATGCGCCTCATCCAAACGCTTACACAAGTAGAGCTAAACGTTCGCTTAGGCAGTTGCAGAAAAGCTGGTATATCTTCTTCTTTCAGATACCAGACGTTCCAGAAAAGGTTCTGAGTCGAAACGACCACTCTTTCCTCAAAAACATGGTGAAGCTGTCTTTTGTGAAGAAGGAAGCTCTCACAGACGAAGATCTAAGACTCTGCGCAGAAGCCTGGTCACAACCAGGAGCACTGACAGCGATGATGAATTACTACCGAGCGAACATGAACCCCTCGATATTGTTCTCAGAGAGAACAATCGCTTTTCCCAAGATTACTGCGCCGACTTTGATAGTTTGGGGAGAACAAGATGTTGCTCTTTCGAGAAGCCTAATTGAAAACACAGAAGAATTTGTCGATGCGTCATATTCTATGAAATATGTCCCAAACTGCGGTCACTGGGTCCAACTAGAGCAACCAAAGCTTGTGAATAAATACATAGACGATTTCCTAAGGAGCTAATTTACGCACTTCGTATTCTCGTCAACCCCTCTCTAGCCTCGTAGTTCTCTTCAGCCTCTCTTCTTGAAGATACACCCTGATTATTGTTCATCTGTCGAGCTTCTCAGATAGCGCGCGCGCTTGTGTTTGGTAGTTTCCAACATTGTCATGATGTTAAGCTTATTCTCGTAACCTACCAAAATAGAAAAAGATTTGTGTGAAACAAAAGCGGGTAAGATGTTTCTCCAAATTATCTTGTGAATCCGCGCGCTTTCTTAGCTTCTTGTGAAGACACGGGTCACGTTTTCCAGTTTTTCTCCAACTAGCTCTATATCGTCAATGTTGCCTAATCCTTTCTGGTAGGCTTTGTGGATGTGTTTGATCTCGTGAGGGTCGATTCCTATGACCCTACATGCAGTTGAATCTGTAGCTACCGGGTCTGTCCCTGCTATTATTAAATCCATTTGAACCGGTTTTCCTCCAACAGGTCCACGTCCTTCCATTCCAACGAAGCCATCTATTACAGTCACAGCAGGCCTGAGCACAGTGTTAATGTCAACTATGACCTTGTTGATTCCTTTCAAGTGGTATTTGAATTTATTTTTGTCAGGAAGCAAGCCAAACATGTTTTTCATTCCAAATGTTACTCCTGTCGCTGTGTGGGTCTTAAGTTTCGCCGCACTAATGATTGCGGATTCGGTGACAATCCGGGGTACCGTGATTTCTTTGAGGGTTTCTCCGTTCTGCACATTGATTTTCGCCTTTTCCTTTTCATATCGCAGATTGAGACATTCAATGCCATTGCGTTTACACATTTCTTTCATACCTGTTACTTCAAAAGCTTTGTCAGCGTTAGTCATAGTTGCGTCTGACTCCACCACATACACGTCAACAGGAAGCCTCTTGAGCTTCTCTATAATTGCTTCAACGACAATAGGGTCTGTAGTCGCACCCGTATCCCATGTTTTCACTGTAATGAAGTTGACCTTGATGAGTACCTTCTTCCAGCCTGAAAGAGCACTCTTATAGTGTATCATGTCCAGCGCTTGAAAAACTGGTTCATGACCCCTCTTTCCCTTTACGATAGCTACCTTCGCCATTCTCACTTCACATACCTACCCTAGACACATCGCAGAACTTCAAAGCCACCGTAAATAAGATTTCCGTTCTCTGCACCCTTATTCAAGCTTCGCGCGCGTAGCGGATATTGATTTTTTTCTAGAACCACATCGTTGCAGAAGCATCGAGAGCCAGATCGTTCAGTGTGGCCGCGCCTACGATCTTCACACCGGGAATCAGATTCACTTTTTCCCATCCTAGCATCTGTTTTGATGCTTCGCACACATCTATCTCAATTCCCATTTGTAGTGTTTTCTGGAGCATTTCCGCAACGCTCGGGAATGTTCCAATTTTTATCTTTTCAGCTGCTCCGGGAAGCAGTATTCTCAGCGCCTGACCCAAATAGTATAATTGGGGATTCAAACCCATAGCTTTCGCGGTCTGAGCCAGAACTAAAGGCGAATATTGTCTCTCCGGGTTGTCGCTCGTCTGCACATACAGAATAAACCTCTCATCTTTCACTCTTTTGACCTCGCATGCGTATAGCAAAGCGCAATTTACTTCGAGATTTATCAAGCGCGCACTAGCAACAACACATTATTTCATCGCAGCAGATGAGATGGCCTCTACCAGACGTTGTACACACTACCTCGCAACCACAGACATCACAGACGTATACACAGTTTTTTTCAGATTTCTTCATCTTTGTTTTTTCTTTTTTTGACATTCAATCACCAAGAATTCTCTTTGGAAGTATTGAATATTTAAAGTTATGTTGCTGTTACGTCACAGTCACACACATTTAAAAGTCTTCGCGCCCAAAATGAATCTAGCTGTTATTACAGGAATGGTTTGGCGCGCGCGCGGGTGAATTTTTGGCTTGCGGGCATATTTTTGTAGTCAGAAGGCTAATTGCGACCAAAAATAATAGCAGAAGCATGATTATGGCTGTTGAGAATTCTGGAATTACATGGTAAACGTAATAGTATCCTTCGTTGTCGTTTGCTGCTTGGTTTTCAGCGTTGTCGTAGGAGGTTATTTTGTATCTTACCCATGTGCAGTTTGCGTATCCGCCGATCTTTGCTTGGTAGGTGTTTACATCAATCTCAATCATGTTTAAAGGCGTCCATGTGGTTCCATTATCGATGCTGTACAATAAAGTTACGTTATGAACTCCTGAACCATGGTCAGTTACCACGGCCGTGACTGTTACGTTTTGACCAGGCTGAATGTTCTCGGCTGGGTCTTGAGTTGGGTCGCCTATTTCTGGTGGAGTATCATCAACGAACACCACTGTCAACACATGGTTGTTGTCCATGAGCACATCGACCGGATTGTCCGAGCCAATGCTTATTCCGTCGAGTTCCCAGTGGTCGAAGGAGTAGCCTGCTTCTGGGATAGCTGTTACGGTTGCCTCAGTGCCTGTGATATAGGTGTGAGTTCCCGGACTAGGGGTTGTAGTTCCCCCAGTCGTCGTCGTAGTGGTTAAGCTATAATGCACCAGCTCTGTGCTTGCCGGGATGCTCAAATAGCTTGGATGGAGAGTGGAGTCAAAAAACCACTTGACATCGGCATCACGGCACTCAAAGATTACAAACCCAAGGCAGCTTCCTTTTGGAATGATTTTGGCGGGCAGATCAAAAGAATGGGTAAATTCTGTGGGCGCGTCTGGACTGGTCGAGTTGAAATATACAGTATCCCAGCCTGCGATCAAGTTGCCATCATGATTTTCGTCCCAATAGTATAATGAAACTACGAAATGTTGGCTGGGGTCACGTGCCGCAGCCCAAATCGATAAATTCCAAAGACCTTCCTCTATCAATATGGACGCGGATAACGGGCCTGTGTGGACTCCCTTGAAATACCAATGACCGTGGCCAATCCACCAATAAGCCCCGGGATCGAAGGCCACCGTCTCGGATTCGCTGGATGTCGGTATCTCCATTTCCAAAAAATAGTCGTCAGTGCAATACCATTGTTCTCGATGCCAGTACA
>JAOUPS010000127.1 GCA_029879735.1 Candidatus Bathyarchaeota archaeon | reverse complement strand
CATATTCTCGTTGGGCGAGTGTTTTAAAAAAGTAAAGGATAATAAGAAGATGGTTGACACAATTACCATTGCGGAGGGGTATGTTGGCTCTAGAGGAGTTGATCGTCAGGCCTATAAGAAAAAACGACCTGCCTGCTTTGCACGAGATCGTTAACATGCTTGAAGTTGCCGAATTGTTGGGCCCGATCCCGCCCATGACTTATGAGAAATTCGAGAAGTGGCACGGAAGATTCATAGAAGAACCTGAACAAATAGCTCTGGTGGCTGAGGTTGAGAAAAGAGTCGTTGGTTTGGTTACCCTGAGCATCGAGGAGGAGATTTATCGGTACGATTCTTGGCTGTCAATATACGTTCATAAGAGTTTTTGGCACAAGGGCGTCGGGACACAACTGATGAAAGCGGTAATAGATGTTGCTAGGGACATAGGTCTAAGAAGAATCAGTTTGGGTGTCTTCGCTGGCAACAAGACTGCCATAGGCATGTACAAGAAAATCGGTTTCAAAGCAGAGGGATGCTCCAAATATGGGATTTACACGTTTGGAAGATACATGGACACCATCCTGATGGGTCTACTGCTCGACGAAGACCTACCGAGTGAGGCATAGTCGATGAAAGTCAAAACTCGCTGCATGACAAAGAAAGATCTAGAAGACGTCAATAGGATACAGAATCTTCGACACCTCTTTGGAAACGATATTTACCTGATCCCTAGACCCTATGAGAGAACCGTTAAAGACTATGAAAAACTCGCAATGGATGAGCACACGTTTCCGCTCGTGGTGGAGGTGAAGGGGAAAGTTGTGGGATATTCCACTCTTCATGTGTTGGGGGGAAGGTCGGCGCATATGAGCTTTGTCAGCTTCTCGATAGATCCAGAGCATGTCAAACCCGCCGCGAAGCCGCTTTTGCAGGCTACAATCGATGTAGGCAAGCGTCTCAACCTGGTGAAGCTGTTCATCGAAATCTTGGATGGGTCAGACGAGCTACAGAGATTCGTTGAAGATTTCGGCTTCGAAGCTGAAACGAGGAGAAGAAAAGCCGCTTTCTTTAAGCGAAGATTCGTCGACTGCATTGGGCTGGGTCTTGTGCTAAAAGAAGTCACGTAGATCGGTTGACTTGATCAATGTAGAGCCCGCGGTAAGCAATTTTTACAGACAAAACACCCGTACGATTCTCCCAATTACTACTCTTGTATTCATTTTTTGTAACTGCTTAGATTCTTTCTTCGATCTAAGTTTCTTTCCGAGATTTCATAGCCATCAGAGCGTCCAAGATGGCACTAGGAAGCAATCCAAACACAGCACCTATGTGAGCGCTAATACTTGATGCAGCACCTATTCTAGCACCCACCGCTAAGCCTATGGAAACATGCACACTCACACCAATGTACAAAACTTGACTGGTTTTTCACTCGACTATAATTCAACTGTAGGTTAACTTACTAAATTCCGAGATTTTTGTCTTGCCAAAAAACGTCTGAGACGCCAAACGAGACGTTTATGGTTTGGATTCGGGATAATTTTCTATATTCTTCTTTCCCCTTTTCTCAAACTGGAAAATCTGTGATTAAACGAACAGTGTTCCACAACCTTTAATTGATTTAGAAACCTATTTTGAGGAGGGATTGGGCGTTTGCAGAATTCCGGTGGAGCAAGCTTCACTTCCAGTGTGCTGCTTTCGATTCCCATGCTGGTAGTATTCGCCTACTTTCAGATCTTAGCGTTGGACAATCAGCATTTTCTTTTGCTGACGTTTTCCTCCTATGCTTTTCTTGCGGGTGGTATAGCTCTTCTCTTTTCTACTGTAGGCAGGGCAGCGGTTAGAACTTGCAGAATCTTCGTTAACATAGTGGTCCTCATATTTGTCGTCACGATCTTAGTTGCCGCTTATTCGTTGGCTACCATTCCGAGGGGCGGTGTGATGCATACTTATTATGCGTCTCCGAATGGCTTTTCGATGAATCTTCAAGCTCATGGAGCTGCCGGTCGTTACAGTGGTGGCAATTATCCTGAGGAAACGATTGTGGTTGCGGATTATCCTGTTGGGTGGGTGCTTGCGTTTGCGAGTTGGGATTTCAGCTTTAGCTTCTCAACTGACAAGCCAATTAACCTGACTGGGACATTGTATTCTGCCCTGCTTTTTGAGTCGAATCCTGGGACTTTCTATCAGACTGTTAGCGAGCCTGTGGCATTTGTCAACGAAACGTCAGTTTCAGTGGATATTCGTCCAGAGTTTTGGGGTTGGGGTGGTCATGACCCTAACATTCATAGGGTTCGTATTGAGGGTTACAGGCTTAAGCTGTGGGTCAGCTTGTGGTTGGAGGGTGGAGACTATGGTCCGGAACTTAATTTCGCGGTTCAGCCCCACGGAGAAGTGCAGGTGTACGACTACGTTGTTGATTCCCAGCTTCAGAACACGACGGCGATTCTCCTGTGCGGCGGCTTCGCAGCTATTGTCTGTTACAATCCGGCGAGGCAGATAAGGCATAAAATCAAGGTGAAGACGGCTCCGATAATCAAGAATCTCAATGAAAAATGGGCGAAGCCGGAGGAGCATAGAAGTTTCTTTAAAGCATGCGTGCAATGCGGCAGAGAAATACCGATAGCTTCGCAGCTATGTCCGTACTGCAACGAGGAACAAAGATCCAAGCCTTTGAATGACTAAGCCATTTTCAATCATTTTAACACACGCTTCAATCTGGCTTACATCATAGACTAGAGAAATAAAACCTTTATCTTCTTCTTTCTCTCTCAGAATCAGGGATTCCTCCCAAGCCCCCAAATCTAATATTTCATTCTGTGGAAACCTAAGGCGTGAGCGATCATGTGAATCATTTTTTTCCCCCAAGTTTTAAGAAGTCGATACACATATCTTCGATTATGAAGTACGAAAATAGAGAGATTGCAGGTCTGCTTCTGTTTATCGGTGGTGTCCAGTGTGTTTTGGGAATAATAATAGCTGAAGCTCTTTACCCGGGCTACAGCACGTCAGAGAATTACATAAGTGACCTAGGCGTCGGGCCCTCTTCTCTCATCTTCAACTCATCTGTATTCTTGCTGGGCGTGTTGGCTGTTGGTGGTGCCTACTTCATTCAACGGGCGTTCAATTACAAACTTTTCTCTGTTCTGGCGGCGATAACAGGCATAGGTGCAATTGGAGTTGGATTGTTTCCAGAGGATGCTGGAGTGGCACATGTCGTTTTTTCTTTGATAACGTTTCTATTTGCAGGATTGTCTGCTATCCTGTCCTACAAATTGCAGAAGCCTCCTCTCTCTTATTTCTCCGTTGTATTGGGGGCGGTGTCACTCTTGGCGCTTGTTCTCTTCGGGTCCGGCATTCATCTGGGATTGGGGAAGGGAGGAATGGAACGTATAATTGCCTACCCAGCTTTGCTATGGGCAATTGGGTTTGGGGGCCATGTGATCAGCTATTCCAAGAGCGAGTCCACAGCTACGAAATGACAGCTCTCGGCCTGATCATTAAAAAATGTTGAAGCTTCACAAGCTCTCGCGAAATGAGCGTAAGCCTTGTTGCAGATCAAAATAGAGAGAATGTGGTCAAGCGCGTGCTAATAAAATTTAATACTTCTATTTTAATAATGCCTAATGCTCAAAGTCTTAAGAGATGGAAAAAATGGGGGAAGAAAGGCATCTTCATATGTGTTGAAGGGTTGGATGGCTGCGGGAAAACAACCCAAACGAAACTTCTTGTGAGAAGGCTTAGGAAAAAAGGTTACAACGTCATAGGTACAGCCGAACCGAGCCGTGGGGAAATCGGAAACTTCATCAAGAAATACTGTTTGCATGGTATGAAACGTGTTTCCAGCGTTGTTGAGGCCTTGCTGTTCGCCGCAGACCGTTTTGAACACGTGGAAAAGGAGGTTATCCCCGCTCTGGATGAAGGAAAGCTTGTGATTTCCGACCGTTATGTTTATTCCTCGCTGGCCTATCAAGGAGCAGGTGGACTTGACTTGAAATGGATTGAAAGGATAAACGAGCACGCGATGCGTCCAGACCTAGCGATCTTCATTGATGTTGAACCGTCGATCGTGATTCAAAGGTTGAAGCCTAGAAAGTCAGTAATGGAAAACCTAGAAACGCAGCGGAAAGTGCGTGAAGTCTACATGAAATTCGTTGAAAATGGAGAGCTCGTCAAGGTAAACGGAAATAAATCCAAAGGAGAAGTTGCGGACGACATTCTACGAGTTGTTCTGAGATTTCTGGCAAAAGCAAACTGATAAAACTCAAAAGGCTTTTAATATTCTCTTGGAAAACGTTTCGTTGATCTTGTTGACAATAAAGTTGGCAGCGTCTTCTGGTGCCACGTGTCTTGGTCCCCTTTCGTGAAAAACCTGAATTTCCATTAACTTTTTGTTGAACGTGAAGCGGAGCATGTAGTAATCGAATTTTAGCGGAGTTTTCTTTTCATTTTGCGTTTTATAATAGCGTATGGCGCAGAGGAAATCCATGACTTGAAAGGGTTTTTTACGTATGCTTTTCAGCATTCTGTTTGTTTCTTCACTGTC
>JAOUPS010000003.1 GCA_029879735.1 Candidatus Bathyarchaeota archaeon | reverse complement strand
ATACCTGCTCGGAATCCGAAAGATCCCCATAATGAAGAAAAAGTCGCGCGTAAGGCTCATGCGGATCCACATAAATGTGGTCAATCCTCGCAGTATTAAAAGTACTAGCTCTTCGAATGATCCCATGCACTTCATAACCTTTAGAGAGCAAGAACTCTGCTAGATACGAACCGTCCTGCCCCGTTATTCCAGTGATAAGAGCTTTTTTCATCAAATCACACGTAAAATTTTCGAAGTTTTCATTTCAATGCGTAATACTGGAATTATTCTTTATTGTTCGTTTTCTTTGTAAGCCGCGAGATCGCATACAACGTTATGGCTGTTGATAAGGTGAAGAACCCGATTAATATGAATGCGATAGAAGCCAACGCAATATTTGTTACTATACGATGTTCCGCAGCGTAAATCTGTAGCATCCAGACTCCGAAAACAACTCCAGCTATTAGGCATATTATCCCAGGCATTCCCAACAGCATCAAAGGCTTATCTTCCACTACAAGCTTAACGATTGACATTATGACATCGGCTCCATGCGTTATCGGATTGCGCGTAGAATTCTCCACAGCCGTGCCATAATCGCACGTTGCCGAAACTTCCCGAATCCTTAACCCTTGTTTTTTGGCATTGATCATAATCTCAACGCTTACGCCCATGCCGTTCTCTAACATGATTAATTTTTCTAGGGATTTACGGTTGTATGCTCTGAATCCGCTTTGCGCGTCCCTAATGCGATGCTTTGACGTGTTATTAACAAGTCTTGTGATGAATTTTATACCTGCTCTTCTGTACCATGGCATAGTATACGCCGACCGCTCATCAACAAGTCTTGAACCTATAACTATGTCTGCCTTATCTTCAACTATAGGCTTTATTATCAAAGAAATCTCACTTGGATAATGCTGTCCATCGGCATCCAGAGTAACCAAAACATCGGCATCCAACTCTTTGGCACGCCTGAACAAACACTGAATCGCACCGCCATAACCCAGATTCCGCTCATGCCTAACCACATCTGCACCTAAACGCTCAGCAATCACAGCCGTCAAATCCGTTGAACCATCATCACAAACCACAACCTTACCCGCATACTTCTGTGCTTCAACAACAACCTTGGCAATAGTTTTCTCCTCATTAAACGCTGGAACACCAACAACAACGAACGGCTTACCCTCAAAAACAACAGTATCCTCTGAAACAGCCCTAGTCCCCTCTACTTCAACCAAAACATCCTCACCTAACCAAGGCGTGCACAGAAACAACTTCTGTTAAGCATAGCACTATAAAACTTTCGCCTCTTCCACCCTCAACGAAGCCAGCACTGCCAGTTAGCCAAAACCACGTATGCCATTAAACCCTATGCAAGGCAGGCATATTCATGTAATTTACGGTCAAGAACCGAATGAACCCTGTATCCTCAGCCCAAGCATCAGCGGATCTACATCCCCAACCCTTAGCGATGGCACTCAGCCTCTTGGCTAAAGATTCACCGACCTCTCTCATGAGACGAGAAACCTTACTCTCACCAGCCTCAAACAGCTTCTTCAAAATCGAGCGCAACACCCTTGCTAGAAGTGAATTATGAACCCTCTTAACTATCCTTATCGTTAGATCCATTTGACCCCTCTCGCTTCTCGACAGAGCTCTATACCAAACCCTCCGACGCACAGCCCATGCCTTCACCCTGGCCAAGGTTGCTATGCTCAGAGGGACACGTTGCTGATTGAGTAGCCGCTTCATCATGAACTTTCACTTCTATAGTGTTTGCTGCTCCTTCTCAATAAAACACTTTCGTCCATCGGAGAATTTGAGGGCCATCCCTTGACAAGTCATCCCGACAATCGGTAAAGAAAGGACGTAAAAGAATGCGTTTAGAAAAAAGAACATTCTGTCCGGTGCAAACCATAGAAAAGATGGTAGCATAACTAATGCTGCGAGTTCCATGATGCCGCCGCAGTATCCCAATTATTGTGCGCCACAAAACTAACGCGCTCGAATGCTCATAACCGCAGATCCCTATCTGTTTGATATGTTTAGGTCATAACGGGAAAGTTTATCGAAGAAACTGCGCGTGTTGTGGAAAAGCTAAGTGAAAAGGATTTTGAGAATCTGATGCACAGTTTAGACCACTGCCTGTTGATGGCAAACAAGGTTTACGAAACTAGAAAAACAGGATATTATGCGAGAATGGAGGCAACATACGAAAAATTCATGGAACTGCTGAAGAAAGCAAGAAAGAATTAGAGTCATCGTTGCTTGATCATTAACATTTTAAAGTATCCGTCTCGCACGATGACTCCATACACGAAATTTTATTCTATATCATAATTCTAGAATGGAAAACCTTTTAAATCTGAGTAGTGAAACTATAGAAAGACCAATGTTAAAGAGGAAATAGAAATGAACGTGAAAAACCATTCTAAAGACCTAATGATGTTGTTGTTAGCTTTAACGTTGATTTCGCCAATTGTGATCACGCCAACAATCCTAGGCTTTCTTTCCGGACATTCATCTGGCGGAGCAGATTTTGCGATCTTTGAAGGAGTTGCAGGCAACGACTACTACGACAGCATGCAGTACTCATACCAGATAAACCAGTGGGCATCTGAATACGCAGGGCTATATGGCGAAGAACCTTGGGACCCGGGCGACGATTGGTTTGATGCAGGCAAAAGTCTCAGAGTTGGTGTAACAGAGTACGGTGAGTTCGCTACGCCGGATAACGCCGGCATCGCTTATGGTGCAGACAGCGACGAATGGGAAGACACAGAGTCTTGGGCTTCGGCAGACATACTTCAAAAATATTGGATTCAAGGCTGGCTATTCTTCATCAACTATACACGGCAGGGCATACTGCGGTGCCTCGAAGCTTGGGCAATCTACAGTGACTTGACAGCCACGGAGGCTGGAAGAGAGGTTTACAGCTGGTATGGCGACGTCATGCCAAGCGAAACGGGATCCGATCTTACTGAGGGCACATTGATTCCAAGCGGTATAAAGATACTGTATGATAGTGCAAGGCTTGCTGTTGCGAGAACCGAAGTTGTGATCCATGACGGATATTATGATGAAGATGTTGCAAAAGTTGTTATCACAGTTATCTTTAACAAAGACACAAAGTATGCGATAGTCTATAAGGACGTCAAGATACTGCTTGACGCCAAAGTCTTGGACTTCATAAGTGACTTTTGTTTCTCAGAGAGATACGAGCTTGACATAGTGCGGGGAATTAACCCAGGAAACGAGGCTTTCATTCACTACTTCGACAACTTCAATGACACTGTGTACCAGCATCCAGTAACTGGGCAAGACAAGTTTGACGTATTGCAAGCCTTTGATCCACTTGAAAGATACCTGTTCTTTGCGGGTTACTGGCCAAACGCAACCGAGTACAGCGTGTACAATCCGTTGGTTCCAAACCTACCTCTCGACTATCTGAGAATCCTCAACTGGGGCACGGCTGTTCCCGACATACCTAGTCCCCCGACTGGTCCAGACGAGCCGAGCACACCCTGGGTAATTGTGCAGTGGCGCTACAACAGTACCGTTTGGCCGAATCTGCTACAGTTCCTTGCCAAGGCCGCGTACAGACAGATTAGATTTGTTGAAGTGATCGGCATGACCGACTACACGGATAATCCTAACCCGGCACTGGACTCGGATGCAGCACACGGAAGCGATCAAGTTGACACCGAAGTTCAATATCTGCTAAACAACGTTTTCAACCCAGAAGACCTAACCACATTATCTCCAGACTTACCCGTGCAGCCACCATTCATGTGGACTGGACTTGGACAAAGCGCAGCCACAACAGACAGCGCAGGTGCAGGGTTTGTTGCAGGCAACCAGTATGATTATTTCCGTACTTCATTCATGCTGTTTGACAGAAACGACACACTGTTCCCGTGGATAGCGCCTGTAATAGGCATGAAAGGAACAATACCTTACGGAATAAGCGAGTTTGGCGGAGACTACTACGAACAGTTCAGCAACAGCGGCAAGGGAACAGGCACTGACACAACACTCTACAAGCGGACCGCTCTGAAGAATTTTGCCTTCGGAGTCTACGACGACGTAATCGAGGAGGGACCTGAGCCAATCGCCGGAGGATGGTCAAACTACAGCGCCATCATAGATGGCGGCGGCTGGTACTGGTATCCTTCGAAGGACCCATTGACTGAGAGATGGTCGTACGACGGAGCCACTTGGACTGATGCGATGTATGACTATATAGACTATAGCCCCAACGGAATCACAAGCATCGGCGGTATGAAAGCAAACAGCCTGACAAGATACTTTAACGACTTCTGCTTCGCCATAAGCAGGGAAGGCACGGTCGCCCGCGCCCTCATCGACGGCGGCACGGTGACTGGCACAGCACCAACAAGCGACTTCGAAAAGCCAACCTTCGATTACTTCCCAATCTCATCATGGGACACAAGCAAGGACACACACGGTTACAAGGAAGGATATGCTGTATTAGCCCTAGCAAGAGACATCAATGGAACACGAGGCTTAGAGGTGTACGGTTGGGATGGAAGAGACACATTCTGGGCTACGGCATGGGCTTCCCAGTACATTATGGGATCAACCGACGGTTGGATACCTGACGGCACAGTAGCACTCATACTGAAGATAGACTACACAGGTGGAGACCGTGAACCAACCGGATTCACTGTTGTCAAAGCCCTTGGAACAATAACAGAGTTCGGCGACAACCATTTTGACGACACATACGGATTCGATTCAGTTGTAGCATGGACTGGCGATATCACTATTCCAGTATATCCTTTGGACTACGAAGGAGACTACATATGGTGGTGGGCGAAACTACCCACAGAAACAACAGCGCACATACAGTTTGACCCATAAAACACAACATCCTCTTCTTTTTTCTTTCCATGTTTTTCTTAATTATTTCCGAACGGTGAAAACACGTGCCAAAATCTAAACTTGAATCTACCTTGATCTCACTCACAATCATAACTCTCCTGCTTCTAACCTCAAATTCACCATTCACACTTGCAGAAGAAATGCAAATACGGGAAGGCTCAACTCTTTTTTACAAAGGACTAAGAGGATCAGGATTTGGGGGATACCAAACTTGGGACGCCTCAATCAGAATACTAACACTCAACCAAACAACCCTGATTTTCCGAAGCAGCTTCACATTCGAAGGCTCAACTGAAGGCTCAAAGGTTACGGTGAAATATCAGAACGGATTTCCGTCATACGCAGACTATTTTACAGCCTTAATCTATTTGCCTCCAGAATGTATAGCTGAAAGCTTGCAAGGCAAGCTGGAATGGACAAGCCAGATAGATACTGCCTACCAATTTCCAACAATAACCAACAAAACAATTCAAACTCTAAACTTCACAGTAGAAGCGGGAACATTCCAAGGAGTCAACATAACCCTAACGGTGGCAGACGCCGCACTAACCTATATTCACGATGTCAATTCAGGCATACTACTCTATGAACACTGGTTTCCAAAATATGGCGACGAGATCATACTTGCGCTAATGGCAGCAACATACACGACCGAAAAACAGGTTGTCCCTAACCTGATCTTATTCACCGCAACCCTCGCAACTCCAGTTGCAACAGCAATCCACCAAGTACGGAAGATCCTTCAAAAGCGTCATCGCAAACACGGACATCAACCAAAAGAGGCAACGCTGAAAAGCGGTTTTCCCAAAAAACCATTCTACATAATTCTGACAGGTGTGTTATTGAATTTGGCTTCAGTCTTCATGCCTTGGAGCCAGTTTGCAGAATTGCAGATATATCTGCCATTAAGCCTTCCTTCAGCATTAACTGAATCCGCCGAATTCCTTACATCAACAGCCACTTTTGTCACGATAAGCCTAATAGCTCATTCAACCGCGATCCTAGCTTGGTTAAGTATCGCCATGCACATATACACAAACAAAAAACTAGTATCACAACTGGCAACACTCGCCTCGGGCATACTAGCTTTCACCTCAGCATTAATCTTCATCCAAACCGGCTGGACACCATCATGGGGCTTACCTCTGACTGTGATCGGAGGAATCCTCGCAATAACAGGCATAGTCGTTGCAAACATAAAAATAGAAATGATAATGGAAGAACCAGAAGAATCCGAAGACGCTTCCCCCACACCTTAAACCGCAGCCGTCTTCTCGTTTTCTCTTTTTCCTCCATCAAGCATAAAATATGCCAGCAACGCAAATGAGCAGAGATGTCGAGCTAACAACTGACCCAGTGCAAAACCACCGTTGAGACTGGATGTAGACGCCGTAGAGATAAAGTATTCATCATTCATCTTATGAGGTCAAGAACATTCCAGACAACTTTCTGGTGTCTTGTTGTGTCGACTTTTCGATGTTTTTTAGAAACAACGATTATTTTTTCTGCAAGTCTTGGAAAACTTTTTCCCAACCATTGCGAAAGTCTCCCCTCGAATGGATATATGTAGGTGCCTGTTGCTCTTTCTATACTAAAACCAAAATTCGTCAGAGTTTTCTTGACTATCCGAAGCGTATAATCCCTCACGTGAGGCGACTTGTAACGTGCAGAATACACCGGGGGAAGGTCAAATGCAACTTGTATCAACCAAGAAATAGGCTGATTCACGTTCGGAAAAGTTAGAATGAAAATTCCATCGAATCGCAGTGCCCTATTTATTTCAAGCAAGAGATTGTCTATATCAAGCAGATGTTCGATCGTTTCAGAGCATACCACTAAATCAAAGAAGCCTTGAGGAAATGGGAGTTCGTCTACTTCCAAATCTACGCGAAAAGTCTTCATGTTTTTCTCATGAGCTATTTTTAGTTGAGCCTCCGATATGTCTACCCCATAACAGTCTTGATGCTTGCTAAAAGGTTCCAACAGACTCCCATCACCACAACCGACATCCAAGATCTTACACTTCTTATTGCTAGTCATTTTCCATATCATCTCTCTGATCCTAAAATCCTTCACTTCAAGACCCCTTTGGCGTATCCACGCATTGTAGATACCCTCCTGATGAGCAGAGAATGCTTCACCACTTTCCAATAATTAAACCCACCATTTCGAGCTACAATAGAGCAGCAGGTCCATATTATTACTTCGGTGAAATGGCCTAAAAACAATAAACCAAAAAAGAGACATTATCTCCCAAAGTGGCTTCGTTAACCACTACCCAAAGATGCAAGAGAATTATGATGGAATACGAAACCAAATAGCCCGAAGATAGAACTGAGATTGAAGATACGGTAGTCAAAAAATGCTTCATGTCTAGAGTGGATAAGACACCAAGAATAACAGTACAGTAAGCCACATAAACCTAAAATCAGATATTGCACATAAGAACTGAAAGGCGACGTCGAATTGAAGCAGGGAATTTGTAGTTGTCTCGGGAAAATTTCCCAGATACTCACTAGCAAAAGTGCAAAATCAAAATGGATTAAGATCTTTCTTATACTGTTTTTAGCTTTCTTCGTTACTTTTTTGGTGGCAAGGCAAACATTCTTCCTGACTCTTGTTTTCGGAGACAACCCCCTCGTCACGCTTTCATCAGGATCCATAATAGGAGAACATATACTCAACAGTTGGCATCACGTTGCATACGGCGAAAATTACCCCACACCATTAGCCTATCTTTTTTTGCATTTTTTCAGCCAACTAGCCGCATATATTGGAGACGTGAGATTTTTCAGTTTTCTGATGAACCTTAGTTTTCCGTTAAGCTTTCTTGCTTTCTATTCATTTTCTAAGAAATTCTGCGAAAGCATATGGCCGAAACTCCTTGGTGCAACCCTATACATAATCAACCCAGTTGTTATAACATACTACAATTCCGGCGGGTTCATGTTGTCTTTAGTATTTTTGCCATTTTCATTATCGTTTTTCATAGACTCGCTAGAAAAATGGACTGTGAGAAACCTTGCTAAAGCCGCCGTTTTCACAAGTTTAACCATGTGGACATTTCCCAACTTATCCCCTATTTTGTCAATCATACTTCTTATCGTGACCATAAGTTATCTTGCACTGGCTCAATCCAAGTTGAATTTTTTAAAGAGTACAGTTCTACGACTTATTATCTTCGCCTTCATTGTCCTCGTATGCAACGCACCCTTCTTTTTTTCCGGATACGTTTACTACCAGTCACCACTATACGGCTATGAAAGGCATAACGTCGTGCGTGATTTCCAGTTTACATATCAAGAAGCAACAATTCTTAATTTGCTCACACTCGCAGGCAACGTAGGTTCGCCTCAGGTTCCACTGGGATACATCAACCCCATTAACATAAAAAACGAAATCGGCATCGTCATTCCAATTATTGCGTTTGCAAGCATCTTATGGATTAGAGCATCTTCGGAAAAAAAGGCAATTGTTGCAATGTTTGCGTCAGTAATTTCTATCTCTATCCTGACATTGCTTTTGAGGTTGATTGTCTACTCTGAACTCAGCTGGACTATTGGAAGTATACCTCTTTTATGGACATTCCGCAACCCTCTTAAACTACAACTCATGCTCACAATTTGCATAATACCTCTCTTCGTTTTCTCCATACAAAAGATAATGATTTCAGCAGCAGGGTTCTTTCGCAGAAGGAATTTCAGGTTTGCCACTTTGAGTTTCGTCTTGATATTTTTAGGTGTTTCCCATATCTACGTGTATAATTTGTTTGCATTTAACGGATGCATGGGTCTTGACGAATACTCTGGCGGTTTACAAGCACGCCTGCCAGATGAGACCATAAGTAGAATAATAGACGATTCGTTAGAATGGTATACTGAAGGAACCTACAGGGGCATCATCCTTCCTTTTGATCATAATACTGAACTACATGTTCAATTCATGAACCCACTCCTCTATCCGGGTAGACTTGATCTAAATTATGAAGTGACAAAAGAAATAAACAACGAGTTAGAGACAGACTCAAATCTTACAAATCTGTTCAGCTTGCTCAGCACAAAATACGTGTATGTAAACTATGCGTGGAAGGATAAGGGTTTTCACATTGTCCAATCCAGAAACCTAACAAGAGTCACGGAAAATTTGAGAAAACAGAATTTAACCGAAAACTTTCACAATGAATATTCAGAATTCATTGTAGAAACCGCATTACCGCGCTTGTATCTAAGCAACTATCCAGTCTTTTACTCTAACATCGAAACAATCGAGCTATTCGATAATTCTGAGTTTTCCTCTAAACCTGTTCTCTTCGAAACAAAATATGATCGATGCGAAACATGTACTTTCGGCACATCCCTTCCAACAATATTTAGTAACTATAGTTGGACTGTACCTTTCCAAGGAATCTATGACATTTATGCAGTTATACATAGCGATAGAGATGAAGTGACAGTTCACTGTTCATTAGACAATGGAGAACTAGAGAACAAGATAATACCCGGAGAAGAAGTTTCCTTAAAATACCTTACTAGTTCTGAAATTGCAACAGGGCATCATCAACTGTTATTGGCAACCGATGATACGTCCACTGCCTCATTTGTGGATTTAATCGACGATTTTGTTGGTCAAGCTTCATGGAATATGACAAAGAATTTAGAGATAAACAATGGAACACTCTTAACTTCGCAGGAATATGACAACTTTGACCTCAACCTTGAATTCAAACCAGTAGAGTTCGGCGAAAAAGCATGGATGGGTCCTTGTATCAAACTATCTTGGACAAACTCTTCCGGAACCATCTCCTATTTGCGTCTACTCTTCCATAAAGACGGTTGCTTAGAAGGAGCAATAGTTGAAGAATCACCTCGCGAGGGCGCGAGCCAGGATATAGTATTTTTGGAAAACGCAGAGGTGAAGCCGGATTCTTGGAATCAATTGCGGATAATGAAACAGGGAGAAACACTCGTGTTGTATTTAAATGGTGCACACATACTGACTTTAAGCGACCCAATTGGAAAGAAAGGAAGAATCGGAATTGGGTCGGAACGGTCCGAGACTCACTTCAAAGATGTCACTGTAAGCAAGGACATTATAGCAGGTATATGGCTGTTTCCTGCAGAAGACCCAAAAGACACGCCAGTGACATTTATTGAGATGAGTCCCGTCAGGTATTGTCTAAGATTCAATCAGACTTACAATTCATCAACTCTACTCTTATTAGGTGAAAACTTCGATCCGCTTTGGGAAGCTACGGTAGATGGAAAAGTTCTGCCTGACCATTCAAAAGCAAATATGTACGCAAACTGCTGGTTAATGAATACAACTCAGGGCATTCACACAATAGAAATCCATTACAAATCCAACACCGTATACAGATATCTCCTCTATTGTAGTGTTACCATTGTAGGCGTTTTACTAATCGCATCCTATTTCCCAGCCACAATCCTCCGAAAACTTCGTTTCCTAAAAAGAAAAAAGCTTGTCAGAAATCTCTCCAACAAACTATAAACATCTAACTCAACCTTAAGCTAAACCGTCCCATAATCACTGCCAAATATTCAATACTTTTCAAACTAATCACACCAAACGCAAGTTCTGGGCTGTTCAAAAATCTCCTCCAGTTCTTCATGAAAAGTCCAAACCTAAACCACACACTCGTCTGCACCCTCGAGTAATCCCCATACCTATGCCCATATACATGGGCTGTTTTCCCATAGTAGAACTTCTTTCTAAGCCACGTGACAAGTGAGAACCCTTCTTCATGATGAATTATCACAGATTCGATTCTTGCAAGCACATCGTAACCTTTTTTCTTGATATTGTAAGGCAACGTGGATTCTTCGAAAAAAATTAAGCCTTCTTCAAATCCCCCAACTTCTTTCACAAGCTTTGCTGGAAAAAATCTAGCAGATTCAACAACCGACCCAGCGTAGAAGCTTCTTTCAAAATCACGAACTTTCACCCAAAAACTATCCCCCACTGAACGTTCAGGTATAACAATTCCTCCAATACGCCGATCACTCTCAGCAAGATCGACGCATTCCCTTGTCACATCAGGAGTAAGCTCCATATCCGAATCAACAAAAAACAAATACTCCCCAAAGGAACGCCGAATCCCCTCATTCTTAGCCTCAGCCCTACCCCTCCTAGGATTCCTAATAACTCTACAACGATACCTCTCAGCCACCTCAACAGTGCCATCCGTTGAACCATCATCAACAACGATTACTTCTATTTTTTCATACCTTTGTTTTACTAAAGAATTTAGACATTCCTCCAGAAATCTCTCAGAGTTAAAAGTCGGAACGATTACAGACACCAAAGGGTGTTCGCTAAACTCTCGCACCCAAATCCCCATCAAACCTAGCGACTTTCATAAACTCATCCGCCACCCTATCCCAGCTAAAGCTCTTCGAATACGCCAAAGCCTTTTCCGAAAGCCTAACCCTTAAGCTTTCATTCGTCAAAACGTTAACAATTCCTTCTGCTAAAGCTTCTACATCACCAGATCCAGCAAGAAGCCCTGTTTCACCATCTATTACAGAATCCCGCAACCCAGCCACATCATAGGCAACGCATGGCACACCTAAAGCATCAGCCTCAACAACGTTCAACCCAAAACCCTCCCTCACACTCGGATTAACCAAAACCCAAGCTCTCCTAACTAACTCTCTCCTTTCTTCATTCGAAACTGCCCCAAAAAACTCAACTCCTTCACAAGCATTTTTCATCAACTCCTTCTTGAAATAGCCATCACCAATCATCCAGAATTCCGCTTCTGGAATCTTTCCTTTAACGAGTTTGAACGCTTCAACAGCATGGTCAGGTCTCTTCGCCTTCTTTAGCCTGCCCACAAAAACTATCACAGGATACTTTTCTTTCTCACTCAATTCTTTTAAAGGCTTAAAATTCAAGCCTTCACCAACTACAAAAACCTTTTCAAAACCCAAATCAACTAAATCCTTCCTACTGCTCTCTGAAACTGTCACTGTTGAAGTTTTCCTGTAATTTTTTAACCATCTCTCCTCAAGAAAATAGTATCCTAAATAGCTAATCGGAAACGGAGTCTCATAAAGCCAATATTCCCTAGCTAATTGATGTATCAAAGCAATGATTCTTTCACCGTTTTTTACAAATTTTGGTGTTAAGAAAGGCCTAGTGTTAATTTCATCAATGACAATGTCATATCCTTCCCGTGAAAAACGCTTATTGTAAAGCTTTTTAGCCTTCCAGTAAACCGAATACCTTCCGCCTTCCCTAACAATTCTAACTCCATCAACAACCTCTTCATCATCACCACCCTCAAACTTAGAAGCGAAAAGCGTGACATCATGCCCAGCTTCTGCCCACCTCTTCAAAACCTCACGAGTGAAAACCTCAGCTCCACCCATCTCAGGATTCAGCCAGCAACGCCAATTAAACACTAAAACTTTAAGCCTTTCCACCCTTCTCACGTTTTGTCTTACATGCACAAACTAATTCGATTGCACGCAATATATACTTTTAACCTATACTTTTAACCACGCTGATAATGTTTCAAAATTCTTAATCTATAAGCAACTCTGAAAAGGTCAAGAGACATTCTCAAAATCTCCTTTAAACCAATGATACTCCCAACGTGAATATCAACAGGCAAACTGATAATTCTGAATCCACAATGGTTACACGCAGCCATTAACTCCAAATCAAAAGCGTATCGTTTAACAACAATTTTGGGAATCATCCTCTCTAGAACCCTCCTCCTAAAAGCCTTCAACCCTGTTTGCGTGTCGTCTAATTTTATTCCAGTAAACAGCTTAGATAGGATGTTAAAGCCAAAACTTAAAACTTTCCGCTTCAGCATCATTGATGCATGCGATTCAGAATGCCATTTCGAAGCAACCGCTATATCACTGCTTTTTAGAGCCTCAACATAACGAGGAATATGGTTTGGATCAACATCTAAATCACTGTCTATAACAACAATAAAATCGCCTTCCGCTTCCTCAAAACCAGCCTTAACAGCATTTCCCTTCCCCGAATTTTTATGATAACTCAAAATCTTCAGATAACTCCCCCCATTTCTATCCCTATAACTAATTGCCCTCTCTTTAGTATCATCTAAACTACCGTCATCAACAACTATAATCTCGTAATTCCAACCATTCCCCAACAACACACGATCAACTCTATCAATAGTCTCCTCAATAACATTTCCCTCATTATACGCACACAAAATCACCGAGACATCAACCCCCTTCTTCATCGCATTCACATCCCTAACCTCTTATCCTTCAAAAAAGCAACCGCCTGCAAAACAACACCGACAACCAAAAAACAATACGCAAAAACCGCCACACCGTCCACCAAAGGATTCTCTTGAACAAGCAAAAACGCGCAAGTGAGGATAAGCAAGTCAAAAACGATTATAAAAAAAGCTCCAGCGTTTATGATGAAATACCTTTCAATCTTGACAAAAGACGCCCTTGATTGGCCCACCATTCCACGCTTTTCCTTGTCGTCAATCGTTTTAAATCACTCTCATTAACAACTGTAACCCTAACCAATTGACACACATTCTGATGCATAGACAATATAAAACTTATGACTTAAGACTTCTGATCTAACCCAAATAAAGCAAGGCCCAGCAGAACTTTTGTCATCTAACTGGAAAGAAATCAACCTGCGTCAAATAAAACGAGCAACGCAACGCATAATTAAAATTAACAAAAATAACAAGCACAACCAATAAGAAACTTATTCTTTCTTTAACCTTCTCATCTTTCACTAGCCGTTCAACGAAACTCAACAACACAACTAAACCAAAAATCGAGAAAACGTGAACAGGCAAATCATACAAAATTCGAGTCTGCACAACTTGATCGCCAAAGATGAAAGGAATCGATGATACAATAAGGCACACCATAAGAAATCGACTTGCCAGTCTATTATCAAGAGCAACAGCCAACCCGCCAAGACCAGCTAAAAACAGCAAAATAGGATTCATAAATGAAATGCCCATTTGGCTTCCAAGCGATAAAATCAAGGTTTGCCATAAATTTTTAATATTAACCAACGAAACACCGCTTTCACCAACGCCTGCCGCTTCAACCGTACCCAGTCCAATACCTAAAGCTAAATTTCTCAGAATGTTCAATGAGACACCCACGATTAAAATCACAAGCAACATTAGAGGCCTAAAAGAATTATCATGTTTAACCAGCCACTCCAAAAAAAGAACAAGGAAGAACACGCTCAGAATCCCCATACTCATATCCCAAGTATTAGCATGAGAAAACAACAACAAAGACTGAAAAACCAAAGCTATCGCACAAAAACGCCAAGACCCCTTCTTAAGACCCACAAAGACAAATCCCCCAAACAAATACAAAAAAACAAGACTAATCCAATTAGCAAGAAGACCGCCATACATTCCAACAGTTATATGATAAGAAGCCACTGTGAAAAGCATAGTCAAAGAGGCGTAAAATCCGTTAAACCCAGCCTGCCGAACAAAGAAATATGTTGCCAACACCAGAAGCAAGCCGAGCAGAATAGGCGAAAACTGGACAGCCTGCCCCGCAGAAAACCAAGTCAACTTCCACCCCAAAAACAACAAGGACAAACTTAACGGCCGATCCGAAGATTGAAAGAAAACCTTGTGAGCGACACCATAAAAATCGTCAAACAAATCCAATTCCATTAGTTGTCTTTTATAATAGGGTGTATCCACACCCACAAATTTTCCGGATGGATTCAAACTGGGCATGTAAGGGTAAACTGTAACAAGAATAACTAGCACAAAAGATGCCACCATTAACATCTTAGAATCCAAACCACAACCAACCGGCCTAAACGCCTTATCCAAAGCTGAACGAACAGTCTTCACAAACTCATCAAGAAACGCTTTTTTGCGTCCAGCTTTAGTATCCCTATGAACTTTAGTCTTATAAAGACGAAGAAAAAACCTGAGAGGCCAAATTACCCATGAAAACATCCAGAGCAATGCGAAAATAGGAGCAATAGCTGCCGATGAAAAGAACATCTGTGACTCAATGTTCGATAACAGCAACCACGATTCATTTTCACCCAAAACCATGCACACCAACCGACAAAAAAAGGAAAACGACTCAAAAACAACTGCAGCAATCAAAACCCAAGCCAAGAAACGAGCAACCAGAGACCTCATCCTAATAGCGTTCACAATCATCATTCCAAGCAACTTGTGACCAAATATCTACAATTAAGAATAAATATAATTAACTGCAAACCGAGAACAATCAGACAGGCAAGACTTCGCGAAAGAATTAGTTATGCTCTTTTCTCGCTATCTTTCTAACAATTTCCACCGTCCTATCAGTACATCCCGAAGGAACCACTACTACTTCAACCAGTTCACATGTATTTCAGAAATTCCGGTTAATCAGATTTTCCAGCAGCATACGAATGTTGTTTTCTTCATTTTATGTACATACACCGACACTTATCTTGGCGCGCACTAAGCATTCCCATTTTTTGTATAGAACGTCCAACTTGGAATTTTCTAAATGAAACGTCGAAAGTTTGATATACATAAAGTGAACATCTAAAAATCGTTAATAAGCTGATGACCCAGTGAGCAAAATAAGAATGAAAACCAATCCACAGGTAGCAATAATCCTTCCCACATACTGCGAAGCCGAAAATATCGCAGACATAATCCACACTATCGAAAATTTAAGACTTAATTCCACATTAGTGGTCATAGACGATTCAAGTTCCGACGGAACCCAAAACATCGTTAGGAACCTAAAAGAAAGCTACGAGAACATAGTCTTATTAAGCAGACCCCGCAAGATGGGGCTCGGAACAGCGATAAGAGACGGGTTCCACTTTCTTCTATCCCTACCAAAGCCGCCCAAATACATAATCACCATGGACGCCGACTACTCACACAACCCCAACGACATTCCAAAACTACTAAAGCTCGCAAAAAAAGGCTACGACCTCGTCATCGGAAGCAGATACTGCAAACAAGGAAAAGTCAAAGGCTGGAAACTCAGCCGACTGCTGATAAGCAAAGTAGCCAACAAAATAACAGGCATGCTAGTCAAAGTTCCACTAAACGACTTCACAAGCGGCTTCAGATGTTACTCCAAAGAATACATCAAAAAAGCACTTCCAAGACTGCACAGCGAAACATACGAAATCCAAATCGAAACAGTGAGACAGGCAAGACTTCAGAACTCAAAAATAGGCGAAATACCCATAGTCTTCGAAAACAGAAAGAAAGGAAAATCAAAGCTAACTCTAACAGAAATAGCGGCTTTTTCCAAGTACATTCTAAAAGTCCCGTGGGAACAACTTTTCGAAAAAGAACGTTAACAGTGCACTTTATACACGTTCTTTACTTTTCTCGCGTTTTCCACAGGACTTTTGTGCAAAGACACCAGACACCGTCAAGACATCACACCAGTCAAAATTAGCTTTTGCTGTGAAATCTATATCTAAAGAGAATAATCCATATTCACAATTCAGAACGCACGCGCTAAAATTCAAATCTAAACAAAAACCTAGATCAACAAATCTCAAACTATCAAACTCAGGTTCTCCCTTCAATTATGTAGCTTGCATAAAACTACGAAATACCACAGCACATGATATACATCCAGTCAAAGAACACCCCTTTTTACACTGCAAAACCAAAAACAACAAGATAAGCATGGCACATCAACTGCAACCCACGATAACATTCATCTTACCAGTTCAAAACAAAAAAATCCTAATGGTCGAGCAGATAAACACTTGCTTCAAATTCTCGGAACAATATCCAGGTCTCTGCGAGATAATAATCGTAACAGATGATTTTGAAGATAAGAGCGTGTATCTTCTCTGGTTGGCAACGAAACTCAACAAAGTCAACCACCCTCACGTGAGAACAAGAATGATAAGGTACACATCAAAACTCCACTTAAGAGATTTAATCGAAACCGGAATAAAACATGCTCTTGGAAAAAAAATAGTAATAGCAACAAACAATTCGGGAAGGATTGAACAATTTCGACCAGAAAATCTGAACATGGTAAAAGGCGATATTCTGACAACTCCACATTTTCTAAATATCGATGTGCTCGAAGAAGCTTTACTCAAAAATTAACCAGAAATTTGGACTAAGGTCTGCATTCTGTTTAAACTTGCACCATCTTGAATCCTATCAAAATTCAAAAATTTTTAAGACACCATCGATAACCTCGCACTCTAAATTCATTCGTTATAATACTCCTTTCATTCATAGTCGCACTCAGTTTTTCAACATGCATTGTTAATTGTTGTCCCACTTGTGCGCGCTATTGAAACTCATCGACGAAGCCCCTACAACTATATCGTCTAAAGCATATGGGTTTTGTTTCAACTCATTGTTTCTTCTCTAGCACGAGTTATTAAGAATCCACATACGTGATTCAGAGTTCAAAATCATAAACATTACTAGAGATACCCTAGATAAAATAAACAAACCTATCGTTTCGCAATCGTTTGATGGTGAACTAAATTGTCTTTCAAAGACTATCTGCACATGAAAGCAGAGGAATCCGCGCATAACGAAATTCTCGCGTACCTAACAATAATTCTGGGTGCGACCTTCTTGGTAGGGGGTTTCCTCGAAACTATTATCGCAGCAGAAAGCCCTCAATGGTTTCTCATGCTTCCATATCAACAATTATCTCATCCTTCCATTGTTTTAGGTCTAATATTAACGATTCTCGGGTTTGTGCTGATCTCCGCCGGATTTATCCTGAGCATTCACTACGACAGAAAAAAGACGCGTTACCTGAATCAACTAGAAGAGTCCAGTGCGCTTTGGAAAGAACAAGAAAAACGTCGCCGCAAATAGAATTTTGTTCTATAACATTCTTCCTATCTGTCAAAAGCAGGTTTGGGGATTAAAATTTAAAAGCAAAGCAGGCGTTTCTGTTATTCGATTGTAAAGTACATTGGTGAAATGCATGAGCAGATCATCTTTGGTTTCAGGATTTTATAAGTTAAGCCCAAAAGAGCGTTTACAGTTTGTCAAAGAATTCGCTGACCTAACTGATGAAGAGACGGATTTACTGCGGAAAACTGGTTCTTTGTCCTTAGATTTGGCTGACCGCATGATAGAAAACGTTATCGGAGCTATACCTGTACCCTTGGGCATAGCTGTAAATTTCCATTTAAACAAGCGTGACTACCTGATTCCCATGGCTATTGAGGAGCCGTCTGTTGTGGCAGCGGCAAGCTACGCAGCGAAAATGGCCAGGCAAGGCGGAGGCTTCTACACAAGCAGCACGCCGCCAATAATGATCGGGCAGATACAAGCAGTAGGCATAAAAGACCCTCATGCGGCCAAGATGCGTGTCACACGAGCGAAAGAAGAGATCCTGAAGAAGGCAAATGATCAAGACCCAGTGCTTGTTTCCGTCGGCGGAGGAGCGAAAGACTTAGACGCAAAAGTGATCCACACAACGCAAGGACCTATGCTGATTACTGAGTTGCGTGTGGACTGCAGAGACGCCATGGGCGCCAACGCTGTAAACACTATGGCTGAGGCTGTTGCTCCAATAATAGAACGCGTAACGGGAGGCCGCGTCTATCTGCGGATAATTTCTAATTTGGCTACAAAACGCTTGGCGAGGGCATGGTGTTTCGTTCCTAAGGATGCTGTTGGCGGTGAAGAAGTCGTAGACAGCATAGTGAACGCTTATGCCTTTGCAGCTGCAGACCCGTATCGGGCGGCCACACACAATAAGGGCATATTAAACGGCATAATAGCCGTCATAATCGCAACATGCAACGATCACCGCGCAATAGAAGCTGGAGCCCACGCCTACGCAGCCAGAAACGGGCATTACACGACGCTTTCAACATGGGAGAAAAGCGAAAACGGCGACCTAGTAGGCTCAATTGAACTGCCGATGGCTGTCGGCTTAATAGGCGGAGCCGTGCGAACGCATCCAATAGCGAAGATAGCCATAAAAATTCTAGGTGTAAAGACTGCTAATGAATTTGCCGAAGTCTTAGCGGCTGTCGGCTTAGCCCAAAACCTTGGAGCTTTGCGCGCGTTAGCTCATGAAGGGATACAGCTTGGACACATGTCTCTTCACGCTCGAAACATTGCGGTAGCGGCTGGTGCAACGGGCGAACTGATAGATTTGGTTGCTGAGAAGATGGTTGAGGAACACAAAATCCGCATGGACAGAGCGAAAGAACTGATCGAGCACCATAGGGCTTCTGGAAAAATCTAAAATGCAAACAAGTGGCACCTAGGTGCGGAAAACTATGAAGATAATTCCGGGGCCAGCCTCCAAACAGTTAGGAGAAGAAGTAGCAGAGCTCTTAGGCGTAGAAGCAGTGACACTGGTTTTCAAAACCTATCCAGACGGGGAATCTTACGTTCGGCTTGAAGGAACGGTGCAAAACGAAGAAGTAGCCATTGTGCAGACGACGAGTCCGCCACAAGATACTAGGCTTATACAGTTGGCGTTGATTGCTGATGCAGCCAAGCGACATGGAGCAGAAAGAATAACCGTTGTCGTGCCCTATCTGGCTTATGCACGTCAAGACAAGGTGTTCCTTCAAGGCGAAGCTATAAGCACAGGAGTGGTTGCGCGGATGCTTAGAGCAGCTGGAGTTGACAGTTTAATAACGGTGAATGTTCACCAAGAGAAGGTTTTGGCGAAGTTTCCGTTTCCAGCCAAGACAGTCTCGGCGATTCCGCTGCTTGCGGAGTATTTCAAACAGAAGGGCGTTGATAAGGCTTTTGCACTTGCGCCGGACGATGGTGCGTTATGGCTTGCTGAAGAGGCAAAAAAAGTTTTAGGCGGGGGATGTGGCTGCTTGGAGAAGCACAGGGACCTTCACACTGGGCAGATCACCATGGAAAAGAAAACGCTTGACGTAGGCGGAAAAACTGTGATAATTTTCGACGATGTGATCAGCACCGGAGGAACGATAGCTTTAGCAGCAAAAATTATGAGGGAGCTTGGGGCAGGTAAGGTCTACGTCGCTTGTGTTCATCCGCTTTTGATCGGAGACGCTGAAAAGCGAATTCTTGAAGTTGGGGTTGAAGAAATTGTTGGCACGGATAGTGTTCCAAGCCGCGTGAGCAAGGTTTCTCTTGCACCTTTGTTAAGCAGGGAACTAACTCGATAAAGGAGCATAAACGTGGCTAAACTTTTTTTTCTGCTTTCCGGCGAGCATAAAACTCTGCCAGTTTCGGAATTAAAGATGATACTTGAAGCGGAAGGCTACGCTTTTAAAACATTAGAACAGCTCGACCAGACACTAAGGCTTGAAGCTGATTTAGGCTGTGTGGAAGCTGTAAGGCTTAGAGCCGCATTTACGAGGCTTTGCGGACTAGAACTGTTCAATTGTGAAGCTGAAACAAGCGAAATAGTGAAGAGCATGCGTTCAACAAGCCTGAATGAGGTTTTAAGGGAGAAGGAAAGCTTTGCAGTTCGCGTGAAACACGTAAAGAATTACGCCTCTAAGATTAACGGGATGACCCTTGAGAGGAAGCTTGGCGAACTCGTACTGAACAAAAAAGCCAAGGCAAAGGTGAACCTAAAAAATCCTGATAAAACCTTTACGGGAATCTTAACGGACGGAAAATTCATCTTTGGGGTGAAGCTCGCTGAAATTCCACCGAAACCTTTTGTTGAAAGACGCCCAAAGAAAAAGCCTTTTTTCCATCCTTCGGCAATGCCCGCTAAGCTTGCAAGGTGCATGGTGAACTTAGCCAAGCCTAAGGCTGAAGAACTATTACTTGACCCGTTCTGCGGAACCGGAAGCATGCTCATTGAGGCTGCACTCATCGGCTGCCGAGTCTTGGGCTTTGACATTCAAAGGCGAATGGCTAGAGGAACTTTTCAAAACCTATCTTATTTTAACATTGAAACTGAAGGCATCCTCGTCGCGGATGCAAGGGACATACCGATAACTAAGGTTGACTGTGTCGTAACCGATCCGCCTTACGGTAGATCTGCAACCACCTTAAAACGGACCACCAAACAGGTAGTTGAGGAAGTTTTAACGAGTGTTTACGACATGCTTGATAAGGGACAGCGGGTTTGTATGGCTGCACCAAAAACATTGAATATCAGCAGTGTAGGCAAGGCATTAGGGTATAAACATTTAGAGTCCCATTTCGTTTATGTTCACAGAAGCCTAACAAGAGAAATAACCGTATTCGAAAAGGTGTAAACGATATGAGTTTGCGTGTCATTCTCCTAGGCACGGCCGGAAGCGTTCCAACGCCTAAAAGAAGCCTACCCGCCATCCTCATCCAACGCAAAGGCGAGCAGCTAATGTTTGACTGCGGCGAAGGCGTTCAGAGACAGATGATAAAGGCTAAAACGGGTTTTCATGGGAAAATGAAGGCTTTCATTTCGCATATGCACGGTGACCACGTTTTGGGCTTGCCAGGACTATTGCAGACCATGGCTTTGCTTGACAGAGAAAGGAAGCTTGAGGTTTATGGACCACCCGGAATAAAGCGTTTCATCGAATCAATCAGGGAAACAGTGCAGTTTGTCTTGACCTTTCCCGTTGAAATTCAGGAGATAGAGGAGACTGGCGTTATCTGCGACGAAGAAGAATACACCGTCCACGCGATTTGGGCAAATCATGTAATCCCAAGCCTCGCATATGCCCTGGTGGAAAAGTCAAGACCCGGAAAATTTTATCCAGAAAAAGCCAAAGTCTTAGGCATTCCAGAAGGACCCATGTGGTCAAGACTTCAACACGGACACAAAGTAAAGCTGCCCGTTGGCCGAGTCGTAAAGCCTGGACACGTTGTGGGACCGCCCAGACCGGGAAGAAAAATCGTGTACACAGGTGACACGAGACCGTTTGAGGGCTTTGTGAAGTTTGCGGATGGTGCAGACTTGCTCATTCACGATGCAACTTTGGATGATGCGTTGGCTGAGAGAGCAGATGAAGACGGGCACTCAACGTCAAGTCAAGCGGCTGAAAACGCAAAAAAAACAAAAGTGAAGCGACTGGTTCTAACGCATATTAGTGCAAGATATGACGACACAAGCCTGCTATTGGAACAAGCACAGAAAATCTTCAAAAACACACAGGTAGCAGAAGACTTCATGAGAATAGAAATTCCGCTTTTGGACAATTAAAGGATGCTAAGCGAGCAATTGTTTTAACTTTTGCATACTCTCCTCAACGTGCTCAAAAGACTCAACAATTATAATCTCATCATAAGATATTCTTCTCAACAGGTTTACAACTTTTTTCCAGTCGGTTGTACCGTAACCTATCCCTAAGTGTTGGTCGCTTTTTCCATAATTGTCATGCGCATGCATGTGCACAATCTTGTCTGCAAATGTTGTTAGGAAAGTCCCTATTTGTCCGTTGATGTTTGCGTGTCCTATGTCTAAAACCAAGCCTATGCCTTCGCCAACTTCGCTGTAAAATCTTTTGAAGTCCTCAACGCTTTTCATAACGAATGGGAAAGGTTCTGGCACGTTTTCTATTGCGGCTTCCACGCCACGGTCCCTTGCAAACTTGAACAGTAGACGTGTGGTTTTCAGGTTTTGAAGCCAGTCCATGCCGGGATAGAACATGCTGACGCCAGTTTTTAATCCTGGATGAAAAACCCACAGGTAAGCGTCTAAGGCACTTGCATGAGTAATGGATTTTTCCAATCGTTTAAGCATAGCCTTCAAGATTGGCTTGGACGGTGAAGCGATGTTTATGTCTGCGAAGGGTGCGTGCACGGAGTATTTTAAGCCGTGAGACTCCCCTATATTTTTCAATGTTGAAACTCTCTGCTTGTTTAGTGCGTGAAAGCCTTCATCAACAATCTCTATGTAAGCCGTTTCCAGTTTGCGAAGGCGTTCAGTCATTTTCTTGAATGGTTCGCCCAGACAATAAAGCATGGACAAACCGATTCTAGGCTTAACCATAGCTAATCCCAATCCAGCTTGAACGAGAACTTTAACCTTTACCTTTTCGTGCATATAACCTGATTTGTTGAGCAACTGAAATTTTCCTTTATAGAACAGAACTGCACTTGAGCGAGCTATCATCCTTTTCCAAAAACATGTCTATTGTTGATGCTTTCAAATCCTTGTTTGAAAGTGCTAGCGACGCTATTTACATTCTTGATATGCGCGGAAATTTGTGGCTGAGAAAAAATAGGATTAAAGCGTGAACTTTATAGTTGTCTAAGCCCATTTAAGCTTGGGAAAACCATGGTTGAAGAAAAAAGCGTAGTAGAATTCCTCAAAACACGCGATGGTAAGGCATCCCTCAACGAAATCGCAGAAGGCTTGGGTATGTCCAAGTATGGACCGAACTCCGCGTATGCACTTCTGCAGTCTTTGAAGGGAAAAGGGGCTATTGAACGGCGAGGGGAACAGTGGACGCTTATAGCTGAGTTTGCTGCTCCAACCCCATCGCCACTGCAGGCTCCAGAAGTTCAAACACCGCCACCTGCAGCAGCAGAAGTTGCCACAACCCCAGAAGTTGAGAAGCTCATGAAAACCATGGCAAAAACCCTCGCAGAAGCAATGAAAACCGCTAAAAAACCGACAGACGAATGGAAACTGGCAACAAAACCAATGACAACAAGAATAGAAAGAAAGGAAGAAAAACTAAGCTCCATTGTCTCAAGACCAGACGAAGCACCAGAAGCCAAAAAACCGCTAGTGGAATTCCCAACAGGCACCTTCATAGACCACTTCTTCATGACACCAGAAGGAAAAAGCCTAAACGGCATACCAATATGTGGACAATTCGCAATCACAGGCCTGCCAGGTGCTGGAAAATCCATACTCGTTGAAGAAATAGCCGTCAGGGTAGCAGCCTCCGAAAGAAGGGTGCTTTACGCAACAGCAGAAGACACATGGAAGAGCCCAACTCCACGCTTTGATTTGCAGTCTCGCCTAAAACAGAAGGCAGACATCTTAGGCTTGGACTGGAACAAAATCCGCGAAAACATGTTTGTGCTTGACACCGTGGCTTATCCGGAACTACGGGACTGGACAACTTTCGCTGAAACCTACCGTTACGTTACTGAAAAGGAGAAAATCGAACTGGCCATAATCGACTCTGTGACCGTGCTTGAAGCCTACCGGGGAGCATTGAAATACCGCGTCATGGAACTAGCCAGATACAACCAAGTCCACGGGATAACCGCGTTGTATGTGAATCAGAGAAGTAGAGAAAACTGGGACAGTTATGAGATGGCTGGCGGCATAGGTCTAGCCCACAACCTTGACGGAACGATAATAGTCGATTATGGACGGGTCTACTGGCATGACCAGCAAGTCGATTTAGCCGCAAACAGAGGGGAATTCGTGCGCATCTCTCGCGTGTTAGACTGCAGAATGTGCAATTTTGAGAGAAGAAGAACAAGGGTTGACATAACACCGGACGGTTTTCTGAGAGCAGTAGAACCCATGCCAGAAACCGAAGAAACAGAACAACAGTGAAACGAGTAAATGTCAATAGTTAAGCCGCCATCCTTCGAAGAGCTGGTTGAAACCTATGGAACGCCAAAAAAAGCGTTGTTACACTTGATTGAGGCTGGATTCTCACCGGAGCAAATAGAGTGGAAAATGGGCGTTACCATACCATCGCATACGCCTATACACACGAGGGATATAACCCGAAAAAAGCACGCCCTTCCCAAAAATAGTGAATGTTTACGAAAGCCTAGCAGTCCTACGCGGAAAAAGGGGGAAAGAAACAGAACTGGCAAAATTCTTCTTCTGTTCTCTCGAAAAATCTTAAATAGTTGGAGGAATGCACGGCTTGTGCTGCGTCGGCCTCTGTCCATGAAACTCTAAGAGAGGTCTTGAAAGCATGGGTTTCACTTATAGAAGTTTATCTTTTCTTGTATAGGTAAAGCGTGTGTGAGGGATATCCTAACTTTGGGTTTTCGCAGAACTTCTCAACCCTAACTGGTTTCCAACCTACGATTTCATAGTCATGGGAGATCACACGAACCCCATGTTTAAGTTCAGCCTCAAGTTTGGGCTTGATCTTCTCATTTGCACTCGTGGTAAGATATAGAAAGATAACGTCCGCCGAAGTTAAGTCTACCTTGAACATGTCGCCGTTCACCATTGTCACTCTATTCTGAAGCCCAAGCTCATAGATGCTGCTCAATGTTTTTTTCACAAGGTCCTCCCTCAATTCGACCCCGACGGCTCTTGCACCAAAATCCTTTGCAGCCATCATAACAGCTCTGCCGTCTCCTGCACCCAAGTCAAAGAAAACCTCTCCGGGTTTCAATTCGGCTAGAATAAGCATTTGACGAATCACTGGAAGCGGGCTTGGAACATAAGGTGCTATGAACAGTTCACGATGCCCCCGTTCAAACATGACTATTATTCTAGCTCACGAGTGTCATGCTCGTTTAAAGGTTTTTACACAGAACTTAAGCAACATAGGTTGCCTTTCCCGTTTTAGGGGTGGGTCTTCTGGCTTCCCCGCACTTCTGGCAGCTTTGAGCACATAACTCAAGGTAATTCTTCTCGTCTGTTAACGCCGCTTCTGCAGCCTTGCGACACAACTCGTTTGGCTCTTCACATCCTTGTTCTTTGCAGAGATCAGATATGTGGAGGCAGGCCTCATGCACATCTTTTGGTTCCAACACGGCCCTGTTTGTGCGAACCAGAAGGCACAGTTCTCTGGCAAGAACGCACGTTCTGACGTATTTAGCTCTTTTGAGAACTTCGTCTCTGAGTTTTTTCCGACTTATTTCCAAGCTTGTTTTCTCTCCATAACTCGTGAATAAAGATGCTAGCGACAATAAGGGGACCGCTAATTTAAAAGTTGTTGTGAGTCTTAGACTTACCAGAACCTTCTGCTTATGGCTTTACGTTCGGCTTCAAGAATCAACTCATAAAATCTGTCGGTAAGTTTAGGTTCTTTTTCAAGAACTCCAACGACGTCTGATGGCCGAACTCTTCGGGCGCATAATGCCACGACAGCGGGTTTTCCATACTTCGTTGTTAACTGCGCCGTTTGCAACGCCCACCTTTGCAATTTCTCCTCACCTTTGGTTAGTTTTTCGCCTTTCTTTTCAATAATTGGAAGAACCTTTTCTTCTCCGACTTTGAGAAGCCCTATTGCAGTGGAGTTGCATCTTGGGCATTTTGGCTTGTGGGGCAGGTCTTTGGCAAGCATCATTTCTATGTAGCTCCAACAGTTTGTGCAGACGAAAACGCACGTTTCATTTAGTAATCGTGCTTTGGCTGATTCTACTAGCACTGCCCTCATCCTTTCAGGAGGAATCAAATCAGTTTTCATGCTCACCCGTTCAATTCCTACACGGGCAACAGGGGTTGCATTTCCGTCAGTTTGAATTTTTTGTGTTTGAATTTCACCTTCTCGGATTTTTCTGAGAACGTAAACAAGTCTTTCTAGGTTCAGGTCTTTTGTGAACACTTCCTTTAAGGCTTCTTCGTAGATTGGTGTGCCCTCAAAGCTTTTTATCAGTCTTTGTAGGCTCACGCTGCTGAAGTCAGCCCATTTCTTTATGGCTCCAAAACGTCTTGCTACGTGAATCATTCTCCTCTTGAAAATTCCTGTTTTCACGGTTGCCCTTGTTAGGCTGTCTCTGACTGCTTGGTCTGACATGGCTCGCATTTCGTTAAACAGCGTGACTGTTCGATCCGCGTTTGCGGCACCCATTGTTTGTATGAAGATGCGGTATGGGTCATGTTGAACCACGACGCCGTATCCGATCCTTTCGGAGAGCAGCTGACCTAACAATTGGGCTAGGGCTCTGTTCGTAAGCGAACCGAAGTTGGCGTGAACTATGACGAACTCTTTCCAGTCTTCGACTATTATTCGTTTGTCTGTAGGAACTGGAAATCCAAAGTTCACGTGCTCGACCGTTTCAGCCAATGCACGCGAAATGGTGTCTTTATCCGACGGGTATTGCTCACTTAACTTGACGGCTATCTCCTCAGGCGAGAGTCCGTTCTTGATTTGTTCTTCAACAAAACCTCTAATGGAGCCTACTTCTTGCGCAACTTCGAAGGGCACTGGGATTTCTTCGCCTATCCAGCTCGGTATAGCCCCAGTAGGGTCATTAACTGGTTTCACGTGCACTCTTTCTCCGGAGACGTGTAGAATTAGCCATGGGGTTCCTCTGATGATGAATTTTACTCCCGGTTTGCCGTATTCAGCCATGAAGGCTTCGTCCAGTATTCCCACCGCAGAGTCGCTTGACATGTCAACCACAAGGTATTGCTTCCTATCGGGTATCATGGACAAGTTTTCAAAGTAGTATTCGAAGAGGGCTTTTGTTCTTCTCGGTTTTAGGGCTACTTTGTCCTCGAAGGAAACCCATGTTAAGCGTGGAAAGCGTTGATGCATGTATCTGAGGATTTTCTCAACATCTTCTGTTGTTAAATCTTGGTACGGGTAGGCCTTTCGGAATACTTCCAAGATTTCGTCAAACTGCCATCTTCTCCTCTTAAGCAGCAAACCAGCTATTTGATGTATCAAGGCATCATAAGGCTTGGGGGGGATTTCGACGGGTTCCAAATCCTCTTTTAGGGCTTTTCTGGCTATGGCCAAGGCTTCAAGCGTGTCGTCAGAATCCATTGTGACTATTATTCCTTCGGCTATGCGCCCAATTCTGTGACCGCTTCTGCCAACACGCTGTATAAGCCTCGTAACCTGTCTCGGACTCATATACTGTATGACCATGTCTATGCGGCCTACATCTATGCCTAACTCGAGGCTGCTCGTACAAACGAGCCCTTTCAACTCACCGTTTTTCAGTCCCCTTTCAGCAGCTATCCTAGATGGCTTGGCAAGGGAGCCATGATGTATCGAGACTGGGAAGTCCATGTCCCAGACCTTGAATCTGCTCGCCAAAACCTCTGATATCGCCCGTGTGTTTGTGAACAATAGTACTGATTCACGTTTGCTCATGTAGTCTCTGATTACCCTCAGCCTAGCAGCAACTTCCGGATGCGTATAAAGCTGTGAAGAGAGCCTCAAATCTTCGGCTGTGGGCTTTGGAAAAACTATTTTTAACCGCAATATTCTCGCAACTGGAACACGGACAATTTCAACGCTTCTGCCGTTTCCCACGAGGAACTGAGCCACTTTTTCGGGACTACCAATGGTGGCGGACAAACCTATTGCTTGGAAGTCTCTGCCGATAATCCATCTAAGCCTTTCCAAGGCTAGGGACAGCTGGCTTCCACGCTTGCTGTCAGCCATCTCGTGCACTTCGTCTATTATCACCCAGCGCACATGCCTTAGGTGCTGACGCAGAATCCAGCCTGGCAGTATAGCCTGCAAGGTCTCAGGAGTTGTGATCAAGATGGTTGGTGGACTTCTGGATTGTCTTGTCCTTTCCTTCGTTTCGGTGTCGCCGTGTCTAACAGCCAGCCTTATGTCTAGGTTGTTGCACCACCACTCAAGTCTCTCAAGCATGTCCCTGTTCAAAGCCCGCAACGGAGTAATATACAAGACCTTTATGCCCAGAATTCTTTGAGGCTCTTGAAGGAGCATGCTCAAAACCGGCAGAATAGCTGCTTCGGTTTTGCCCGTAGCAGTGGGCGAAATAAGGAGAACGTTTTTTCCCTCAAGAATTCTTGGAATAGCCTTCTCTTGCGGTTCTGTTGGTTTAGAGAACCCCCTCTTCTCAATCAGCCTTCGAACTGGCTTAACAAGTAGGTCAAAAGCGTTCTCAGGAGAGTCTTTCAAGTCTGGTTAGACCTCGAATGTCAAGGAATAAGCGGAAAACCATAGGTAAAAGCATTTTGGAAAGTAACAAAGAATTCTTTCAGAATGTACATTTACAGGATAGACGTTGAAACTGTTGAACAATATTAGTGAACACATGAGAGAGAAGCTCAGACAGTTGACGCTTTTGCCACTTTAAATGCAATTCCAGCTGCTTATCTTATGCATTTTTCGTTAAATTTGTTGTTGACCAAAATCCCCATGCACCATCAAACAATGGTCTTACGCCTATTCCACGTTTGTGATTGATGACTCTACGATGAACCTTGCGGTTGTCAACTATTATAAGCTCGTTGTAATGGTCTTCAACCTGACATCAACTAATCTGCGCCAAGTTTGGAAGCATACTCCACAGCAAATAAAGCCAAACCTTCCTCCATAACCAACTCCGTCCGATTACTATGCAACTTTAGAGCTTAACTTAAAAGTTTTCGCCGCAACGGCTTCTCCTTTTGCAAAAAATGTGTCTAAACTTGATGTTCAAGTAGAGATTTTCTACCGAAAAACAATGGAAAATGTTTTATCTAACATCATCAAAAACCATGGTTACTGAGAATGTTGGAGGAAACTAAATGGCTAAATGTCCGAAATGTGGAACTGGTGTTTCAAGAGAGAGAAAATCATGGAAGATGGCTGGACGCCCAGACAAGCAAGGAAAAAGAATGCAGCTGACAATTGGACTTTTCGACTGCCCAAAATGTAAGAAAACATTCCGAGAAGTACTAGAGAAAAAGAAGATTTAAACATCTTCAATGCTGGCTGTTACATGCCAAAAACAAAAACGAGACAAAACGTCTGTCCAGAATGCGGAACACCCGTTACAGACCCTTACAAAACATGGGAACTCGTTGCTCCATTCCCAGACAAAAAAGGCGGATCACCGTAACAGTCTTTGGCATGTTCGAATGTCCCAAATGCGGCAAAAATTCAGGGCAGTTGTGAGTAAAGCCAAGTTGGGCTCAGAAGGCATAGAACTTTAGGCTCACCGCTACATCCACATCCCTTTTTATTTTTCAAAACTTAAGCGTTAAGTTTTAAAACATGGAAGTCTAAATCAACAAGAACATTTCAGCTAAGAAGGTATAACCTTGGCAGTGGCTGTGCTTAAACGACTTTGGAAAAACGAGTATTTCAAAACCGCAGTAATGATAATTTTTGTAATTGCAATATTCTTTGGATTTTGGTTCGGCTCTCAAATAGTATTAAGCACACCATACCCTGCATTGGCAGTGGCTTCCGGCAGCATGTGCATTTTGCCAGGTTCATATTGCGATGGATGGTCCCACCCATTTGAACCCACACTCCATGTAGGCGACTTAATTATCGTTCAAGGAGTAAACCCTGAAGGGATTAAAGCAGCCTCATACCCTGATGGTGACATCATCGTTTTTCATCAACCGTATGCTGATGGTGAACTGATCGTCCACAGAGCTATTAAAAAACAAATAATAGACAACAAAATCTTCTTCAAAACGAAAGGTGACGGCAACGCTTCACCCGATTCTACGCTGGTTTCAGAAGATCATGTGGTTGGTAAAGTTGTTTTGCGAATTCCTTGGGTTGGACACATCTCTCTCCTCATGAATAATTCCTTTGGAATATTGATAATCGCACTTCTACTGATTATCCTGATAATCGCGGAGTTCATTATTCCAGCACTTTCAAGTAAAAAAGCTGAAGTTGAACAAAAGGAAGACGTGGAGGAAACTTCTGAAGAACCTAAGGCTTTATAAAGGGTATTTAAACACTTCAGTTATAAGTGATGCTTCATGCCGAAAGTTAAAGCCATAATAAAGATCGAGAATGTTGTGGCTTCTGCTACCTTAAACCAAAAGGTCGATTTAAACGCTGTTGTGAGAGGTTTTCCAGGCGTGGAGTATCGTCCAGAACAGTTTCCGGGGCTGGTATTCAGGTTGAAAAGGCCTAAGACAGCCACATTGATTTTTAATTCTGGAAAAATGGTTTGCACGGGTGCAAAGTCGGAAAAGGAAGCTCGCAGAGCAGTTATGAAGGTGGTCAAGGAACTGAAAAAAGGTGGAATAATAATCATTAGCAAGCCAGAGTTGAAAATTCAGAACATTGTTGCTTCCGCTGGCTTAGGCGGAATGATAGATTTAGAAAAAGCAGCTTACGATCTTGGGAAAACGATGTATGAACCTGAACAATTTCCAGGGCTGATCTACAGAATGGCTGAGCCCAAAGTTGTCATACTATTGTTTGCAAGCGGCAAACTCGTTTGTACAGGAGCGAAAAGAGAACACGACGTTTATGATGCAGTGCACAAGCTCCACGGAATATTAGAGGAACAAGACCTCATATTCTATGAACAAATCACTTAAACTTCAGTTGCCCTTCACCTTTTTAATCTGTTTCAAAATGGTTTTCAGCTGCTCTTCGTCTATTGTCCCTATTTCGTGCAGTTTGATGGCTATCTCGCTCATATTAAGCAATGCATGAAGTTCGATTCCGTTTTCCTCAAGTTTTTCTCTTCCGCCCTCTTCCCTGTCCAGAAGCACAACTGCATCGCTCACTACTCCACCTTCAGCCATTATGGCTTTTGACGCTTTTACTAAAGATAATCCAGTTGTGATTAGGTCGTCGATTAGCAAGACACGGTCTCCAGGTGCAAGAACCCCCTCTATTCTCCTTTGTCTCCCATGGAGTCGCACGCCCTTGCGGATGTAGAGGAATGGTTTCTTAAAGTTGTGGGCAATTAAGGATGCAAAGGGTATGCCAGCAACCGGAATTCCAGCAACTCTTTCAAAGTTTTTCACGCCTATTTCTTCTTTTATGAAATTCACGTAGAAATCACGGATTTCTTGAAAAGCATCTGGAAAGCTTGGAACTATCCTTATGTCTATGTAATATGGACTTATTTTTCCGCTTGTGAGCTTGAAGACTCCAAACTGTAAGGCACCTATCTTATTCAGAATTTTGCAAATCTCAACTTTGATTGATTCTCTGCTTTTTTCTTTAGGCAACATTTCACGTCCTCTTAGAAACTTGGTAGATTTTACCTACTTCAGGGATTAAACAGGTGACGTTTGGCATTTCTGCCTTAAGAAGTTCAGCGAATTTCTTAAAGTCCGCTGTTGACCCCGTGTGATAGGGAACAGCCACTTTAGGTTTCGTTAACCTTGCGATTTCGACACCAGTTTCTGGTGAAGTCCCGGGAGCAATTCCAACGGTGCAGAAAACCACATCAAGTTTTTCTTTTTCACCTATGGTTGCCATCTCTGGAAATGGTAAACTGTCTGCTGTGTGGAAAATTTTAACCCCATCCTCGCTTGTAATTATGAAAGATACTGGGGTTGCTGCTGGATGATTACATTTCTCAGCTTTTATGGAAACTTCTCCAAATTTTACTTCCGAGTTTGGTTGAATCACATGTAACTTTTCTGAAGGAATCGCGTTTTGAAGTCTTCTGGCAGACGTATTATCTGTCACCACTGCACATTGTGTGAGCTTATGGATTTCTGAAACGAGTGATTGGTCTAAATGGTCATAATGTTCATGTGTGATTAAGAGGGCGTCAACATTTTTGAAGTCTCGGGGTTTTACGTCAACAGGGTCTATGACTAACGTTTTTGATGTGGTTTTAATGGTTATTCCTGCGTAACGGTTAAGCCATACGAATAGGATTTCGTTTTTGCCTGGGTTTTTTGTTTCGATTGACATTTAGAATCCCAGAAAAAATTATTGCGTTAAATGCTTAAAAGACCTTTGATAAGGAAGCTCCGTTACACTTAAAAGACTTGTAAGAACCCTTAACTTTCATTGGAGCGAAACTAAAAATGGTTGACGTGTGGCTTCCCTATGGGAAAACAGAGGTTTGTGTGAGGGTCCCAACGCGAAGTTTTTTGGGTTCGATAGAACCAGTGGAGAAGCCCGGTGTGTCAGACGCTGAGGCGGAGATTAAGAGAGCCTTAAGGGAGCCTATGGGTTCTGAGACTTTAAGCGATATCGTTAAGCCTGAACATAAAGTGGCAATTGTTGCGGATGATGCAACTAGGCCTGCACCAAGCTATCTCATGGTCCCGCCAATACTTGACGAGTTAGACAATGCAGGAGTTGAAGATGAGAACATAACGGTTGTTTTTGGATGTGGCATGCACAAGGCGGTTACCCATGAAGAGGCAGTAAAACTGTTGGGTGAAGGGGTTCTCAACCGTGTGAAAGTCATAAGCCACGATTGCAAGGCTCAAGACCTTATTTATATAGGCAAAACCCGGAAACATGGAACTAAAGTTTACTTGAACCGTGTTTTCGCTGAGGCAGATGTGAAAATCCTAACAGGAGATGCATGTTTTCACTATTATGCTGGTTATGGCGGCGGAAGCAAAAGTGTTTTACCCGCGGTTTCAGGAGAAGAAACAATAAAGCACAATCACGCCATGCTTTTACATCCCAAAGCCAAAACCGGAGTTCTGGAAGGAAACCCAATCCACGAGGACATGGTTGAAGCCGCAAAACTTGCAAAGGTAGACTTCGTTTTAAACGTTGTAACTAACAGTAAAGGCGAAGTTGTGAAAGCTTTTTCGGGTGATTTGGAGCAAGCGTTCTATGAAGAGGTAAAAGCTGTTGATGGGATGTATCGCGTACGAGTAGACCGAAGAGCAGACATAGTTGTTGTCAGTCCAGGGGGACATCCGTCGGATGTGAATCTTTTCCAAGCCTACAAGGGTGTCGACAGCGCCCTCGAAGTGGTTAAGCGTGGCGGTGTCATAATCCTCGTAGCTGAATGTCCGGAGGGTCACGGAAACCAAGTCTTCTATGATTGGATGGTTAAGTTTAAAGATTTAAAAGCTGTTGAAAGGGCTATCAAACGCAATTTTGTTCTAGGTGGACATAAAGCCTATTATTTGATGAAGGCCTTACAAAGGGTTCAGATAATTTTGGTTTCGTCAATGCCGGATTATTATGCAGCGAACATTTTTAAACTAAAAACGGCGAGGGCTGTAAACGATGCCTTGAATGAAGCCTTTAGTATTGTTGGGAAAAAAGCTAAAGTCTGGACGATGCCTTACGGAAATTTCACGATGCCTGAGATTAAAACAGGCTAGCCTTTCCTGAAAAGCAGTTAAATATGAAAGGATGTTAACATACCTAAAATTCACATTGAAGCCAGGTTAGAAGGGGAGGAACGTTTGCAACAAACCTTTAAATTACGGAAATTCAACCCGAACGACTTGGAACGTGTTACGTATATTAACCGTGTTTGTTTACCGGAGAACTATTCAGACTACTTCTTTGTTGATTTGCACCGCAGATTCCCCGAAACCTTCATAGTTGCGGAGGAAAACGAAGGTGTTGCCGGTTATATAATGTGCCGATTCGAAACAGGCTTATCGGGCTTCGGTTTCCGCGGCTTAATCAAGAAGGGACATATAGTTTCGGTGGCTGTTCTGCCTCCGTACAGACGTAAAGGTATAGGAGAAGCCTTGGTCGCCAAGGCTATGGAAAACATGCAGTTTTACAAGGCGAAACAGTGCTTTCTGGAAGTTAGAGTAACTAACACGGCAGCAGTTAACTTGTACAGAAAGCTAGGGTTTCAGATCAACCGCACAATTCGAAGCTATTACGCTGACGGAGAAGACGCATACGTGATGAGCCGGGAACTTCACTTCAAATGATTGATAAGAGACTTAGACGCGTGTATGTTCCGCTTTTTCGTTCAGAAAGTTTATTGCTTGAAGCATAGATTTTGCGAGTCCTAACAAGCTGAGAAGCATAGCAATCACCAGAAACAAGCGAAGGTCAACAATCAAGCTTACACCTTGGAAGGTCATGCCTATTACTCCGCTCTTCAACAAAAAAATAAGGTAAAAAATCACGAATAATGCCCTTGCCGTGTTGAAAAAGCACTGAAAAATCGTTCCAGAGGTGAGTTCTTCTGTAATGATGAAGAGAATGTATATCATGACAAAAATTTCAATTGCTTGCTGAAAATTTGGAAATATTTCTGAGATTGGCGTCAAGAAGGTTGATAAAACAAAGTAGGTTCCGTAGAAAAGGACGCCTTTTATGGTTGCTTTTAGGGCCTTAAACGTGATTTCTCGAAGACGCTTTCCGAAATCTTTTTTCGCTTCAGCCATAAGGAGCCACCAAAGGTCCAAAGTTGAAAAAAGGGGTCAAAAAATACACTTCAAAATATCCGTTTCCGGAAATTCCTGCTATGGGAACGTTAAGCTCTACATGCCCTTGGTAATGCGCATCTTGCGGAGCTTCGATGGCTGTTTGCCCTTCTCCCAGAAAAGCATTAGTGCTATTGTACATGCGTATTAGGATGCTGCCAGTTAAGTCGAAGAAGGCGTGATTTTCAAAACTTATTGAAATGATGGCCCTTGTGTGGGTTTGATTATGTGCCACGTATTCTATTTCGCCTAACGTGGAGTTGTATAGTGGTGCACCCCAAGGCATGGAAAGGTTTGTTGAGGCTTGAACTGGAATGATCTCCGCAAGTTTCATACTCACTATTTCATGGATTTCTAGTTCCGTGTCGTTGAATAGATAATCTTGGCTGCTTTGCAACAAGTCGCCAACGTCTATCGTCATGTTGTGGGTTTTTGTTATTTCTCTGCCTCTCTCTATTGCAGGGATGAAGGTGGAACCTAGTGTAATTATAAAGCCTTCGTTATCAGAGATTTCAGTTGTTATGTTGAAGGAACCTACGCTGTAGTAGCCCCTGTTATCAATCGTTACAGGCAAAGAAAAGAGTATTCTATTATCTGACGTTATGTCTGTCTGGGGTTCTCCAATGTCAAAACTGACGTCTTTGACAGAATATGCCGCAGAAACGAAAAAAACAATTAGGAATAGCCAGAGAAATGTCGTAGCTGTGCCTATTATTCGAATCGGTATCCTCATACCTATTCCTTTTCCAGCGATGTGTGCGTTTCTTAAGAATTGGGTGAGTGCTGCGAAGAGCTTTTCTCTCGCTGTTGGTTTTGCGGTGGTTGCGGCTGTGAAGCTTGTTCCGGTGGTATAACTATGACCTCTGGCTCTGAGGGCTTAACCTTTTCTTTTGGTCGTTTAGCCTTCGCCTCTTGAGGAGTTGGCATGGCTACTGCTTGTTTTCGCGGGGCATCCTTCGGCATCTGTGGTGCGTGGGCGATTATTGTTACGCCTCTGATGGTTAAGAGTGAGCCTATCCACCCCATCACTCCGAGATACATTACGCGTATGGATGTTGCAATCAAGGGTGCCAAGGCCTCACCGAAAGTCTGCACCAAATCTTCAGACGCAATTATCGACAGGGTCTGGGTTAGAAATCCGTAGGCACTTATGAAGGTGAAGATTGATAATGTAAATGCTATTCTTTGGTAAGTGTTTTAGCGCGCGCGTAAACTAACGTGCATGACGCGATACTGTGAAAGGTTCGATTTTTTCTTTCAAGGTTCCATTTTAAGTCGTCTACGAAAGCTTTTTCAACTTTCAAATGTATCTGATAATTGGTTTATAGATGTCTAAAGCCCAGGTTCCACGTTTTCTTGTTCAGGCAGAGGAAAAAGAGAAGACGTATGACTGGCTCGAGGCAGTTGAATTTTACAAGAAGGCTTTGGCTTACGTGTTGAAGCAGAAAGATTTCCTGAAGGCTGGAGATGTTCAGGAGAGGATTGGCCACTGTTTCTATCGGGCGGCGTTTCAAGCGGAAAGCCGAGAAGAGTTTAAGGAAGGGATGCAACGAGCGGTTGAAGCTTACGAGGAGGCTCATGGACTTTACGAGAAGCTGGCGGATGAGCAGAAAATCGCAAGGATTTTTCGATGCGATGCCATGCCCGCATACATAGGCTATTGGCTCGCGGCAGAAGCACCTGAAAAGAAGAGGCTAATTAACGAGTGTTGGAGGCTCACAAAGGAAGCTTTGAAGAGTCTAGACGAAACCGGGAGTGCTTTGGAATATGGGGAAACGTATAACCAACTCTCATCAAGCGCGGATCACAGATATGTTTTTGAATCGAACTTTCAATTCCGTGAAGAACTAATACGGGAGGCAGTGCAATACGGAGAGCGCGCTATCATTCTGCTTTCAACGGTCAACGCTCCCGATGAACTTGCAAGAGCCTACGTGAAAACGGGCATGTACCTCTCTGTGCTCGCATGGTATTTTGCTTCGGACATGGATGAGAAAGAAAGTTACTACAAGAAAGGTCTTGCGCGCGCGTTATGTCTCCGGGTTTGAGTCTCAATCCTCGCGTACATTCATGCTTAACCAATTCTTTCCTCCCTGCATAATAGGAGGTAGAATCTTTCATCGTTCATCTTCGTGCGCACGAATGGTTTATAATACCATCGGACTTATTCAAAAGATGGGCTGTGTCTTTGAGGATATTTGTAAGCTCAAGGATGAATCTTCAGGACGAAAGAAAATACACAATAGACACAATCAAAGAACTCGCACATGAACCTCTGGTGTTTGAAGACGACCCCGCTGCTGAACATGTAAGGAAATGGTGGAGGAGCAAGATTGCGAGTTCAGATATTGTTATTCTGTTGATAGGAAGCGAAGTATCGCCAGCAGTATTCGATGAGATCGAGACTGCGAGGACACTTAGAAAGATCATATTCGTCTTTGCCAGAGATAAAAAGTATATACTTCGAGAGAAAGGGAAAAGCATACGCAACTTGGGCCTTTCAGATACTGAATTTAAAAGGTTTTACGAGTTCTTGGCGACTACAAAGTTCAAGGAGTGCAAAAACCTAGATGACCTTAAAGGAGAGATTACAAAAGCCATTGCATCCATACCTCCCAAGTTGCATTTAGTTCCAGAACCCATTGTGATTCAAAATTGGGAACTCGAACAGGTAAGAAAGTTGTATGTACCCCCGATTGAAAAATATGAAAGTGCCAAGAGAATTCTCGAAAACGATAAATTCCTGATAATCGCAGGTCCTCCTCACGTTGGCAAAACCACGATGGCTTACTTTTTACTTTCGTTGGAAAAAGAGAGATTCAATCTTGATACAGTCGTTAGATGCACGGAGTATTATGACATCCGTCTGCTATTTGGTCAGCAGAACATTGGTATTTTGGTAGACGATCCTTTTGGAAAAGTAAGGTTTGAGAGCACTAGTATCGGTCAAAACATTGATGATGTCTACAGAAAAATGAAAGATAAGCATGAAAAGAATCAAGAGAAGCCAAACTATGTGATTGTTACCTCCAGAGAGAATGTTTTCGAAGAAGCCCGAGAAGATACAAAGCTAAATGAAATACCAAAAGACTTAATCGTTCAGATCTCACAGGAAGGCGATTACTCCACAGACGATCTGATAAAAATCATGGAAAACCACCTGAACTACCACCTTGAAAGACAGGCAATAAATCAAAACGAATTCGCGCTGGCAAAGGCAGCTGGTCAAAAAATCGTTAAAGTTCTGAGATTCCCTCACAACATAGCCTTCTTTGTTGAGAATTTTGTGAATGGGCTGAAGGCAGAAAACCTCGAAGGTGCTATCGTAGCCGCACAGAAAATCACAGAAGAAGTGGAAAAATGGTACGTTGGTTTTGATAGGAAAAAAGAGTATGGATTGAAATACTTCATCTTCACTGCCGCTCTACTTCCAGATAGCCATCCTTATGCGCTACAAGCGTTCTATGAAGCGTTCATAAACGGACTTAACACGAACCGTAGAATGGGACTCTTCTTACGTCCTATCAAATACATGAGAAATAGATGCAGTCCCTACATAACTGAGATTGGTTTGGTGAATTTTAAACATCCAAGCTATCTAGAAGGTGTGATAAATCAAATAGAGAAACATCAAACAGATGACCTAGTCCTTTTTCTAAACTGCATCCGAGATGTGCTCACACAGCCTCTTTCTCCATTTATACCAATGGAGAGTGAAAAGAGGACTGTTAATATTCGTGATGGTATTCATGTGCTTAGGGCTGCTGCAAGAATAGTTCCAACTCATTCTCTATCCCTACTTAGTGATTTGGCGAAAAATGCCAAGGAAAGAGGTGTTCTTGGAGACTTAATTGGTACGATCGAGCAGGTAGGCTTAGTTGATCCAAGAAGTGCCTTGCCACTTTTAGAGAGGCTAGCAGAAATGCACTATGCTTACCAATCCACAATGCGCGTTTTGGGCAAAATAAGTGAAATAGAACCTGATGGAGTTCTAGCTTGTCTTGAGAAGTTGTTCAAGAATAGAGAAAATTGGTTCTTAACACCATATACTACTTCTATCCTAGGGAAGATTGGCAGACACAACCCTGACAAAGTTCTCCCACTATTGGAAAGGATTTTACTGGATGGACCCCAATATGGTGTGTCGAGCGCAATGAAGACTCTTGTGACGGTTGGTAGAGAATGCCCAAGCAGAATAGTGCCTGCCCTAAGAAGGATATCGCAGAAAAGAGGCTCAGATCTAAAATATTCTCTTGAATGGGCCTTTGAAGAATTGAAAGATAATTAACGTCAAAGAGTGTTAGAAATCTAAAAAGAAGCCCCAAATTAGAGAGAGAAAAATTGTGCCAAAAATGTAGCAAAAATCAAATGTTAGTATTGTGTTAGGTTCATTTCTAGCAATTCCAATTAAAACTATTATAAATAGTGGAAACCTGACTTGATCTTATACATTTTATAAGAAATCAGAAAAAATCGCGCTAGTGTTAGTATTGTTTTAACATATATCGTATTACAAGTTAGAATGGCGATGTCTCCCGCAAAATCCCCCTTTTCATTTATGTCATAGGTAGGTACAAGCATTATGAAAACTCTTTTTTATATCCTATAATGATTTTCATTTGATTCGAATGGTTGTTAATAAAAATCCAAGATGGATTGATTTATTCTTTGAAATTATTGAAAAATCATATCTGGGTGCAGAATTTGTCTACAAACATGAAACTTTTAGGTTGAAACCCACGCTTGTAAGACCTGCTGATTTTCACCGAAGGACCTTTGGTTCATCTCCAACTTCCTACGAGTCCCTTCTAAAAGCCCTTGCCCCAAGTTTCAAATCTCTTGCAAGTAGCGAAGTCTACAGAGTAAAAACGGGATGGATTGCTCGAGGATTGATAGGATATGGTGGACACAAGATAAGACGAATAGCCATAGACAAAGACTTCTTTCTGATACCAGACTTGTCCCAAATTCCTTCAGTGGGAATTGATACAAGTGGTCTCGGGAATAATGAGACCATCATTGTAGTTTGTTTCATTCCAGACTACGGAGGAGCATATTTCTTTTTGGAGCAACACATGAAATTGCCAAAGGATAAGCAAAAAAATGAGTTACACTGGTCAAAGTTAAATAAAACTTACAGGGAGAAGCTGCTTAAAAATTACAAATTGACGCTTTCGATCTGCTGTGATGGTCTGCTGGCAATAAGAACTAATGCACTTATTGACCGTCGAGGTAAAATACAGAACCTTTTCAAGAATCTTGTAGAAGGGTGTTTTTCTGGCTATGAAAAGCATCCCACACAGAAGACTCTTAGACCTGCACTCAAGAGGAAATTTTTTGAAAAATTGAATGGTATCCAGACACATTGCGATGCAGATTTTCGTCCTTTAACCCCAAGTAAGGTTGTACGACTCCTGGTCCAGACGTTGGCTAAGAGGGATGGACAGTACTTCGAAAAGTATACTCCCTTATTTGCAGATCTTCGTTCCCATGAATCCCAGCCCCTGCAGATCGCAGACGTCATTGCTGGTATAACTAAGACGATTATTGATCAAGGGCAATTTGAACCGCTTCAACTACTACCTTTTGATCTGCGTAAAATGAGGAATTATTCGGATCATCCACCTAAGGCATATTTCTGGTTTCCCTGAAATATGAATTGACAGGTGTCGCGTGCCGTTGATATTGTTGCGCGGACGTTGCCTCCTCTGGAGACCACGCGACCCGCTGGGCACGCGATCTTTAGGTACCTCACTCTGAACACTCAAATACCGACTTATAAATCATTTCTGGACACTTCATCCAGATGAGTATGCCATTAAATAGTTTGATGATATCGCCAAAAACCATAAAATTAGCTGGTTCAGGTGTCGCGTGCCGTTGATATTGTTGCGCGGACGTTGCCTCCTCTGGAGACCACGCGACCCGCTGGGCACGCGATCTTTAGGTACCCTCATCCAAATGTAGAATTACGAGAAGATACTTATAAATCATTTCTGGACACTTCATCCAGACAAAGTCGTGCTTGTAGAGATCATTGATGAGATTTGAAGTGGACACTTCAGAATCCCAGAAGAGAAGTGCATTACAATTACACATAAAGGATTAATCTGACTGCATTGGAGATGTCTCCCGCATCTCCCCTTTTTTCTTTGTATATATATTTCTTCATGTGTATTTTCATAATTGAATAAGTATCCAGACAAAGGTGAAAGTTCTTGTTAGGGGCTCCGGAAAGAAAAGAGAAAAAGCACAAATCATGTCGCTTCTGTGAATGGTTACAGCAGTGGAATACATGGAAGAAAGGCAAAGGAAAAGCAAAATGTATTGAAAAGACAGATAACGATGATTTTGTCGCAGTCTTTGACCAGTTCCCTCGTGTAGATGGAGAAATACTGATTATATCGAGAAGAACATATGATGATGCATAGACTGACATCTCTGACCTTTCAAAATTCTGTCGAAAGGAAAGAGATAACCTCTTCAACATACTTGGAGATACTATCAGTCTGATGAAACTGCGTCTGAAAGCAGAGAAGGTCTATTTGTACAGCTTCTGTGAACATTGGGAAGAGGATGAGGTAGCATATGAGGACAAGAAGACATCAGAGCATTTGCATTTTCACCTGGTTCCACGATACAGAGGAATGCGACATAAGGAACTGGCAGCTGAGAAGATTTTTGCCATTCCAAACAAAACCCTTACTGAGGACATGCTTCAAGCTCTTAAAGATGAGCTCCTCGGAAAAGCAACGAAAGATGAAAAGTGATTCACGGAGAATGTTGTCCACAAATCTTCTAAACTATAGACATCTGTGGGTTACCCTCTTTACTTAGCGCGCGCTTCGTGTGTGTTGATTTCTTTATCTATCTGAGAGCAGCTTCTTTTGATAAGTGGTTCCATATGTCTTCGAATTTTAGGAAGTATTCTACGGGGCTATCGATTCGGAATAATCGTTTCTGGCTTGAGACGTCAAAGACCACCGCCTCTGCAAAGCTTGTCAGCACAGCGTATTTTGCATTTAGGCCCGTTCCCTTGCTCAACAAATCAGTAATTGTTCGCTCATGCCTATCTATCGCTCCACCTGATGTCAAACGCTTAAATTCCCAAACAATATGAGGATTGCCATTCACAGAGATTGTGCAATCAGGGTGATCAAGCGGCCTGTTTTCAGAGGGCAGCGCTTTTCTGAATTCTACTGGATATCCCTGCTGCTTCACTTCGTGAACATTGAATATGTCCCATCCGAGTGCTTCTATGAAGGGCATAATGAAATTGGTTATGGTGTCTTGTTCTGTATAATCTCTTCCTGCAACTTTTGTATATTTGTCAATCAAGAATCTTATTTTGTTTTGCGAAGTATCCTTTGAAAGCGTACTCATCAACTGTTCACTGCTTAAGAGATTAACCTTCTCAGTTCATATTTAGTTTGCTCTCTTGCCTATTCTTTGTGAGATTCACTCTGTTAGCATACTCTTGGCGTAGGCGCGCGCGAACCACTCATCGAATGAAGTATGACAATATCTCTTTCAGATCTTTATCCTCGACAACTACATCTGCTGCCTCTCTGACTTGCTCATTGTTGGTATTGAACGCGATACTAAATCCTGCTGCTTTGAACATAGGGACGTCAAAAATCGTGTCGCCTATCACCGCACAATTTAGAAGAGTTATATGCTCTTTCGAAGCAAGTTCTCTTAACACAGCTATTTTGTTTAGTGGATTGACGACTTCTTCTCCTGTTAGAATTCCGTTTCTATTGGCTATTATCTTGTTGGCATAAATGTGGTCAATTTTGAGCTTTTGCTGAATGCGTTCTGCAAGAATTGAAATTCCAGCGCTAATTATGGCGGTTTTGTGTCCCTCTTTTTGTAGTTGAGTAACTGCTAACTCGGCGCCTTTCATTAAATGAACTTCTGAGAGGATGTTCTTGAGAGTATCTATGTTCACCCTCCCCCAGAGAGCGATGTCCTTTTTCATAAATTCACCGTAGCTGATTCTATGATTAAGAAATTCTTTGAGGTTGTCTCTGTTGTCTACATTGAATCTTTTGTGAACAAATTGCCAACTGCTTTCGATGTCAACCAAGACTCCATCCATGTCAAAGACAATTATTTTTGTGTTCAAGCCGCAAACCTACGACACTTGTCTCAATTAACAGTTATTATGTTAACAGCGCGCTATGTTTTTTGCGATTCACCGAGTGTGCTAATGAATTTTTGGACAATTTGACGTACCATTTCGCCCGCGCCGCGCGCACTTAAAATTTTGAAATATTGATCAAATGCTCAAATAAGCTATTACTGCTCAGTTTTCTCTTCTTGTATTTCTATTTGTGCTCCTTCTGGAGATGCCTCCCTATATTTTTTCATTGTTAGATAGTATAACTCCATGGCCCCATCATTCAGAAAAATAACCGGCACGGAGTCCGACTGTTCCGAATCGCATATTTTTCTCCTGACGACCCATGCCGAAAAAGAAACATAAACGCGTGGCGGTCGGCTTCTACAAGGATGACGGCAAGACCAAGCCGGTCACCAAATCAACTGGAGAGGTGCAACGCAAGAAACTCATCCAGAACCCTCGCAGATTCAAAGGAGTGAAGCCTCGACGGTATCTGGGTTCCGAAACGGAGGAGTTGGCGCGTGAAGCTACGGAAGAAAGGCTTCAACGAGTCACAGATGAGTACTGCAAAAAGCATGGTTTGCCTCTGTTGGAAGTTTCGATAGCGGCTTGGTATGGACTGAAAGAAGAAGAAAAAATGCAGATTCTCCATGTTCCATTTGTGGGCTCGGATGAACGAGCTGGTAAGGCGGCCAAGAAGCAGACAGCCTCTATCGTCGCATCCGCACCTTGACGGCTGAAAGTCAAGACGTCTCCCGACAAATCGACCTGGTGCTGCAGAAACTCGCGAAACAAGACGCTGCCAACATCATATTGGAGCAGTTCGCAGCCGCCCGCGTGATGGTGGAACGAGAACTCGGCAGCAAACTAACCGACGCTGAACAGTGGGCGCGCAAGAGACGAGTTGACAAAAGCTAACCGATAGAACTCGAAATTTTCTCAGTTAGGCGTTTACTTTGGGAGCGATTTTCCTGGCGAAACTTTTCCAACTTAAACGAAGTTTAGAAGAAATGTTTAAACCCTCGAAAGGATAGAGTTAAATGGCTAAGCCAACGCTGAATGTGTTGGAGGCGCGTCACCGCCTAGCCCCAGTGAGGGGCAGAAAGAGGACAAAATCGAAAAAGGACTGAAAGATATGAAAACATCTCGATTTAAGATAGCGGCTCTAGTGCTGCTCGCTGCTACCGTGGCTTTCGTCGTGGCTTTAGCTGTACACATGTGGAACCACTACGCCTGGCTTGCGGAACAAGCGGAGTCTAATGTCTTCATCTCTGCGATTCTCAAAGGGGAATGGGTCATCGGCTTGTTCGTTCTCGCCGTGCTGTGGACTACCCTCGGGTCTCTGAAAGCGTCCAAGGGTACGTGGAAAAAGGTGACGATGTTAGCTTTGCTTGCTCCGTTAGTTTTTTCGATGTTTCCCGCATGCTTCGCCGACCAAAGCGGCCCTTTCATAACCGTCCGCGATCTGAAATTTGGTCTAAAGAAAAGACACATTCTCAGTTTCATATTAATAGTAGCTTCAATCGTGGGATTTATGATAATTGGAATTACAGTAATCTAGTCCCCCAAAGTTCTAAACTCTAGCTAATCATACATTTAGAGAACTCTATAATTTCACATTTTAGATTCCTAGAGGGACATTCAGGTTTTGTTTTTCGCGCGCGCGCTGTATTGGGGAACCCATCAACGGTTATCATCAAGAAATCATATTTGCGAAAGTCTCCATTTATCAAAACAGCCTTATTTGCACTAGATTGTACGTAGGCATTGTTTGAGACCTGAAACTGATTACTACTATCTTCCGGGAGGCGGTGTTTGGTTTCACGAGAAAATAGAGGACTGTCTTGTTCGTGAGGTTAAGGAGGAAACAGGATTGGAGGTCAAAGCGGAACGGCTTCTGTGGGTACGAGATTTTGTAGAAGGCTTCCCTGACTTGCATGGCATTGAAATATTCTTCTTAGCCACCATTACAGGAGGCAAATTCAAACCCGTGCATGACACTGAACCGCTCGAATTCTCGTTTATGAAGGTAGAAAAGCTTGAAAGTATCCGTTTCTATCCTTCATCGTTCATTACGAATCTCAAGAAACTCCGAGATAACAGAGACTGGCAGGAAACAAGCGTATACACGAGATCAGCACCCTAGATTTACTCGCGCGCATGCATGCATGTTTCGTATGGAAAAATAGACGTCAATCAGTCTTCACTCAAGAGACTATTGATAACTGATCTAGGATATAGCAACAATTCTTCAATCCAACAATTGATGGTCTTCTTTATTTTGTCTTCTTCCTCCCCTTTTTTATGCTGTGAAATAACCAATTTCTTTCTTCTCCATTGATGACCATAAAAATCAGTAACCTGGTGCGAAAAAGGTTGTATAAAACGAACAAGATTTTCATCCAACTGGGAATATTTCGCATTCGCCGTTTCTAGAGTCTTACTATCAATCTTCTCGGCATTGGAGCGAAGATTCAAACATATTGTTCTAGCACCAAAGGCGTAAGGTATGGCATCATAAAGAAGATTCAATGCATCATCAGTGTTTCTCGCATTAAGAGCCCTTGACATCTTTTGATAAATAATATCTTGATATTTCTCCACTATCTCGACCAATTCTCTCGAATACCCTGAAGTTATGGCTCTCTTTATAGTCGCAGCCAAGACAATACTAGGGTCAACGATTTCACTAGAGGTCAGATAAATTGCCAATAAACTGAAGTTTGCAAATATAGCCCTGTTATGTGAAGCCCCTAGAATAGGATTGTCTGAAGCTGCTTTTGGAGCAATATACCCACAAATGTCGCAAGTAGTTGCTACAGATCCAAACAAATATCCATCAACACAATATTTTGTACGTTCATCTGCTAGGTGTTTTGAAAAATCTTTTAGATGTTTTGGCATGACAGCCAAGTAGTGATTAACATCACCAGGATACTCAGCAAGTTTGATCTGTTTGACGTCTTGGTCCGCGAGCAAAGACTTACGAAACTCAATTATTTTACTCTTGTTGAACCCAGGATGAATTGCACGAACTGTCCTCTTAAGATTTTCAACAGACTGCCTGTCAAAATTCCCCTCTCTTTCTTCAGAAACGATATTTGATCCATATGCAAGATTGCGAAAGGCTTCTGTCACTACAACATTTTTCTCAAGACTAGCAACGACTCTTCTAAAGACTTCTAATGTTCTATTGGCTTCGTTTTCACTGCAATAAAAAGTTGCAGCAACTTTTTCCCCTTCAGGAAGATCACCTCTTGATTTGCCAGACCATTCGTTTGGATAAAACTCATATCGATCTCCAATTGGTGATACATTCTTTAACCATTTTCCGATTAGTGAAACTTTGTTTTCAAGTTCATATTTTAGATGTTTTTCACTAAAAACATATGCACAGTCAAAGTGCCTTGGGATGTAGGCAGTCAGAGCCCTTGCGACGCACTTGGTTTGCTCCAGAAGCGTCTTTCCTTCATTTGGACCCATTAGCACTAGCTCCCAATCAGTCCTTCCACTGAACTACGAACAACCTTTGCAATCTCCGATGCTCTTTTCTGAGTCAATCCCTTGTCTTTAAGAATTCTAACAATCAAATCTTCGCTTGCTTCAATTGCTGATTCCAACGCTTTCTTGTCTGCCTTTTTTGCAGCTGACTTCAGGTCATCAATACTCTTTTTCAGATCTTCTTTTTCTATTTGTGAATCCTCACTTTCGCCACGGAATAAAGCCTCAATCTTATCAAGAACCCAGTTTGTTATTTTCTTGCCATATTCTTCAATTCTATTTTCTAATGCGGTCTTTGCTCCCTTTCCAAAGGCGTTGATGAAGAAGAGCGCAGCAGCAACAATCAAAGTGGGTCCAATGAAAAATGATTCCTTAATGTCCACAGGTTTGAACACCATGAGCGGCGAGTCAGGTTTTCTTAATTCTCCAGCAACAGAGTTAATTGCTTCTTCCTGATTCAATCATTCACCTCCTTCTATCGTAATCCGACTCTCCTCTCAAGCATTTGGAAAGATTTTCAAAAGCTTGCGCTGCTTCAGCATCATTTTGAGCTCTACCCTGATCTCGGTCAAAATTCCGCCAGCATTCAGTAATACGAACGTTGATATATGGACTGATTTTTTTCCTGTATTTCCACCAAGCAACAACATAGCCAACCGTTGCCGCCGCTATCATAACACCTACAAATAGAATTGTGAGCGAGAGGTCGGGCAACTCTTTCAGTTGTAAAACCCAGAGTATTGAGCCGAACAAATATGCCTTAAACTTATCATTCGTTTCTTTTTCCAATATATCCTCTCTCTTGTACGCGCACCATTATTTCCACTGATTGTTATTTAAAACTCTCGGTTGCATGCATGCAGCATAGTTGTCTACACCGCGCGCGCGAACTTCATATTCCCTTCTCAAATAACCATCTCCCTATAACCATATATTCTACACTTGGTTTAAAACAGTTTCGAGTTTAAGGAATGCACGATTGTTCCATACCCATAATACATAGTATATTATAATACAATGCATTGCAATATCACACTTCGTTTGGGTTTGGGGATTAAAATTTAATTCTCTCTCTCTAGCGCGCGCGCTATAAAGCTGAAGCGAGCTAATTAGGCTACAATGCAACTTATATCCGTTTGATAGATATAACAAAGCGGAGAAAATCATGTCACTTATTCCAGAATTTGAATTAGGATTATGGAACGCTTGGATTTTCATGGTTCCCGCTCTCTTGATACTACTTCTCTGTTTTCCCTTGATGATGAAAAAAGGTGCACCTGGTGGTCCAGTGCGTGCGGTCCAGCGCGCATGTAAGTCTAAGACTACGCTGTTAGTCGCCTCTCTCTCCAAGTTTATTATTTTTCCAGCCGTTATATACTCTGTTTTTCTGCCGCTAAAATTAGGGACGATATGGTTCTACGTAGGTCTTCCAATCACGCTACTAGGCTTAGTTGGAACCATACTAGTTCTGGTGAGTTGGGCGAACACTCCAGCGGGTGAACCAGTTACCAGAGGAATTTATCGGTATTCTAGACATCCTATGTATGTAACGATGGTTTTGCTTCTTTTGGGTGTGAGCATACTTTCGGCTTCGTGGGTTTTCTTGTTGTTGACCATCATATCAGGAGTTGGATTCACTCGTCCATTTTTCCTAAAGGTTGAAGAAGCCCAGTGCCTTGGACATTACGGTGCCGCCTATCGAGAATACATGAACAGAACCCCAAGATGGATAGGAATACCGAAATCAGAGAAAAAAGACTAGTATCTAACAATGCTTTTGCTACTTACCCGATAGACATGTGGATTGCTGAAATGTTGGCTAAGGCAGTTACTTGACATCTTCTGGAAAGAGTTTCTTTGCTTTTCCTGTATATTCGATAACACCCAGCTGTTTAAAGAGATCTAACACGTCACGGACTGACTTTCTCTCCACAATCTTCCCATCAACTATGCGAAAGATGTGAACAGCCGTCCATGTCATCTTTTTGCCAGTAGGGGCGAATGTAATTCCAAAGAATTCCCATTCGCCTGTGTGTGTCCCAGTCATTGTAGTACGAACCCAAACCTTGTCCCCTTCAGCGATGATGTCCTCGATAGTTAAATGGAGATCGGGAAAGCCCCTGTAAACGTCAGCATAGTATTGTTTGACACTTTCGAGACCTCGTAGTTCATGAGGTGTGTTAGGTGCGTCAACATAATCTAGTGCCATAAGCTCGTCCAGCAAGTCTGGGTTGTGCTTATTGAGGGCTTCATGCAAACTGCGAATAATAGCCTTATTCTTTTCAAATGACATAGAACATAACCCCTCTTCTATTATCAATCCTAATTGTCTCTTTTTACACTTAATAGTTGTTACGAGATGTCATGGGTAGCTAAAGGTGTTTTTTAATAAGCAGAAATGGAGCGAGAGGCGGAGATTCTGTGTCAACAAGGGCAGTATGGAAAAGCAGTCAAGGTTCTCAGGAAACTTATCGAAGGATCTGATCAGACAGACAAAGGCTGGTTTCTACAATTAATGGCAACTTACCTGTATCCAATTGATCCCACAGATTCCATGGATAAACAATTGAAAGCTCACTCTGAGAATGCCCAGCTTTTCCGCCCGGAGACTGGAATTTCGTACTCGAAATTGGCTTCAACTAGATATGGAAGTAAAAATCTGTTTGAGTTTCGGTTTCTCACTCAACTCATTTTAAAATAATGCCTACAAGAATAAGTAACTTATGCCGCGCGCGCAACGCTTTTCTATTTTGATTTTTGCTTAACATGTTTTCCCCAATATTTCCTAAGTTATTGGCTACATATCAATTCCTATTACGTAGATAGGTAATTGTATTGCACTTTTGAAGTGTGGAAGATACTTAACAACCTTCTCAAAGCTTAAGGATCCTTCCCAGTTCTTATTGTAGTCTCGTTTCATTTTCTTCTGAAAGTTCTTCGTGGTCACTACAAAGACACCTACATCAATCTTGTCCAGTCCTGAATAGGAAGCAACTTGGAACTTTAGAAGGTCAATTCCAATAAATGAAGCATGTCCAAAGCCAACCTCTATCCCGACTCTTTCCTTCAAATAACCCATTTTGGCTGCCGGGTCTTTTGGTTCATCAAAAACTGGTGGCTGACTTTCCCATCCTTTAACGACAAATTTCTCCTCAAGAATACTGTTGAATTGAGGTCTAGACAGAGAAGAAACATCAATACTAGGATCAATGAGAATGTTCTCAATTTCCTGCTTAAGAGCGAGCTTACTGTTAAGAACCTGTTCAGCGAAACGATATGAGAATCTTCTCAAGCGCAACATTACCGATTTAACACCATTTGAAAGCTATGAAGTCTGATTTCTTAATAACTTTAAGGATTGGGGAAACGAAACGTGGAGAGCGCGCGCTAAACTTTTATCGAGTGCATTTTCTTTACGATTTCTTCCACAGAAAGTCCTGTAGGTTTGTCTTTCCTACCTTCAAATTTGGGAAGGTATCCAGTAATTGTCGTGCTATCTCTGCTAGCAGTCGTTTGACTCCATCAGTTTTCTCGACGCTTGAACCCGGGTAGATTCTCACGACGAGTGCGTCTTCTCGACTGCCTAGCAAAGCAAGGAAATCTGTTTTTCTGCCTTTCTCAATTACCAACGCCTCTGTTAGAATTGACTTCTCTTCCCAGTCAATGTACTTTTTCAAAGTCCTCAGGATTACATGCTCATCTCTTATGATCAAAGGTTTCATTTTATCGAAGACATCTCTTAACTCGACATCACCGTTTAGTACGACATGTGGCATGCCAGTTTCACCTTTCACTCACACAAACTAACGGAATCGCCATTAAAAAGTAGTAACTTACAATTAGCGCGCGCGCATACAACCCGATAGTAGCTCTTTCAAGCGCGTGTTGCACTTAGCATTTTTGCTTCGCGCGTGTGTTTACGTCGCAAACAATGTGTTAGAAATGGAACACCGGAAAAAAGCCTCAATAACCTCGTAAGATTCTCTTCAATTCCTTCATGTTTTTGGCTTCATGTATTAACTCCAGTTTCCTTCCTGACTTCACCATTCGCAGATAGATGTACCTGGTATAGATTTTCTCGTTTCCACTCTCATCTTTCACCAAAACGATACCCTTCGCATCAGTCATAGTATTCCCACAAGTGAGAGGGAAAGCTGAATTTAAAAAGCCTCACATAAGCGTGCGCGCACTTGATTTATGGGAGTGAAGTTTGAGAGCGCGCGCGCCAAACCCGTATTGGTAGACGCTCTAAAGTTTATGTAGCTGTTGCGGTACAGTCACACATATTTAAATATCTGCGCGTTCGAATGAAACTTGTTGTCATTACAAGAATGGTTTAATGAGGCGAAGCAATTTGCTATTTATAGTACACGCTAGGCATACCACCCCGCGCGCTACGGCCATAATGGTTATCAAGAACAGAAAATCGAATGCACACGCGGACGATGTAGAAGCTGTGCTTGAAGAAGAAGCCAAGAAGATCGATTGAGGTTGTCGGAAATGAAACCATTGACAGAGTGTAAACACTGCGGAATAACCATACCGAAAAAGAAGAGAGCAGAACATCTAGAAAGAGTTCATAAGATATCAGTGGGTTTGAGAGGCTGGGTAGGCAAGCATTTTAGACAACACAAATGGAAATATGGCTGGAAACGACCGTCAATAATTGAGATCGGATAGGAGATCATGATACACTCTGTTGCGCTATTATATGAACAAATTTATGTCTGCTGTGGCAGCGATTTCGCGCGCGCGCGCATGCATAGCAGTTTTAGGAAAGTGTCCATACTTCCATTTCTGCTTATATAAAAAGCACCGTTACCTACCCATGACATCTGATAACAGCTATTAAGTGTCAAAAAGAGATAATTATGATTGATAGGAAGGAGAAGTGATATTGTGGGTAGGGTAGAAAAGTCGATTGAAATCAGGGCTCCACGTGAGAAAGTCTGGGAAATGCTTGCTTTTGACAGGTTTCCAGAATGGATGGATAGTATGAAGAGCGTGGCGTACACTTCCGAGGTGCGTACTTCCGAGGACAAGTATCGAGTGGGTGCC